>CAKRKO010000159.1 GCA_934358495.1 uncultured Eubacterium sp. | reverse complement strand
AACTGTGCATCAGAATGCATACGTCCCATTGTATCTGTCATACCATAGGAAGCAGGACCTGCACCCATGTTATCCGGATGAAGTGTACGTCCTGTACCACCGCCGGATGCTACTGAGAAGTATTTTTTACCCTGCTCGATACACTCTTTTTTGTATGTACCTGCTACCGGATGCTGGAAACGTGTCGGGTTGGTGGAGTTACCTGTGATAGATACACCAACGTTCTCATGATGCATGATTGCAACACCTTCCTGAACATCATCTGCACCGTAACATTTTACGGAAGCACGAAGTCCTTTAGAATATGATTTCTCATATACAACGTTCAGTTTTGCTTCTTTGTAGTCATATTTTGTCTCTACAAATGTGAAACCGTTGATACGGGAAATGATCTGAGCTGCATCTTTTCCAAGACCGTTCAGGATAACACGTAACGGTTTCTGACGTACTTTGTTTGCTTTCTCAGCAATACCGATTGCGCCCTCTGCTGCTGCAAAAGACTCATGGCCTGCTAAGAAGCAGAAGCACTCAGTCTCCTCTTCCAGAAGCATTTTACCAAGGTTACCATGTCCCAGACCTACTTTACGATGATCTGCTACAGAACCTGGGATACAGAAAGCCTGAAGTCCTTCTCCGATCGCTGCAGCTGCCTCAGAAGCTTTGCGGCATCCTTTTTTGATTGCGATAGCTGCACCTACTGTATAAGCCCAGCATGCATTCTCAAAACAGATCGGCTGGATTTTCTTTACCTGATCGTATACATCCAGACCAGCATCTTTTGTGATTTTCTCTGCTTCTTCGATAGAAGCAATTCCATAACTATTTAAAACAGAATTGATCTGGTCAATTCTTCTTTCATATGATTCAAATAAAGCCATTGTCCATTACTCCTTTCTCGGATCGATGATTTTTGCTGCATCAGCTACACGGCCATACTGACCTTTTGCTTTCTCCCATGCAGTATTCGGATCATCGCCATTTTTGATAAAGTCAGTCATTTTGCCAAGGCTTACGAACTGATATCCGATTACCTCATTATCCTCATCCAGAGCAATGCCTGTTACATAGCCTTCTGCCATTTCCAGATAACGAACACCTTTTTCTTTTGTTGCATACATTGTACCAACCTGAGAACGAAGTCCTTTACCAAGATCTTCAAGACCGGCACCGATTGCCAGACCATCATCAGAAAAAGCACTCTGAGTTCTACCATATACAATCTGTAAGAACAGCTCTCTCATTGCTGTATTGATTGCATCACAGACAAGGTCTGTATTTAATGCCTCTAAAATTGTTTTTCCCTGTAAAATCTCTGCTGCCATCGCTGCGGAATGAGTCATACCGGAACATCCGATTGTCTCGATCAAAGCCTCCTCGATGATACCGTCTTTTACATTCAGAGTCAGCTTACATGCACCCTGCTGCGGAGCACACCAGCCCACACCGTGTGTAAAACCGGAAATATCTTCAATTTTTTTGGAGTGAACCCATTTTCCCTCTTCCGGGATTGGAGCAGGTTCATGTTTTGCGCCTTTTGCAACCGGGCACATCAATTCTACTTCTTTGGAATAAATCATTGTAAAACTCCTTTCTATGTATGAATGTTTTT
>CAKRKO010000158.1 GCA_934358495.1 uncultured Eubacterium sp. | reverse complement strand
TTGCTTATCTGCCACATATTTTCTCACAGATTCATTATTTTTTCTATGCTTTTTCTGTAAAAAACTTGATAAACTTGCCAATTACGTATATACTTAGTATATACATTTATATACAATCAGTTTCGTAGGAGGTGTTTTTATGCAGGCACAGGTAAAGGAATGGGGAAATGGACAAGGTGTCCGCTTATCAAAAGAAATATTGAAAAGTGCAGGAATTACATTAAACGATATTTTGGACATTACGGTATCAAATGGCATTATTACTCTGTCAAAACCGTTTCGTCACAAAACACTGGAAGAAAGAGCTGCAGAATTTGACGGAAGATTAATGATCGATGGTGAATATGACTGGGATGAACCGGCTGGAAAAGAGGTCTGGTAATGGATATACATCAGGGAGATATTCTGAAAATTGAGAAAATAAAACATCCGGTATTAGTTGTGAGCAAAGATTTTTTCAATAACAGTGGTGCAATTATTGGCTGCCCTATCATCGAAAATTCTACCGTCGGACCGCTTCATATATGGATTGATCATGAAATGATACAAGGATATGTTCATTGTGAAAATTTAAAATTATTAGATTTATCTGTTCGTGGTCATAAAAAGCTGATGCATCTTACCATTTCTGAAATGATGAATCTATGTGATGCAATACAAAGTATTTTTGATTATATATAAGATTACAGTGTAAAAAGGTCTGAGTCCACCTGTGCTTGCAATATAAGCAACCACTGTAAAGTGGTAAAGGGGATGCTTATTCTGCGTTCAAAAAAAGGATGAGCCTTCCAATTTCAGCGGAAAACTCATCCTTTTCTTATTATTATGTTTTTTATCAGCACGTAATTATTTTTTTGTAATATATCCCTGTGCTTTCAGAAGTTCTGCACAGAGAACCGCTCCACCTGCAGCACCACGAACTGTATTATGGGAAAGTCCTACGAACTTCCAATCATATACAGTATCCTCACGCAGACGACCTACATTGATACCCATGCCGTTTTCATAATCAACATCAAGCTGAACCTGCGGACGGTTATCTTCCTGCATGTAGCGGATGAACTGCTTCGGTGCACTTGGAAGATTTAACTCCTGCGGAACGCCGCTGAACTGCTCTAATTTTTCAATGAGCTGCTCTTTTGTCGGGTTCTTGCGGAATTTTACGAAAACTGCTGCAGTATGTCCGTTTAATACCGGAACACGGATACACTGGCAAGTAATAACCGGTGAAGTTGCAGGAACGATCTCACCTTTCTCCTCATCGATCTCACCCCAGAGACGAAGCGGCTCTTTCTCGGATTTTTCTTCCTCTCCGCCAATGTACGGGATAATATTTTCTACCATCTCCGGCCAGTCTTTGAATGTTTTACCGGCTCCGGAAATTGCCTGATAAGTAGTTGCAACAACTTCATACGGCTCAAACTCTTTCCAGGCTGTCAGTACCGGTGCATAGGACTGAATAGAGCAGTTTGGCTTTACAGCGATAAATCCGCGTGTTGTACCAAGACGTTTTTTCTGATACTTAATAACGTCCATATGCTGTGGATTGATCTCCGGAACTACCATCGGTACATCCGGTGTCCAACGGTGTGCACTGTTGTTTGATACAACCGGTGTCTCTGT
>CAKRKO010000157.1 GCA_934358495.1 uncultured Eubacterium sp. | reverse complement strand
CTTCACGATATGCGAATATTGGGTAGAATTGTGGGAGTACGAAGTACGGAACAATTCGTATGGCATCTTTTGACCCCAATATATACATAATACATGAGTATTTTTTCTGGAACTTTATTTTGCGTGAGCATTCTTTTATACAATTTGTAACAGAAAGGGGTATATCAAACTATGGGGATTGCATTACACAAGAAAAAGACATCACATTCTACCCTGATGACAGAAGGAAGTATCTGGAAACATATTTTATTTTTTTCAATTCCGCTAATTCTGGGAAATATGCTTCAGCAGTTATATAATACGGTCGACTCGATCGTGGTCGGCAATTTCCTTGGAAGTGAAGCTCTGGCTGCCGTCGGTTCGAGTTCCTCCCTGATCATGCTGCTGATTTCTTTCAGTATGGGAGCAGCTGCCGGTGCCGGTGTCATTGTCTCCCAGTTTATCGGTGCTCAAAACAAAAAAGGAATCCATGAGTCCGTACATACTGCACTGGCAATTGCATTGATCCTTGGCGTTGTCCTGACAGCTATCGGTCTCATTCTGTCTCCGCAGATTCTTCGCTGGATGGGCACACCGGAAGAAGTCATGCCCCAGTCCATCACTTACCTGCGGCTTTATTTTGCAGGCGTGATCTTCAGTATTCTTTACAATATGGCAAGTGGAATTTTGAACGCTGTCGGCAATTCCAAGCGTGCATTATTATATCTGGCAATTGCTTCTTTTACCAATATTATACTGGATCTGTTATTTATCCCCGTCTTAAAGATGGGCATTGCCGGCGCTGCGATTGCGACAGATATCAGTCAGTTGCTCTCTGCCGTACTCTGTATGCTTTATCTGATGCATGTAAATGAAAGCTACAAAGTAGCCTTGAGAAAAATCCGGATTCATAAAATGGTTGCACTCCGTATTATCCAGGTTGGTGTACCGACCGCCATCCAGAATACCGTAATTTCTTTTGCAAATGTTCTGGTTCAGGCCAGTGTCAACAGCTATGGTGCACTCGCCATGGCAGGCTTTGCAGCATATATCAAGATCGATGGATTTAACATTCTGCCTGTCATGAGTTTCAGTATGGCAGCTACTACTTTTTCCGGACAGAATTACGGTGCCGGAAATATGGATCGTGTGCGGAAAGGCATGCGGGTCACTGTTGCCATGGGTGTTATTTACTGTATCTGCGTCGGCAGTATCCTGCTATTGTTTGCACATCCGCTGATCGGTATCTTTTCCAAAGATCCGACAGTCATTGAATTTGGTGTAAGAGCCATGCTGTACTTCTGCCCGTTTTATTTCCTGCTGGCCATTATGCATGGACTGGCAGGTGCTATCCGCGGAGTCGGAAAATCGGTTCCGCCAATGGTCATTATCCTGTTCTCACTGTGCGTTTACCGTGTGGTATGGATCCAGCTGGCAGTACCACATATTCCAACCATTGATGGTGTGTACATGGTGTATCCGATTTCCTGGCTGATCGGTGCGATATTAATGGTTATTTATACAAAAAAAGCGTTTCCGAAACAAACATCAGCGCAACGCATCTCTTTGTGATTCTTTCAAAAGGAAGTGTGCTATCGTACACTTACACGCTTGCAATTATCAATGGCACATCTTTCTTGCCTGCGCCGAGCACGCTCGCGAAGCATTCAAGTCGAACGCACGTGAGACTTGGTGCGTGATTCTGGTCAGCGAAAGCTGACATATTCTTCTCAGAATCACTGC
>CAKRKO010000156.1 GCA_934358495.1 uncultured Eubacterium sp. | reverse complement strand
CTCTCTATACTTTCTTATATATTTTGCACAAAAAAGCCTTTATTTTAGCCATCTGTGCAATGGTTAATCAAGTTGCAAGCAATAACAAACTCATAATAATGGGCGAAAACTGTATCATTTCTGGTTCAATGTACTTCGTTTTCCAGTCAGAAAGGTACACGAAATAAAACGTCATCCTTTTTATGAAGGCGAATCTGTGTCCCATTCTTCCCTATGGCTGCTAACCTCTCATGTCTAACAGGATCATCCTTACTTTGAAAGAGTCCTAAATTCCTTCGTCCAGCCTACCCATAGCGGGTGCCGCCTCTGCTCCCTACCAGGGTCAATGCCCTATAAAAATATCTAAGCGGCTTCGCTCTGCTTTGTCATTGCCTAGAGAGCACTCCTGTAATCCAGCACCAATTGAATCCTTGGCGGACGTTATCTGTTACAGTATGTGCTTTTTGTTATGCTGCCTCTGGTCTGATGATGTCCTTTCGGAACTTTTCTTCATCAAAATCACAGCCTGTTTGTAATACTACATAGAAGATCCGGATCGCTTTACATGCCACAGCTATTTTCGCCTGCATTCCTCCTAATGGATTCTTTTTCCTGTTCCGATAATAAAGGAACACATCCTGAAAAGCAGGATTCCAATTCATCAGTGCACGCGCCGATTCATACATCGTTCTTCGTAGTTTTCTTCTGCCCCTCTTACTGATCCTTGGCTGTCCTTTCTTTTTACCGGAACTTTTCTTGACTATTTCAAGCCCTGCCAGTTTCTGTATCTGTTTGGGATCAGTGAAACGTCCGATATCACCAACCTCTGCAACAAAGCCAATCGCAGTACTCATCCCTACTCCTTTAATGGCAAGCAGTTTCTCCACATTTGGTACTTCTTTTACTTTTTCTTCCAGGTATTCATCTAATCGTCTAAGCTGTTCCGCTTTAAGCATGTAGTCGTTTACAAGAACCCATATCTCGAGTCTTGCAGCTTCTCCTGCTTCCAATCCCACACTGTTTTGTGCAGCTTCTACCAGGATCTGTGCCCTCTTGATCCCCGCCGCACGTACCTTTGCATTTCGCCATATTTGATTAATTCCACCTGCTCCGATTTTCAGGATATCCTGCGGTAATGGTGCTTCTTTCAACAACAATAATCCGCTGGTTGAATCCCAATCGGCATAACACTCTAAATATTCCGGGAAAAACTTTTGAATCCATCCCTGTATCTGATTGGACAGACGTATATGCTGCTTCATGATCTGATCCCTGCAAACGGAAGCCTCTCTGATCTCAGCATACACTCCACTCGGAAGATAAGAAGTCGAATACCTTCCATCTTTTACAAGTAACGCTATTGTCTTTGGATCTTTCAGGTCACTTTTTTCCGGACTGTTATCATCCAGTTCTTTGCTCCGGTTGACTGTAAATGGATTGACTGTTACCAGCTGAATCCCATGATCCTGTAAGAACTTCTGAAATGTAAGCCAGTAGCAACCGGTAGGCTCGCAGCCGACAATTACTTTTTTCATTCCGGTCTTGTTCATGACTTCTTCTGTCCATCGCAAAAATGTGAGAAATCCCATTCCAGTATTACTGAATCTGAACACTCTTCTTGAAAGTTCAAATCCTCTCCAATCAAACGCTCTGCAAAAGTGAGTTTTTGATCCAATATCAACTCCAACAATTAAAGTGTCTGCTGTTACTTGCTTTAGTCTGTCATTCTGTGTTAAATTCATTATAGAAACCTCCAGTTTGATTAAGATGTTTTTTCATCCGGCCAAGATGAACACCTTAATTGTACTTCGAGGTTTCTTTTTATTCAATTGACGTTATTTCTGAATTACAGGAATGCTCC
>CAKRKO010000155.1 GCA_934358495.1 uncultured Eubacterium sp. | reverse complement strand
ACATTTGATGGGAAGCAGCCAATTGATTTTGCTAAAAAATATAAGCGAAAAAAATTAGCGACATGGATAAAGGCACAGTTATAAAAAGAAAATGTAGAGGGTGAGTATATATATGAATATTAGAGATTTAATTGGAGAGGCAACAGAATATGATAAAAAGCTAGAACTTGAAATAAAGAAGCCAAAAAGCTGGTGTAAAAGTGTCAGTGCATTTGCCAATACATTGGGTGGAAAATTGATCTTTGGAATTGCAGACGAAGGGCAGCTGATTGGTCTGGAAAATCCAGAACAGGATGCAGAGAAAATAAGTGAAATTATAAAAACAAGATTAGATCCAATTCCTGAATTTAAACTTAGTTTTCACAGTGTGGAAAATGGAAAGATTTTGATCATTCTTGATATTTTTAAAGGTGACGAAACACCATATTATTATTCTGGAGATGGAACCATGGAAGCATATGTGCGGGTTGGGAACGAAAGTGTGAAGGCTACGGCAACAGAACTGAAACGTCTGGTACTTAGAGGAAAAAATACATCCTATGATTCACAAATTTCAACGTATAAAGTAGATGATTATGCATTTTCAAAACTTCGGGAACGTTATAAAAAATGGACAGGAACAAGTTTTGACGAAAAAGATTTAGTTTCATTTGGTCTGGCAAATGAGCAAGGTTATCTTACCAATGCAGGAGCTTTAATTGCAGATGAAAGCCCAGTTCGATGTTCCAGACTTTTTTGTACAAGATGGAATGGATTAAATAAAATGGGTGGAACAATAGATGCATTTGATGATGCAGAATATTCTGGAAGTGTGTTGTCCTTGATTGATAATGGGGAAGCTTTTATCAAGAGAAATGCAAAAATGATGTGGAGAAAGACAGCGAATTCCAGAGAAGAAATGCCGGAGTATGTAGACCGGAGTTATCATGAGGCATTAGTCAATGCGTTAGCCCATCGTGATTATCTGGTAAATGGAAGTGAAGTGCATATTGATATTTATGATGATCGCATGGAAATATATTCTCCGGGTGGGATGCCGGATGGGTCTGTGATACAGGATCGAGATCCGTTAACGGTTCCATCGACCAGACGTAATCCAGTTCTGGCAGATGTGTTTAATCGTTTGGGATATATGGAGCGAAAAGGCAGTGGATTTGGGAAAATTATTGGTGGTTATGAATATCAGATTAATTATGATGAGAGTAAAAAGCCAACTTTTCGGTCTGATAGATATCAGTTTACAGTTATAATGCCAAATTTGAATTATAATGTCACTCAAGATGTCACTCAAGATGTCACTCAAGATGTCACTCAAGATGTTAATTCAAATGATTTGGATACACAGATTATAAATTTAATAAAGAAAGATGGTAAGATAAGTACAGAACAAATGTCAAAAATATTAGAGGTAAGTACAAGGACGATAAAGCGACATATAAAGGAGATGAATAATATTAAGTATATTGGCAGTGGATATAGTGGGCATTGGGAGATACTATGATAATAAACGATAATTCTATCATCTTTCACATTGATGTAAATTCCGCCTATTTAAGCTGGAGTGCATTACGGGAATTACAAAATGGAAGCAAACTGGATCTGCGCACGATTCCATCCATTGTAGGTGGGGATCAGGAAACCCGCCATGGAATCGTCGTTGCGAAATCCATTCCGGCAAAAGCCTTTGGAATTCAGACGGCGGAAACCGTTGCCAGCGCATTTCAAAAATGTCCGACACTTGTGATGGTTCCACCGGATCACAGCTATTACCGGGAAATGAGCCAGAAACTGATGCGTCACCTGC
This sequence comes from uncultured Eubacterium sp., assembly GCA_934358495.1. GTDB lineage: Bacteria > Bacillota > Clostridia > Lachnospirales > Lachnospiraceae > Eubacterium_I. The sequence goes on along the minus strand of CAKRKO010000155.1, from coordinate 67 downwards.
GCAGTATCTGTGACGAAATTGAGCAGGTCAGCATCGATGAGTGTTATATGTCTTTTGAACCAATTCG
>CAKRKO010000154.1 GCA_934358495.1 uncultured Eubacterium sp. | reverse complement strand
CCCTCGCGCCGCGCGAACGACCTACACCCTTAGCAGGGGCGCCTCTTCAGCCTCTTGAGTATTTCTCCATATTTTTTATAAAATTGATGCGCCGTAACGCTTTATCTACTATACAAGACTTTGTTCTGTTTGTCAATAGATTTTTACAACTTTTTTATTCCCTGCAAAACCAGTTCAAAGGCTCTGCATTGATAGAAATTCTTCATGAAAAGAAACAGAGCCATGTGTCATTTAACACCCTGGCTCTTATAGTTCCTGTAATCAAACTATTTATGGTTAGCTTTTATTTCTGATTGAAATTCGCGTATATCATGTGCGATTTCTCCACTGAGAATCAACATGCATATTAAGTTTGGAATGGCCATCAGAGCATTTGCAATGTCTGAAAAATTCCATACCAGACTGATTGTCTGTGTACATCCGATATATGCGACCAAGGCAAATCCGATTCGATAGATCATATTATATTTGTGTGTACCAAGCAGATATTCAAATGCTTTTTCTCCATGATATTCCCAACCAAGAATCGTTGAAAATGCAAACAAAGTGATTCCAATGGTTACCAGCCAGCCTCCGCCGGAACCGAGAACTGTTTTAAAAGCTGCAATTGTTACATCGGAACCTGTCAGAAGTTCTCCATTGGCATCTGTCATACCTAGTACACCGGAAGATGCAATCGCAAGACCTGTGATCGTACATACCACAATTGTATCCCAGAAAGTACCTGTCATATTGATATATCCCTGTCGTACCGGATTATCTGTCGTTGCTGCTGCTGCCGTGATTGCTGCGGAACCCATACCTGCCTCATTTGAAAAAACTCCTCGCGCGATACCAAACCGCATAGCATTCATCATAGAAGCAACAATTGTACCGCACATACCACCACCAACAGCTTTTACAGAAAAGGCCATTTTTAAAATCATTACAATACCGGCCGGAACATTTGCTATATTTCCTATAATAACAATAATTCCACATATTACATAAAAAATTGCCATAACCGGAACTACTACGGAAGAAACCTTTGATATAGATTTAATCCCGCCTACAATAATGACCAGTACAAGAATGGTTATGATCACGCCGGTAAGCCCTGTAGGAACGTGAAATGTGGTATTTAACGCACCCGAAATAGAATTACCCTGCGTCATATTTCCGATACCAAAGGATGCTACTACTGCAAACAGTGCAAAGAGCCATGCAAGCACTGCTCCAAACTTCTTATTTTTCAGTCCTTTTTTCATAGTATACATCGGACCGCCACTCATCTCACCTTTTTCATTTACCTCGCGGTATTTGATGGCAAGCATACATTCACTGAATTTTGATGTAAGACCAAAAGCTGCCGAAATCCACATCCATACAAGTGCACCCGGACCACCGGAAACCATTGCAGTTGCAACACCTACAATATTACCTGTACCGATGGTTGCCGCCAATGCAGTAGTCAATGCTGAAAATGGAGATACGTCTCCCTCACCTCTGCTTTTTGTTCTTGCTTCTTTACTGAGCGTGCTTTTCAGCGCATACCCTAAATTTCTCCATGTCAGAAATCTTGTCCGAAATGTCAGGAAAATTCCGGTTCCTACTAAAAGAACAAGCATTACAGGTCCCCAGACAAAATTGTCAATGGAGGCAATGATTTCATTTAACTTTTCCATACGCTCTTCCTCTTTTCATATATAAATACAAAAAGAGCGATGTTGTGAACAACATCGCTCTCTAATGTAATTAATTTAATCCATTTTTTTCCAAATGTCAATATATACTTACACTGACAAAAATCACGCCTCAGGTTCCAATGGCAGGTCGCAAAGCGACTGTATTCATGAGCAAGTAGTAAAAGCGGATTACGAATGTCTGCTTTACCTATGCCTGAGACAAGCGCTCTTTTAAAAAAGTATTTCGCTTTGTAACTGTCACATTTCTGACCGCATAAGACAAT
>CAKRKO010000153.1 GCA_934358495.1 uncultured Eubacterium sp. | reverse complement strand
ATATAGTATAAAGACAGTATAGCATAAAATTTTCTGTTTTACTGTATATAAAATTCGTACTTTTTCAAAAATTTCACCATATTTGTACGGTAATTATTTTTATATATACAAAAACAGACCCACATTTTTGCGAATCTGCTTTTTCACCTGTATATTCTTCTTTCATAAATGTTCTGCATGGAACGTTTTTCTCACTCTAATTGTCAGATCCATATTGTCGGCTTCTTTCCCTGCAATTTGTTTCACCCAGTCTTATTCAGGAAAAATGGTTGTAACTACTTTGATTTTATCGGTGTCTTCCCCGGTCGCACTTGCCTGTGTTTTTTTGTTTTCATTATTGGAATTACTGTACTTTGTAGAGATTTAGTGCTATTATACTTGAGTGACGATTTTTTCGTTGCCACATTTCAGGAATGCTCTGGAATTTTTGATAAGAAATGCGTGTCGTACAAAGCATGATTTATTCTTCTGTGCATTTCTGTGATTTTAAAATTTATGAGGTGAATGAGCTTATGAAACAAAAAAATGGATTTAGTGGCCAGCTCGGATTTGTATTCGCAGCTGCCGGAAGTGCCGTTGGTGTCGGCAATTTATGGAGATTCCCATACCTTGCAGCAAAAGACGGTGGTGGCCTGTTTCTGATCATATACCTGATACTTGTTTTTACGGTCGGCTTCACACTGCTTACTACCGATATTGCCATTGGCCGAAAAACCGGTAAAAGTGCAATTTACGCATATCAGGAAATGAAAAAGAAATGGAAATTTTTAGGTATTCTGACCTTTTTTGTACCCGTACTGATCATGACTTATTATGCTGTCATTGGTGGATGGATCCTGAAATATATTACCATCTATCTGACCGGTTCCGGAAAAGAAGCGGTAGAAAGTAACTGCTTTACAAACTTTATCTCCTCTCCGTCTTCCGTATGGTTTGGTCTGATCTTTATGTTTTTAACAGCGTTGATCGTATATAACGGAGTGGAAAAAGGCATTGAGCGTGTATCCAAATTTATTATGCCCATCCTTTTACTGATGGTAATCGGAATCGCGATCTTCTCTCTGACATTAAAACATCCGTTGGAAGATGGAACGGTCAGAACCGGTCTGCAGGGATTAAAAGTATACTTAACACCAGATGTCAAAGGACTTACTGTTACACGATTTTTGCAGATTTCCCTGGATGCTATGAGTCAGCTTTTCTTCTCATTGAGCGTATCTATGGGAATTATGATCACATATGGTTCTTATGTAAAAAAAGATGTAAACTTAAGCAAATCAATCTCTCAGATCGAGCTGATGGATACCGGTGTTGCACTGCTTGCAGGTGTTATGATCATCCCGGCCGTTTATGTATTTTCCGGATTAGACGGAATGTCTGCAGGACCCGGTCTGATGTTTATCTCCCTGCCGAATGTATTTTATTCCATGGGACTGGCAGGAAGACTCATCGGATTGATGTTCTTCATACTGACAGCATTTGCAGCATTGACCTCCTGTATTTCCGTATTGGAATCTATCACTGCAAACTGCATGGAATTATTCCATGGCGAACGTAAAAAAGTTACGAGCATTTTAACAGTCATTTATCTGGCTGCAACTGCAATCATTGCAATGGGGTATAGCACATTTTATGTAGAAGTGCAGCTGCCGAGCGGAAGCACCGGACAGTTATTGGACATCATGGATTATATCAGTAACAGTTTTCTGATGCCGTTTATCGCACTGCTCTCATCCATTTTGATCGGATGGATCGTAAAGCCATCCTGGATCGCTGCGGAGATGGAGTTAAATGGTGAAAAATTCCGCCGGAAAAAACTTTATAATGTGATGATACGTTATATTATGCCGGTTATTATGTTTATTCTGTTCCTTCAGTCCACCGGTTTACTGAATAAGATCGCAGGATAAATACGATCCTTGATATTATAGTGAAAATCATTTATCTCAGTCGAGAAGACTCCCACTTCTGCAAGTGGTGAGTAATAACAAGTCTTTCTCAGTGGGAGTACAATCT
>CAKRKO010000152.1 GCA_934358495.1 uncultured Eubacterium sp. | reverse complement strand
AACCATATGCCGCTTGTGTACGGTGATTATACAGAAGAACTGGAAATGCTGGCAGAAATGCTTGGTCTGGAAGTAGTCAGAGCATAGAAACTGTGTCTGTAAGATAAAATGAACGGGGCGCAAAGCAACTGCAGATGAGCTGCCGGTATTGAAAAACATGGTAGCAAAAAAGAAATAAGATAGTATAATAGATTTTGTAAAGATCATACATGTGTGGAGGAGATCAGAGGATCTCCTCCATGTTTGCTTTTAATGAAAAAATACTATATAAATAGGAAAACTGGAAAATTAGAATGGACGGTAAAAATATAGAAGGAAGAGTCGATAGGATGCAAGCACAGATCAGAAATGATTTTCCAATCTTGGAACAGAAGATAAATAATAATCCGCTGATTTATTTTGATAACGGAGCGACCACACAGATGCCAAACTGTGTTCTGGAATGTCTGGACCGGCATTATATGCAGGATAATGCGAATGTGCACCGGGGAATCCATACACTAAGTGAACGGTCCACATGTGCCATGGAAGATGCCAGAAAGACAGTGGCTGATTTTATCTGGTGTGATGATCCGATGCAGATCATATTTACCAGAGGAGCTACGGACAGTCTGAATCAGGTGGCGTTCGGTTATGCGGCGCAGTATATGCAAAAAGGCAGGAAGGTGATCGTGACAGAGTTCGAACATCATTCCAATTTTGTCCCGTGGCAGCAGGCAGCGAAACGGACCGGTGCAGAGTTTGTGGTGATACCGATGCGAGAAGATGGCAGACTGGATATGGAAACATTGGAACGGGAACTGGACGAGTCCGTGGTGATCGTTTCGGTGACTGCAATCTCCAATGTGACAGGAACGGTACTCCCGGTGCGTGAAATCATTCAGAAAGCACATCAGTACAATGTCCCGGTGTGTGTCGATGCTTCCCAGGCAATCCGGCACGGTCAGATGAATGTGCGGGAACTGGACTGTGATTTTCTGGCCTTTTCCGGACACAAGACCATGGGACCTGCCGGGATCGGTGTATTATACGGAAAGAAGGAACGACTGGATGTTATGGAACCGCTCTGGTACGGCGGTGGTATGGTGGAGGTAGTAGGAAACGAGGATACAAGTTTTACCACGATCCCATATCGTCTGGAGGCCGGTACCCCGAATTATCCTGGAGCTATTGGGCTTGGTCAGGCACTGCAGTATCTGCAGGAAATCGGTACAAAAGAGATTGCGGCATGGGAGAAAGAACTGACGGATATGCTGGAACAGAGACTTTCCGAACTGAAATATGTGCACGTACTGGGCGGAAATGTGGAAAAACAGAGTGTGATCTCTGTGGTGGTCGACGGCGTCCATCCATACGATATGGCAAGTTTTCTGGATAAATACGGTATTGCGGTACGCAGTGGCAATCACTGTGCACAGCCGATGCTGCGCAGGCTGGGCTATGACTCGGTGATCCGTTTTTCGCCGGCATTTTATAATACAAAAGAAGAAATCGAAGTGATCGGTGATCGTATGGAGAAGATCATTTCGTTTTTGAAAAAATGGTGACATAAATTATGAGAGAGACAAAAGGGAGGAACTGTAATGAAAGATGCTTATATGAACCTGAGTTTTTACCAGATGTGGTACTTTATCCGTACCATTGAGCTTGGAAGTTATTCCAGGGCTTCCCAGGATCTCAATGTAACACAGTCGACATTAAGCAAATGTATTCAGAACATAGAACAGAACCTGAAAATGGAACTGTTTATCCGGGAGAAAAATAATCTGATACCGACAGAAGCGGCAAAAAGCCTGTATCAGGTATGGAAAAAGATGATTGCGGAAATGCAGGAAGCAGTGGAGGACGCACGGCGTTATATGGGAGGTCGAAGTGAGAGCCTGAAGATTGGTGTGTTGGATTCCCACAAATCAGAATCTTATCTGTGGGAATATGTAGAAGCGTTTCATGAGCTTTATCCGGATATTTCGCTGGCAGTTGAGTCAGAACGGCCGGAAGTATTGCACAAAAAATTGATGGAAAATGAACTGGATGTTATTTTTACCGT
>CAKRKO010000151.1 GCA_934358495.1 uncultured Eubacterium sp. | reverse complement strand
ATGTTTTGCCTGGCGCATCACTGCCAGTATCTCATCTTTCGTATTTTTATAGGTTAAATGCATCGGTGTCTTTCCTCACTTCCGTTTTCCATCTGCAACATTTGTCCACTGTTTGTGCTGATCTGGCACGCAGGATGGCTGGTTTCATCCTAGAATAGACTTGTAAGGAAAGGAGGTCGGAACACATGCGTAAACAGATGACATTTTATTTGGAACAACTGCTTTCATTCTATGCCGCATTTTTCCTGCATGTCTACCATGCATAACCCCTGCCTGTTCTATCCGGAAAGCAAAAAGCATTGCCTTTTTCTCTTTTTCAGACAATGCCTCCTGCCATCCGCGATCCATCGTGCCTGTTATTCTTCATCTGTCACGCAGTCAGATGCGATGCCTTTTTCTCTTTTTATGTTTTCCACTGTCTCTTCCACGTTCATTCTGGAAAGAACCAGCATGATCAGGATCTCAAATACCAGTGGGAGCCACAGGTACATAAAGGAGAGCATCCGTAAGCTGGATGCCGGCTGTGTTGCTGCCGTACCTACATATCCGCTGACCTCTAAGAGCCATCCGACCAGTGCGGTTCCGATTCCGCCACCGATCTTAATGCCAAGGGAAGTACAGGAATACATCGTTCCATCCACACGTTTTCCCTGTGTCAGATAAGTATATTCCGAGCAGGATGCGATGACCGCATTCATGTCTCCCTGCCATGGTCCCTGTCCCAGTGCAGCGACCGCCGTAAACAGTAACATCAACGGCACGCTTCCAAGGTAACCTGCAACGATCACCAGTGCCCTGCCTGCTACTGCCAGCATATAGCCGCGCAGGTTTAATTTGTACATACCTTTCCATTTACCAACCAGTGTCGGCGTAAATACCAGTGCAATGATCAGCGGGATATTGACCGCCCATGCAAATACACCAAACAGGCTTTTATTCTTCAGTACCCATGTCATGTAATAGATACCGGCTCCGATCATGGCACTGTATAACTGCTGTAAAATATAAACGCCGCAAATCATCATGTAAAATTTGTTTTTGATCAGCAATTTAAATGCCTGCACCAGCCCGTATTTTTCCTCTTTGTCTGTTACCGCACCATCGTTTAATTCCTCTTCTGGAAGTTCCTTTACGGACAGACAGGAGATCGTGTTTACCACAAAACCGATGATTGCATAAATGATCGCAACCGTTCTCCATGCGGCAGCCCCGCCGCCACATTTATCAACAAACCCAACCGTAACAGACTGGATTATAAGGCTTGTGGCAAAAGCAAAGATAAAACGGTAAGACCCCATCTGCACACGCTCTTTGGCATTTTTTGTTACTAGGGAAGTAAGGGCTGAGTATGCGATGTTGTTCGCTGTGTAAAACACACCGTTAAGCAGAGTATATGCGATGAAGAACCAGGCATATTTTGCCGTATCACCAAAGCTGGTCGGAACTGCAAATACCGCAACCAGGGTAATCGCACATCCGATATAACCATAGAGCATCCACGGCCTTGCCTTTCCAAGCCGGGAATGTGTCTTATCGATCATCGATCCAAAGAAAATGTCTGACACACCGTCAAACAGCTTGGATGCCGCGATCAGTGTTCCGACAATGCCCGGCATCAGACCGATGGTATCCGTCAGATAGATCATGACGAAAGAGGTCAGGAACGCATACACCACGTTTCCTGCCACATCGCCCGATCCATAGCCAATTTTGTTATACCATTTCAAATACATTTTTTCTTCCATGAAGTCCTCTCTCTTCCTATGTACCTTAGTACACCAACATAATTTTATTATCCCTTATTCAAGTCGAACGCACGTGAGACTTGGTGCGTGATTCTGGTCAGCGAAAGCTGACATATTCTTCTCAGAATCACTGCACATCCTCGCGGAGCATTTATCTCAGTCGGAGATGAACTCCCACTGAGAAAGATTTGTTATTACTCACCACTTGCAGAAGTGGGAGTCTCAACTCAGACTGAGATGAACGGAACCAGTGTAAACCGGAACCGGAATAATACGTTATTAAACTGATATTTTTCTAATACCTCCGGTCCACA
>CAKRKO010000150.1 GCA_934358495.1 uncultured Eubacterium sp. | reverse complement strand
GATCAGCACAGATCGGTTCAATGGTGTGAACAGTGTGATCCGGCATATACAGTCCATTTGAGTGTTAAACCGGATAAGCTAACAGGAGATCAGCTATGAAAAATGAATATATGAATCTGAGTTTTTATCAGATGTGGTATTTTATCTGTGCGATGGAGCTTGGAAGTTATTCAAAGGCTTCACAGAAATTAAATGTGACACAGTCTGCCATCAGTAAGACAATCCAGAATATCGAACAGAATCTGCAGGTTCAGCTGTTCGCGCGGGAAAAAAATATACTGGTTCCGACGGAAGCCGGAAAAAGCCTGTATCGTTCATGGAAAGATGTGATCAGCGCAATGCAGGAATCTGTGGAAGTGGCACGCAGACATATGGGAGGTGATATAAAAAAACTGAACATAGGGGTTTTAGATATTCATAAATCAGAGGCATATCTCTGGGAGTACATGGAAAAATTCAGAGAACAATATCCGGGGGTAGGACTGGATATTGAATCGGAACGTCCGGAAATATTACACAGACAGCTGATGGAAAATGAACTGGATGTTATTTTTACAGTTCGATATGATATGGAACGCAGTGGCCTGGATGGAAACCATGTTGCTTTTATCAAAGATACACCGTTGACTGTATGTATGCGAACAGATCATCCGCTGCGGGATAAGGATGTATGGACTGTTGAGGATCTGAAAACGAGCAATCTGGTAGTTATTTCTGCCTTGCATCTGCCAAGTTATCAGAGCATGCTTATTGATCTTTGCCGGATGCATGGTTTTTTACCCAATATTGTATACAATGCGAATAATGCTTCGTCTCTGGTATATAATCTACATGAAAAAAATGATGTGTTTGTCTGTGACAGGTACCATAAAGATACAGATTGTCTGCATATTGTAAGCAGACCAATTGCAGATACACATAGCGGTGTGGCTATGGTATGGCGAAAAAATGATAAACAGTATCTGAGGGAATTCCTAAATCTGATTCGGAATGATGAATAAAGATAAGAAAAAATAGAGGGAGAGGAAGTTTTTCGTACTTGCTGTAACAGAAGTGATCGAAATACTAGGATATGAGAAAAAGTCCGTTACATATGCGAGATATTCGTTTTTCAAAAGACAGAAAACCAGCTACAATATAAACATATTAAGTTGGCCGACTTGATGAGAAGTTTGTATTGTATCTGAGGAGAAAAACGAAATGATTGCAAAAAATATTGATGTGAAACTGAATGTTCGCACTATTTATATCGGTTTGGTACATGAATATGCTTATGAGGGACCGTGCTGCTTCGGGGAAGGCGATGCGCTGGAAAAAGAATTTGATCAGATGGTAAGCCGCGAAACTTATGAAATATTCAAACAGGATGTTTTCTCTCATGTTCCGGCTGGAATAAATATGATGGATCCGATTTATCTGGAAGCTACGGATGAATGGGTAAATTCTGAAAAAATTTATGAAACACTGAGTGCAGAGATTGATAAAATTGATTTGTTTGTATTTAATTTTCAGATTGCAAGAGGGTTTATCTATGTAGAGTTCGCACAGAGATTTCATAAGCCTGTTGCTATGATTCCGCATTCCTGCTGTGAGGAAACCCTGAATACAGCGGCTTTGCATGCAAGAGGACATGAGGCATATGCGTTCTATTCCTGGGCAGATTATGAAGGCTATCTGAGAGCATTAAGAACGCGAAAAGCGTTGCAGAATACAAGAGTGCTGGTTGCATCCAGATTCAGCTCTGTCAAATCCTATGGCGGAACCGACAATTTTGTAAATCTTGAAGAAATAACAAACCGTCTTGGAGTAAAATTCCGTAATATCAGCGTACATGAGCTGCTGGATCAGCTGCATGAAGTTGACCCATATAGTAATCCGACGATTCCGGGCAGAAAAGGTCAGAATATCAATGCTGAGGATACAGCGCTGGCAGAAAAACTGGCAGATGAATTTATTGCAAATGCGGATGAAGTCAGAATGGATCGGGCAGCCATCATAGATACATTTAAAGCATATGTACTGGTTCAGAAACTGATGGATCATTATGAGTGTAATGCATTTACGGCACCATGTCCGGATTTGTGTTCCACCAGAAGACTTTCTGAGGAACG
>CAKRKO010000149.1 GCA_934358495.1 uncultured Eubacterium sp. | reverse complement strand
TGTTGTTTTGAACTGACAGATTTTGGAACCCATGCAGCTGTAAGTGTTGTTACCAAAGGCGATTCAGATGATGCAAACGGATGTAACATTGAAAGCAATTCTGCCTGGCTTCAGGTATGCAGAGTAGGAAATAATTTTGCATTCCATTATTCAGCAGATGGTATAAACTTTTACATGATGAGATATTTCCATTTGCCGTCTAAACCAATCATCAAAGTCGGATTACTAGCTCAGGCTCCAAGCGGGAATGGTGGAAAACGTATTTATGAACATCTTTCTATTGAACATAAAACGGTTAAAAATATTAGGAGTGGGAAATAGAAAGTGAATGTAGTAAAGAAAAATGACTATCATAAGACAAAAATTGCCTGTTATATGGGCTTTATCACGCAGGCTATTGCGGCAAACTTTGCACCGCTTCTTTTTTTAAAATTTCACAATGACTATCATATTTCTCTCGGTAATATTGCTTTGATATCCACATTCTTCTTTTTCACACAGCTTCTGGTTGATCTGTTCTGTGCCAAATTTGTAGATTATATCGGATATCGTATTTGCGTTGTTGCATCAGAAATATTTGCTTCACTTGGTCTGGTTGGACTGGCATTTTTACCTGATCTTTTACCTGATCCTTTCATTGGAATTATATGCAGTGTCGTTGTTTATGCTATCGGAAGTGGTTTAATCGAAGTACTTTGCAGCCCTATTATTGAAGCCTGTCCATTTGAAAACAAAGAAGCAACGATGAGCCTGCTCCATTCCTTTTACTGTTGGGGAGCTGTTGGAACAATTTTGATTTCCAGCTTGTTTTTTCTGATATTCGGCATAAACAGTTGGAAATGGCTTGCCGTGATATGGGCACTCATTCCTGCTGTTAACACTTATAATTTCATGACCTGTCCGATTGAGCATCTGGTTGATAATGGCACTGGAATGGGAATTAAAAATCTATTTGCCAAACCTTTTTTCTGGGTTGCGATATGTCTGATGATCTGTTCTGGAGCTTCTGAACTTGCAATGGCTCAATGGGCATCTGCTTATGCCGAATCTGCGCTGGGATTGTCAAAAGCACTGGGAGACTTGGCAGGTCCATGTATGTTTGCAGTCACCATGGGCATCAGTCGCATAATTTTTGGGAAATATGGAAAACAGCTGGATTTAATGATGTTTATGGGTGGTTCCGGCATATTATGTGTTATCTGTTATCTCCTTTCTGCCCTGTCATCTAATTCGATCATTGGACTTGTCGGTTGTATAGTATGTGGATTTTCAGTTGGAATTATGTGGCCGGGGACAATCAGTATTTCCTCAAAAACGTTTCCAAAGGGTGGGACAGCTATGTTCTCTCTCCTTGCCATGGCAGGAGATTTAGGCGGCAGTATCGGGCCTGGAATTGTTGGCCGTATCACCCAGAACGCCGGGAATAATATTAGGATCGGCATGAGATGCGGACTGATTTTTCCAGTAATTCTATTATTTATGCTCTTTCTTCTATATAGAAAAAATCAGCACACTCAAAAATAGCACCTACGACAGCCACACACTGTCACAGGCACTATTTTATTTATCCCACTATATTTTTTAGAAATTGTTTCTACTGAATAAACATCGCATCTCCAAAGGAGAAGAACCGATATCCTTCCTTCACTGCTTCCTCATAAGCCGCCAGCACATGCTCTCTTCCTGCAAGTGCAGAAACAAGCATCAGCAACGTTGACTCCGGCAGATGGAAGTTTGTGATCAGACAATCCAGCACTTTGAATTGATAACCTGGATAGATGAAAATCTCTGTCCATCCGCTGCTCTCTTTCAACATACCGTTTTCGTCCGCTGCGGACTCAATGGTACGGCAGCTTGTAGTTCCAACACAAATTACACGATGACCGTTTTTCTTCGCATTGTTGATCTTGTCAGCGGCTTCCTGTGTTACCATATAGAATTCTGAATGCATATGGTGTTCCAGGATATTGTCCACTTTTACCGGACGGAACGTACCAAGTCCGACATGCAGTGTTACCTCTGCAATATCAACGCCCATATCTTTTACCTGCTGCAGCAGTTCCGGTGTAAAATGTAAACCTGCAGTCGGAGCTGCTGCAGAACCGTCATATTTTGCATAAACAGTCTGATAACGGTTCTTGTCCTTTAACTGATGTGTGATATATGGCGGTAACGGCATCTGACCTAACTGATC
>CAKRKO010000148.1 GCA_934358495.1 uncultured Eubacterium sp. | reverse complement strand
GATTATTACAGTGAAAAATGTCTGGAGTATTTATCCAATGGAAATCAGAAAGTAGTCAAAGGTTATCGTTGGTTATACATTCTGGCAGTATTTATCGGACCGTACATGACAGTTTCTGCGGTATGGACCATTGCGGATATCTTTAATGGACTGATGGCGATCCCGAACCTGATCGCACTGGTGGCACTGAGTGGTGTGGTTGTCAGTGAGACAAAGATTTATCTGAAACGTATTGGAAAAGCGTCATAAAAATTACTTTAATATGTGAAACGAAAATGTGGTATTTTACCTTCGCGGCTAACAATCGCCTGCTTAGGAAAATACCACATTTTTTTTAGTTGCGTTTTCTGACTTTATTCCGTAATATTATATTTTTTTAATTTATAATACAGTGATGACCGGTCAATATTCAGCAGCCGTGCGGCCTTTGCCTTGTTTCCGTTTGTCTGCAGCAGTGCCTGGATGATAGCCTCTTTTTCTGTGTTCTGGATTTTACGGGACAGATCCTTCCAGGATACTTCACCGGTCGTCGGGGCAGAAACAGTGGAATCGTGCTGCGCAGCAGAATTAGCTGGGTTTGCATTCCACAAGGCCTGTGAGCTGGACTGATCTGAAGCAATGGATGAGGGAACATCTGCATTTGCATGAACAGACTGCTGAACCAGTTCTTTTAAGAAACCACAGCTTTTCATAGTAATGCTACGGTTGTTGTTGATGGTGCACAGACGTTCCACAATGTGTTCCAGTTCCCGGACATTTCCCGGCCAGTCGTAAGTCTGGAAGAGGTGAAGTACATCGGTATCAATGGAAATGACATGTGTATCGTGTTCGGCATTGTATTTTTGAATGAAATAATCTGTCAGTTCAGCCAGATCTTTTTTTCGATCACGCAGCGGTGGAATTTTTAATTCTACGGTGTTGATACGATAATAAAGGTCACTGCGAAAATGTTTTGCCTGTATCAGCTGTTGCAGATCCTGGTTTGTACAGCAGATGATTCTTACATTGACCTTGATCGTATTGATACCGCCGATTCGTTCAAATTCCTGTTCCTGAAGGATGCGCAGCAATTTGCTCTGGAGTGTCTGTGGCATTTCTCCAATTTCATCCAACAGAATGGTGCCGTGGTTTGCCAGTTCAAATTTACCGGGTTTCCCGTTTTTGGAAGCACCGGAAAAAGCGCCTGGTTCGTATCCGAATAATTCTGATTCCAGCAGTTCGGTAGGAATAGCGGCACAGTTGATTTTTATATAGGGATGGAATTTGCGCGGACTCATTTCATGGATTGCTTTTGCAAATAATTCCTTGCCGACACCGGTCTCTCCTGTGATCAGGATTGGCAGATCTGATGCAGCATAATCCGAAATGGTCTGTTTGATCTCAAGCAAAGCAGGAGAGTGACCGATGATGCGGTTCAGGCTGTCAAAATGATTCTGCAACATATTTAATTCATGCCGGTAGAATTCGTTTTCTTTGCGGACAGCAGAAAGTTCACGATTCAGTTGTGTGACTGTGGGAAGGACATCCTGCATGATTGTTACGGCAGCAGCGCCAATGACCTGGCCATTTTGAAAAATCGGCATGCGATTGCAGGCAACCGTTACATTTTTCTTCTGGGAATGGTCATAAAGAGTCATCAGGTGTCCGATGTCCGGTTTGCCGGATTTCAATACCTCAACCATGCGGGTCTTGGGAATTACATCGGTGACAGGCTGTCCGATGGCCTGTTCCCGCGGAATACCAAGGAGACTGGCATAGGATTCATTCAGATACACAATAGTTGCGTTTTTATCTATAATTACAAAATTTGGAAAAGTTTCCAGTGCGTCTAATAATAATCTTGAAAGTTTCATTTAAAATCCTCTTTTGGGTAATGAGAAAGGTTAAATTCAAGAATGTATTGGCATTCTTGCTGTGAGATGCAAGTCATGCAATGCATGACATATTTTTCAGAATCAGTATGACACATATGTGTGGAAAATGCAAATAAAACGTAGAAAAGTGTAGGAAAAATAAACATATATAGACGCCGATTGTGTTAAAAAATAAACAGTATTTTTGCATAAACCGCATAGATCAAGGCTTTTAAAAGTTGGCACGATTATTGCAATGTATTTGGTAACCTCTTGGAAACCTAAGCGATTCAGCGGGCTTTTTTTAAGCTCAAATGGGGGTTTGGGTATTATATTTAAGTCGAGCGCATGAATGCAGGACGTAATTCTGAGAGACGATCATGAAACTATAATAACTATGGAGGAAAAGTAAAAAATGGATTTCGGATTAAGTAAGAAACACGAAATGGCAAGAAGCCTTTTCAAAGAATTCGC
>CAKRKO010000147.1 GCA_934358495.1 uncultured Eubacterium sp. | reverse complement strand
ATTGCCTGGGAGGCAGTTACTTTCTCTGATGCATCTCTGGTATTTGCATATAAAATTGCCATAATTTCTTCCTTTCTGTCTGCTGTCTCGCTTTTTCTACTCTCACATAAAATTTTCATCCGGTATTTCCACAATTTTCTCCTGATCATACGCAGAAGCTATTGTTCTGGAAAACACCCGACAAATCACAATTATTTTCGTTTGCTGTTAATATAATTTACCAGACCTTCACTGTCAATGATTTTCTGCATAAATGGTGGAAAAGCCTGTCCCTGATACTCGGTTCCTTTTGTACGGTCATAGATTTTACCACTGTCGAAATCGATTTCTACCTCATCGCCTTCCTCGATCTCACGGGATGCTTCCGGGCACTCAATGATCGGAAGTCCGATATTGATGGAATTACGATAAAAAATACGTGCAAATGTCTCTGCAATAATGCAGCTTACACCTGCGGTCTTTAAACATAACGGTGCATGTTCTCTGGAAGAACCGCATCCAAAGTTCTTTCTTGCCACGATAATGTCACCCGGCTGTACACGCTGTGTAAAGGTCGGATCGATGTCAACCATTGCGTGGGTTGCCAGTTCCTGAGCGTCAAATGAATTCAGATATCTTGCCGGGATGATTACGTCTGTATCTACGTTGTCACCATATTTAAATACATGTCCTTTTGCTGCTTTCATTATTTGTCACCTACTTTCTCAGGATTTGCGATATAACCTGCAATCGCACTTGCTGCTGCCACCTCCGGGGAAGCCAGATAGATCAGAGACTCTACATCTCCCATTCTTCCGACAAAGTTACGGTTTGTGGTAGATACACATTTCTCACCCGGAGCCATAACACCCATATGACCACCCATACATGGACCGCAGCTTGGTGTATTGAACGCACATCCTGCATCGATAAAGATATCAACGAGACCTTCTTTGATACATTCTTTGTATACTTCCTGAGTAGCAGGAACAACCATAACACGTACATCCGGATGAACCGTATGTCCTTTTAAGATGGCTGCTGCTTTTCTCATATCGGAGATACGTCCGTTTGTACAGGATCCGATCACTACCTGATCGATCTTGATCGGCTCCATAGCCTCTACTTCATCAATTGTCTTTGCATTGCCCGGAAGATGTGGAAATGCAACAGTTGGACGGACTTCAGACAGATCAATCTCAACGACCTGATCATACTGTGCATCTTCATCCGGCTCATAAACGGTATACTGTTTATCCGAATGAGCGTCCATGTAAGCTCTGGTCTGGTCATCTACGATAAAGATACCGTTTTTAGCACCTGCTTCAATCGCCATGTTTGCCATAGTGAAACGGTCATCCATGGTCAGGTTTGCGATACCATCGCCGACAAACTCCATGGATTTGTATAATGCGCCATCTACACCGATCTTGCCGATGATGTGGATAATAACGTCTTTTCCGCTGACATACGGACCCGGTTTTCCAGTCAGTACGAATTTAATTGCGGACGGAACCTTGAACCAGAGTTCTCCGGTTGCCATACCTGTTGCGATATCAGTAGTTCCTACACCGGTGGAAAATGCACCAAGTGCACCATATGTACAGGTATGAGAATCTGCACCGATGATACATTCACCGGCTACAACGATTCCATACTCCGGTAAAATTGCATGCTCTACACCACATTTTCCTTGTACCAGATACCATTTCAATCCCTGCTCTTTTGCAAAATCCTGAATAGATCTGGAGTTGATCGCGGATTTGATATCCTTATTCGGCGTAAAATGATCCGGTACGAGTACTACTTTATCCTTATCAAATACTTTGTCTGCCATCTGTCGAAAAATCGGCAGCGCCATCGGACCTGTAATATCATTAGCCATAACAACGTCCAGTTTTGCTTCAATTAACTGACCGGCTGTTACAGAATCAAGTCCCGCATGGGCAGCAAGAATTTTCTGTGTCATAGTCATTCCCATTGTATGTTCCTCCTTATGTTTCACAGTAAAATATGTTTTATCACTTTACTGTAGTAATTTAACTCATTGAACAATATTCTATCATACACATTTTCAGAATACAAGAGTCAAGCGGATATTCGCAATCCGCTTTCGCTACTTGCTCATAACCAAATAGCTGCTATGCATTTGGTTAAAAAAAGAGGGCTGCGCATGCGCAACCCCCGTCTTTTATTTCTGCTTAGTTATTGATCAACTTATCTTCGCCATTCCAGCTGTAAAGCTTACGAATCTCAGCACCAACAGCCTCAGACTGATGCTCTGCTGCTAACTTACGCATAGCTTTGAAGTGAACCTGACGTCCTGCAGGAGACATATCCAGTAAGAACTCTTTTGCAAATGTACCATC
>CAKRKO010000146.1 GCA_934358495.1 uncultured Eubacterium sp. | reverse complement strand
ATCGGTACCAGCAGTAACGGCTCATATCCCTTTTTGATTGCTAAATATAAGAACACACAGGCAACGGCGATCATCAGATAGTTTCCCCAGGTCAGATTGAAGAACGCGGTCTGATGCACGAGATTGCCCAATGTCTCTGCTATATTACCTGACATGTCTACCTCCTGTCTTATGCGTTCATGGTAGCAAGTACTGCTCCTGATTCTACTGTCTCACCTTTTGCGACTTCTACGCTGGCAACAGTGCCGTCCTGTGGTGCAACAACCGGTGTCTCCATTTTCATGATTTCAAGTACAACGACAGGATCACCTTTCTTTACTGCTGTGCCCGGTGCTGCTACAACATCAACAACTTTACCTGCTGCACCTGCAGTAATGGAGATGCTTCCTGCTGCGCCTGCAGCTGCCGGTTTTGCTGCCGGAGCCGGTGCCGGTGCTGCTGCTCTCGGAGCCGGTGCTGCTGCCGGAGCGCCATTTGTATTTTCTTCTACGGTTACATCATATACGTTTCCGTTTACGGTAATTGTATAATTTTTCATTTTTCTATTCTCCTTAAACAAAATGGTGTGATTAGCGTCTCTTGATCGTACGGACTCTGAAACTGTCTACCGGTACATTCTCACTTGCTGCGATTGCGGCTGCGATAACAGCGACCAGCTCCAGATCATCCGTTTCCTGTACAGGAGCTGCAACAACTGGTGCTGTCTTTGGTGCTTCTGCTGCCGGTTCTGCTTTTTTGGCAAATTTTTTCTGGATCACAGGAATAATCTTGAAACAATAAATGATCAGCGCAATTGCGATCAGCATAACGAATACCGTTCCCATACCAAGGACTGTATTCTGTAATGCATTTGCCAGCCGGGCTTTTCTGTCTGCTGCCTGCGCAAATACGGTCATCCCCGGAAGCTGTAAAGCCAGAAGTCCGAGACTGCCTGCCGCAATCCCTTTGATATTCTTTCTCATCTTCACTATCTTCCTTTCTTTTACAGCATGGAAAATGCCATGATCAGATGTTTTCTTGTCTGTGCCGGAGCGATGACTGCATCCACGCTGCCTCTTGCTGCTGCGGAAGTTACGGCATTCTGTTTTCCTTCATAAGCAGCTGCCTGTTTTTCAGTTGCTTTCTCTCCTTCAGCTGCAAATAAGATATTTGCTGCTTTTTCAGCTTCCATCATACCTACTTTAGCATCATCCCATGCAAATACCATATCGGCATCACTGATGCTTCTTGCGCCCATAGCCACATAAGCACTGCCGTAAGTATCGCCCATGATCAGGTTTACTTTGCTGTTGAAACCACCATCATGATAAGCTTTTACCAGTTTTGCGATAGCCTGCGGAAGACCTTTTTCTGTCTGCTCTACTGCTGCAAATCCATCTGCTGCTGTCACGGTTAGAAGCGGAATCTCACAGTCATTACAGAATGCGACGAAAGCTGCAGCTTTCTCACATCCGTCTACAGTAAGACCGTCAGCCAGATCTGCTGTCTTCTCACCTTTTTCATTATAAAGTGCATCAGCATTTGCCACTGCACCAACTAAAATTCCATTTAATGTAAGGAATCCTGTCACCATCTCCGGTGCGTAATCCGGGCGGATCTCCAGGAATTTATCGTCTGCACACTCAGCTAACAATGCACGTGCATCTTTCATGGCACATGTTTTATCAGAAATGTAACGATTCAGATCATCCTCACCACAACGTCCATATTCTTCATCAATGAGCATTACTACCAGCTCACGGATTTTTGTCAGAACAGCCTCTTCGCTCTCCAGTACTTCTGCCTGTCCGGAAACTGCCGCCTGATATTTTGCAGCATCAAACTCGCGGGAAAGTTTTTTATTATCCTGAATGGTATGCGGTGCATTCACATACATCTGTGCTTCTTTTGTCATAAATGCAAAATCACTCATGGCCGGAATCAGTGTCATACCACCTGCACAGTTACCCATTACTGCGCTGATCTGAAGTACACTGTCCGCATACTCAGCCTGCTTTGCAAGGACACATCCAAAGCTGTCCAGTGCATCTACAGATTCCTGCAGACGAAAACCGCCGCAATCTAACAGTCCGATCACCGGAGCTGCTGCCTTATCAGCCATATCATATAATTTTGCAATTTTCTTTGCGTGCATCTCGCCCATCGTTCCGTTCAGCACATCACGGTTCTGACTATATACATACACCGGATTGCCCTCGATCTGTCCGTATCCTGTGATAACACCATCGGATGGTGCAGACTGGTCATTTACGGTAAAATCTGTTGTGCGGGCGGAAACTAATGCGCCAACCTCTACGAAACTACCTTCATCTAACAGACGGTTGATTCGCTCTAACGCTAAACATTCTGCCATATTGCCTCATACCTCCTTGAGATTGTTATTTTATTAACATACCA
>CAKRKO010000145.1 GCA_934358495.1 uncultured Eubacterium sp. | reverse complement strand
TCTTTGGCAGGTCTGGTAGCAATCACAGCTCCTTGTGATGTTACAGATGCAGCAGGTTCCATCGTAATCGGTGCTGTTGCAGGTTTATTAGTAGTATTTGGTGTATGGCTTCTTGATTATAAATTACATGTAGATGATCCGGTTGGTGCCGTAGCCGTTCACTTTATGAATGGTATCTGGGGTACTTTTGCAGTAGGTCTTTTCGCTACAAATACAGCTCCGGGTTATGCAATCGCAGATAAAAACGGAAATGAGCTTGTCGGCCTGTTCTATGGCGGCGGCGTAAAATTATTAGGTCTGCAGTGCCTTGGTATCATAACTGTTCTGGCATGGGCGGCAGTTACAATTACAATTACATTCCTTGTTATTAAAGCAACTATTGGTCTTCGTGTTAGTGAAGAAGAAGAAATCATTGGTCTGGATCAGACAGAGCATGGTCTGGCAAGTGCTTATGCAGACTTTGCATTAACATCCAGTATCAACAACTTTTCATCTGCAACTCCGGTTAAACTTCCGAAGAATGCAGTGCCGATCGATGAAGCTGTTCCGGTACAGGTTCGTACTCCGGATCCGTCTGTTGCAACTGGCAGTGATGTAAGTATTACAAAAATTACAATTTATGCAAAACAGAGCAGATTCGATGCCCTCAACGAGGCTATGGCAGCCATCGGTATCAATGGTATGACAGTTACAAACGTACTTGGTTGTGGTGCTCAGCACGGAAGAACAAGCAAATATCGTGGTGTTACCATGGATATGAACTTACTGCCTAAGATCCAGGTTGATATCGTAGTAAGTAAAGTATCTCCTCGAACTGTTATTGAAGCTGCTAAGAAAGCACTTTATACCGGTCATATCGGTGATGGTAAAATCTTCGTATACAACGTAGAAAATGCAATCAGAATCAGCACCGGTGCAGAAGGTTATGATGCACTTCAGGACTAGAACAATGGCGAGCTAGCAGATAGATATAGAACGTAAGCAATTCTTCAAAATCCTTATATATAAAACCTTAACGAATAAGCAAACCCTCCGGGCAGTATGTCCGGAGGGTTTTGCGCCGACCGAAACGAAGTGTAGAGTGCAGTATTTGTGTAACTATTTCCATCTTTTTATTCAGAGTTAATAAGTGCTTGTCGAGAAAAAACGGGCTTTTGTTATTTTTGTTTTGAAAACAGGTACGAAATTATAGTTTTTTAGGTCAGAAAGTGTGAAAAAAGCATAAAGTGATGGAAACTTACGTCAAAATAGCGTATACTTGGAAAAGTATGAATCAGAATAGTTACGTTGGGATAAGATCTAATATTAAAAAATGTGATATTAGTAAAAAACGGAAAGAATCTGATAAAAGAAAATACTTTTGGAGGAAGCGATGAGCGAGAAAAAAATTCAGGTTACTCTTGGAAATTATAAAGGAGTAGAGGTAAAAAAAGCAGAGATTATCATTACTGAGGAAGAGGTAAAAGCAGAACTGGAGCGTGCAAGACAGTATGCGGTAACAACGCAGGACAAAGACGGTGCGGCAGAACTTGGCGATGAGGCAGTCATTGATTTTGTTGGTTATATCGACGGAGAAGCATTTGCAGGTGGAGACGGTACAGATTTCCCGTTAAAACTTGGTTCCAATACATTCATTCCGGGATTTGAAGATCAGTTAGTAGGTGTAAAAAAAGATGACAACGTAGACGTTGTTGTTACATTCCCGGAAGATTATCATGCAGCAGAGTTTGCAGGAAAAGAAGCTACATTCAAAGTTACAGTAAAAGGTGTTCGCAGCAGCTTTGTTCCGGAACTTTCTGATGAAGTAGTTCAGAAAATCTCCCAGTGCAAAACCGTTGCAGAGTTTGAGGAGTTTGTAAGAAAATCAATCCACGATTTCAAACAGAATCATGCAGATATGGAGAAAGAAAATAAAGTTCTGGAGCAGATCGTAGAAGCTTCTGAAATCGAAGTTCCGCAGGAATTTATCGACGAGCGTAAAGAACAGCTTAAAAACAATCTTCTTGCACAGCTTCGCAATGCAGGAAATACATTCGAGCAGTATTTGCAGTATAATGGATTAAGCGAAGAGCAGTTTGAGGAGTATGCGGCAAAAGATGCCCTTTCCATGTTAAAAGGACAGGCTGTTTTACAGGAGATTGCAAAAGCAGAAGGATTTTCCTATACAGACGAGGATGTAGATCAGACAATCGCTGCAATGGCAATGTCTTATCAGATGCCGGCAGAGCAGCTGCGTGAGATGATGGGCGAGCGTGGAGTAGCTATGGTTGCAGAGGATATCCTTTCCAAACAGGCACTTGAGTTTATCGTAAAAGAGGCTGTTGAGGCATAAATACGGTTGAATTAAAAATGATGCAGGCAGGAAATGGTTTTAGTAGATGATAAAACTATGATGTGTGTTGTCTGGTAAAAAGAGATCTGTGATATATAACAAATGGATGAAAAGTTATATATTGCAGGTCTCTTTTTGACGTTGCTGGATGTTACATATGTTTTGAAATAAGGCTACCGCAATCCCACTGGCTTTAGACGGTGGGTTAAGGTAGCCAAAAATCAGAAATTATTGTATACTCATGGCATGGGAACATGGAAATCTAAAAACAGACACAAATACCTATTACAATATCACATTATTTTTGTCTGTAAATATA
>CAKRKO010000144.1 GCA_934358495.1 uncultured Eubacterium sp. | reverse complement strand
TATAGGGCAGGGACTGCCCGAATTAACGCCTGTGGAGATAGTAGGTTACGAGGTCTGCGAAGCAGGAAGCCCATTGGTTTTAGACAATGGGTAGTTCACATTTTCTTTTTCAGTTTCAGATATTTTTTTGCTGTCATATCTTTCCCTTTCTTTTCATTTTCTCTATAATAGATCGATTTTATATGTAACACATCTTTGTTACATATATAGTATGCAAGAAAAAAAACGTAAAAAAATATTATACAAAGAAAAATGACATATTAAATAAGCTTTTCCCTTTCTCTATATATTGGAGGCTGTTCATTTCGAACAGCTTCCTTTTTATATAAGAAAAAGACGGCAATAAAACCGTCTTCTTCTTATTACATGCTATTTTTTCTTACGCATTATGAACCAGATTCCTCCAGCTACTGCTGCCAGCCCTGCAATCAGGACAATATACATAACTGTCTGATTTCCACCAGTAATCGGCATATCAAACGTAATGGAGTTATCAATCGTAAATGTCAAATCGTAGAAGCAATACTTTCCAGACACTTCATCAAAAACAGCCTGATTGATATCAGCATTATTTGCTTTGATTTCATCCAGCGTCATTTCCATTGGCATTGTCACTGTGATGTTATCTTTTAACAAATTCATTCCATCTACTGTTTTTACTTCTGTAATGACATATTTTTGCGCTACCAGATTGTTCCAAAAGATTTTTCCATTTTCATCTGTTGTTGCTTCGTATTCATCTTATTAGATGTGTAAACAGTTCCATTTCGGGGTTTGTTTATTTTTGCATAAAATTCAGGCAAACTATCCATTTTAAATAAAGTGAAAACAATTTGTTCGTTTATGAGTAGTGTGATTTTTTCAACAGAGAAGACAGCTATAAACGGAATTAAGATGAATGGAGGAAATATTATGCAGAATAATATGGAACTGGGATACGAAATGTTTTGCTATCAGTGTGAGCAGACTGCAAATGGAAAGGGCTGTACCCGGCAGGGTGTGTGTGGAAAGACGCCGGAGGTGGCCAACTTGCAGGATTTGCTCATTTTTCAGTTAAAGGGAATCAGCTGTTATGGAAAACTTCTGCCGGATCAGGGAGAAAAGCTGGACAAAGGTGTGATTTCTTTTATCGAAAATTGTCTGTTTACAACTTTAACGAATGTAAATTTTGATGAAGAAGTCCATGTGAAGCTTCTGAAAGAGGCGCAGAAGATCAAAGATGAACTGCGTCAGCAGATTGGCGGTGCTGGTAACGAGAATATTTATATGTCCTACCGCCTTCCACAGAAAAAAAGTGAGATGCTGCGCACTGCTGAAATTGCCGGAATCATGTATGATCAGAATCTGGATGAGGACATTCGATCACTGCGTCAGCTGATCGTCTATGGATTGAAGGGAATCAGTGCTTATGGACATCAGGCACGGGAATTGGGATATTTCAGTGATGCGGTGGATGATTTTTATGTGGAAGCGCTGGCCGCAGTGACAGATGACAAAATGACAGTGGAAGAATTAATCCGTTTTTCCATGAAAGCGGGAGAGATGGCATTAGCCGTGATGAAGACATTGGATGAGGCGAACACGCAGACCTATGGAAACCCGACTCCGCATGCAGTATCGACAACGCTGAAAGCCGGTCCGTTTATCATTGTTTCCGGGCATGATTTTCATGATCTGGAAATGTTATTACAACAGAGCGTGGGAACTGGTGTAAACATTTATACCCATGGCGAGATGCTTCCGGGACACAGTTATGAAGGCTTGAAAAAATATCCGCATCTGATCGGAAATTTTGGCGGAGCATGGCAGGATCAGCAAAAACAGTTTGATAACATTCCTGGTTGTATCCTGATGACCACAAACTGTCTGATGCGTCCGCGGGAAAGTTACAAAGACCGCATTTACAGTACAAATGTTGTTGGATGGGACGGTGTCAAATATATTGGGAAAAAAGAAAATGGAGAGAAAGATTTTAGCGAAATAATTCGTCAGGCTTTGGAACTTGGCGGTTATGCGGAAGATCGGGAAGTACAGCCGACGGAACCATCAGATTGTCCGAAATGTCATCAGACATCAGAACTTTTGACTGGTTTTGCACATGAGGCGACGTTGAGCCACGCAGGAGAAATTGTGCAGGCGGTCAAAGATGGACAGATTCGTCACTT
Source organism: uncultured Eubacterium sp. (assembly GCA_934358495.1). GTDB lineage: Bacteria > Bacillota > Clostridia > Lachnospirales > Lachnospiraceae > Eubacterium_I. The sequence goes on along the minus strand of CAKRKO010000144.1, from coordinate 535 downwards.
TTTCCTGATCGGTGGCTGTGATGGAGCCAGACCGGGACGGAATTATTATACAGAGTTTGCGGAAATTGTACCGGAGGACTGCGTGATTCTGACGCTTGCATGTGGAAAATACCGCTTTAATAAAATTGATTTTGGAACTGTGGCAGGACTTCCAAGGCTGCTGGATGTGGGGCAATGTAATGATGCATATTCCGCGGTGCGGATTGCAACTGCGCTGGCAGATGCTTTTGACACGGATGTCAACAGTCTGCCGTTGTCTATGATTTTATCATGGTATGAGCAGAAAGCGGTGGCGGTATTGCTTGCTTTGCTGAGCCTTGGTATCAAAAATATTTATCTGGGACCGATTTTACCGGCATTTTTGAGTCCAAATGTGGTGCAGTATCTGGTGGATACATTCCAGCTGCATCTGATCAGCAATGCGGAGGATGATATCAGAACCTGTCTGAAGCAGGAGGTTTAACAAGAGTTAGCAAGAATTCTCCTTCCTCTACAGGTGGGAGATGAATTGCAAAATAAATGCAGAAAGTACGTA
>CAKRKO010000143.1 GCA_934358495.1 uncultured Eubacterium sp. | reverse complement strand
GTCAACGGATGCTCCGGTGGAATGACGGCAAAAAATGGATATTCCCCGATTTGCTTGATTTCCGCTGCTTTCGGATAAGAGAGTAGCGGGCTTTCTACGTTAAAAATCAAATCATATTCTCCAATCAGGAAATCATCATGCAATGCTACTGCATTATCCCGTTTTAAATCAATACCGACACCTGGATATTTGTGATGAAAATTCTGAATGTTTCTCGGAAAACTTCCCATTTCCATACATTTAATATATCCGATGCGTAATGTTCCGGATTGCCCATGTTGAACCGAATGTACACGTTCAATGGAATCACTTACTTTTGCCAGAATTTGTTCCGCTTCCCGCATAAATATCTGACCGGAATTTGTCAATGTGATGCGGTTATTTTTTCGTACAAATAAGTCCAATTTTAATTCTTTTTCAAGACTTCGAATTTGCTGAGTGATAGCAGATTGTGAAACAAAAAATATCTCAGCTGTCTTTGAAAAATTCAGATTATGAGCTGCTGAAACAAAATACTCTAATTGTTGTAATGTCATGATTCCCCTCGTTTTCCTTATACTTACACTTGAATAGTGTCAAATTTCTCCAGGTTTATACTAAAGCATGTGGTTATTTGTAGGTTTTTCCATAAGTTTGTCTTATAGTATCATCTTTCTTTCCTGTTTGCAACGTTTTCATATAAAACGTATAATTCAAATATCAGATAATATCCAATATGAATTTCTGACAATGAGGATTTATTTGTGGATACTTATTTTAACATCTAGGAGGATTATACAATGGGAGAAATTACGTATCAGCCACTTCGAAGCCTGATTTATGTGGACTGTGTTAAGGAAGAGTACCGACACAAATTACAGCATTGGCTTTATTACTATCATGCACCGGAAAGCATTGCAAAATTTGAACCGTGGGTAACAAAATACGCGTTTTACAATGCGCTTCCAACACCGCCCCAGGGAGAGCGTTTCGGTACTTACCGCATGCAACTGACTGAGCATTACTGGATGGTAAATCCAATGAGCCAGGAAAGCCTGGTGAATTCTCTGAATGAGTATTTTCCAATTGATGCCATGATCTGGCAGGGAACACTTCCGGAAAATGCCAAAGAGGACGGATTTATGTCAGATGGTGAAGCTGCTCGTTCCTCCGGTGGTGAGAACGGATGCCCGCCATTCATCTTTGCATTTTTACCGATTTTCTGGGAAAAAGACTTAAAAGGTGCCGGACGTACAATGGTTGACGGACCAAACTATCGCTGGCAGTTCCTTGTTTCCTATCCGGATGATCACAAGGAAGACGGCGATGCATGGATGGTGAATGAGGTATTACCTGCTTTTGCAGCAATGCCGGAAGTAACACGCATCATGACAAGCAAAGTTAAAAAAGAGATTAACAACTGTCATATGGATCGTTGCGTGGAAATGTGGTTTGACGGACCGGAAGAGTGGTATCACTGTGCCATAGAAAATGCAGCGGCTTTCACGAAACCGGAATGGGCAGAATATGACAAATTCCCATATCTGCGCCCGCAGTTCCAGTTTGCAAGTCTCTTCCTGACAGATATTGCAACCAGTGACAATTTGAAACAGTACAGAGGCTATCTGCCGATGCGCTAATAGTTATTTAGGAGGAAAGGTCATGAAGATTTTAGGTATTTCAGGTGGTAACAAAAATGGTGCCAACGATTGCATGTGTAAAGAAGCGTTACTTGCAGCAAAAGAGCAGGGTGCTGAGATTGAATTTGTACGTTTGATGGATCTTGATATCAAACACTGCACCGGATGTAAGGCCTGTGTTATGAGCCTGTTTTCCGGCAGAGGAAACATGTGTGTATTAAAAGATGACTTCCAGTGGTTATTAGATAAAATGCTGGATGCAGACGGAATCATCTTTTCTATTCCAATCTTTGAAAAATGTGCAGCAGGTATTTTCCATACTATTATGGACCGTTTTGGACCACGTATGGGATTATCCAACAACATTGTAGCTGACAAGATTTCAGCATCTAACGGCGGTAAACGGATTGATCCGAAATATATGAAAACAAGAGTTGTTTCCTATATGGGAATCGGTGGTTCTGACTGGGCAACGGAAATTCAGAATGACTTTTATCTACATGCATTAACTCCGATGTGGAAAGTCATCGATAATGAGGTATTTATGTGGTCTCTCGGCATTCTCACCGATGATTCCAAAGTTGCCAGAGCACATCAGATCGGGGTGAACCTTGCCGAAGCTGCCAAAGATATTGAACATGCCTCCTGGAAAGGCGAAGACGGTGTTTGTCCTCACTGCCATTCCAGAAACTTTTACATCGAAGGAGATCAGGTGGCTGTCTGTGGCCAATGTGGTATCCGTGGCAAATTAGTGACAGAAAATGACAAGGTTCGCTTTACCTTTGATGAGTCCCAGATTGAGCATGCACATGACACTTTAAGCGGTCAGTTTATTCATGCGGATGATATTCAGAATAATGAGAAAAATGCAGGCGCTGCTGCAAGAAGTGATGAGTATAAAGCAAAAGTACAGCGTTATGCTGAGGCTATCACAGCAGTAAAACCGGAATAATAAATTAAAAATATGTAAAAAATATAACAGGAAAAGCCCTGTATGTTGTTTTAACAACATACAGGGCTTTTCTTTTTGGTTATAATATGATCAGTATTTCGATAACAGAGTTTTTACAAAATAATTTAGATACATAAAATGTAGTGATTTTGAATAAAATATGTTGGTTTATGCCAACCAAAGTCACATACATTCATGTTAAATTATTAATCACTGATTTTATCCAAAATATACCCAAAACATATTTACAGCAAAGGAGAATTTTTATTATGGAACAGAAAATGTTTTGCTACCAGTGTGAACAGACTGCCGGATGCA
>CAKRKO010000142.1 GCA_934358495.1 uncultured Eubacterium sp. | reverse complement strand
CAGCAGCTTGATATGGAGTCCAACGGAAAATCTGTCAACCGTTTCGGTGAGCCGGTTGATTATGTGACAGGACCGGTCATCTTTGGTGAGCCTGGTACAAACGGACAGCATTCCTTCTATCAGTTACTGCATCAGGGAACAGACATCGTACCGCTTCAGTTTATCGGATTCAAAAATAACCAGATCGGTACAGATGTCGTAATTCAGGACAGCACAAGCCAGCAGAAACTGTGTGCAAATGTGGCTGCTCAGATCGTTGCATTTGCCTGCGGTAAAGAAGATGAAAATCGCAATAAAAACTTCGAGGGCGGACGTCCTTCCAGCATCATCATCGGTGAGCAGCTGACACCAAAGACACTGGGTGCATTACTGGCGCACTTCGAGAACAAAGTAATGTTCCAGGGATTTGTATGGAATGTAAACAGTTTTGATCAGGAAGGTGTACAGCTTGGTAAAGTGCTGGCAAAACGTGTACTTGCACATGAGACTGACGGAGCACTGAAAGTGTACAGTGATTTGCTGAATATTTAATGCTTTGGCTACGTTTAGATGGCTGAATGTAAGTTGTGGCTATTAATTTAGATGGCTAAATTTACGTCGTGGCTGCCAATTTAGATGGCAAAATGACAGGTTATGAAGAGAACTCTGGATATTTTGTCTTGGACGCTAACAATCGCTTACCAAGAAAAAATATCCAGAGTTCTTAATTTACGATGTGAAATTAGTGAATTTTTGCGCCAACCTGTACTTCGTGCCATGGATGTATATAAAACATTAAAATAATAAGTATGATGCTGCATGAGCACATTTAGAATAGTACGTTTAGTGTGTGCCACTATATAAATAGCTGCTATTTTCATAACGTAAATAAAAATCAGAGAAAATTTCCTCGACGAGCGGTTCAGAGAACGACTGAGTTTTGCGAGTTTTGCGCGAGCGGGAAACGACCAGCTTTTATCGGAGTTGGGAGTGAGCGCGATAAAACCGAAGCAAAATGAGGGGAGTGAACGGTTAGTGAGTGAGGAAATTTTCTCTGATTTTTTTCACATATATTAAATTATAACCAGTCCACTAAACAAGAAGGTGGCATGAGAAAGCATAGAACAAATTGAAGATTTATGTTAATATAGCATTTATGAAATAAACGAAGTGTGGAAAGGATAAAGTGATATGAGTCTGATAAAAGGAATTCATCATGTGGCATTGAAATGCTGCGGTAAAGAGGAATTTAAAAAAACAAAACAGTTTTACGGCGAGGTGCTTGGACTTCCGGTGGCAAGAAGCTGGAAGGGCGGCATCATGTACGACACCGGAGCTGGTCTGATGGAGATTTTTGATACGGAGGAGACTCCGCTGGAGACAGGAACAATCCGGCATTTTGCATTTGCAGTGGAAGATACAGATGCCTGTGTGGAAGCGGTTCGTGCTGCCGGATATGAGGTGTTTGTGGAGCCGAAGGATATCGAAATTGCATCTGAGATTCCGTTCCCGGCACGTATTGCGTTCTGTCGCGGACCGGTTGGCGAAGAAATTGAGTTTTTCCATGAAAAATAAAGAGAGGAAGGGAATATATAAGTGAAAAAAGGGAGAGCAATTGCGTTGTTGCCAATTGCAGTGTTTTTAGTTCTGTATTTGGGACTGGGTATTTTATTTGAATATATTATGAAGATTCCAATGGGATTTTATAATGTACCGATTGTGTTTGCTTTTTTAGTGGCAATTCTGGTGGCATGTCTGCAAAATCAAAAGGTCAGTTTTGAAGAAAAGCTTGGCATTATGGCGCAGGGACTGGCAGACAAAAATATTATTACGATGCTGCTGATCTTTCTGACTGCAGGCGTGTTTGTCGGTGTGGTTGGCCGCAGTAGTGCGGAAAGTGTCGCATATTTTATGTTATCGATCATTCCAACGAGGTTTTCAGTGGCCGTTTTATTTGGTGTGGCATGTTTTGTTTCACTTGCCATGGGAACATCAGTAGGAACGATCACCTTGCTGACACCAATTGCGGTAGCGGTATCAACTGCTTCCGGTTTTGGACTTCCGCTTTGTGTGGCGTCGGTCATTGGTGGATCTATGTTTGGCGATAATCTGTCTTTTATTTCGGATACAACGATTGCAGCCTGTAACGGTCAGGGATGTGCGATGAAGGACAAGTTCCGGGAAAATTTCTGGATCGCACTTCCGGCAGCGGTTGCGACATTACTTCTGATTTTACTTCTTTCTTTCCGGACGGACATTTCCGGAGCCGTGACAGAGAGTTATCATTTGCTTCAGATCGTGCCGTATATTCTGGTACTGGTGGGTGGAATCATCGGTGTCAATGTGTTTGTTGTGTTGCTGATCGGAATTGTGTCCGGTGCGATCATTATGCTGGCGGCTGGCCATATCAGTCCGGCAGATCTGCTGGCAAATGTCGGAAACGGTGCTTCCGGGATGTTCGAGACCAGTATGGTGGCGATCCTTGTGGCAGCACTTTGTGCATTGATCCGGGAATATGGCGGATTTGATGCATTACTGGCGGGCATCCATAAAGTGTTTAAGGGAAAAAAAGGCGGTCAGCTTGGAATGGGACTGCTGGTTGGAGCCATGGATGTGGCGACAGCAAATAATACGGTGGCCATCGTTATGGCAAATCCGATTGCAAAAGAGATGGCGGAAGAGTATGGGATTACACCGCGAAAGACAGCGTCGATCCTGGATACGTTTTCCGCAGTTTCCCAGGGAATTATCCCATATGGTGCACAGATGCTGGTAGCGATTTCGGCAGCGCATGAACTGGGATATGATCTGTCTGCATTTCAGATCATGCCGAAGTTATTTTACCCGATTCTGCTGCTGTTCAGTTCACTGGTATTTATCTCAGTCGAGAAGACTCCCACTTCTGCAAGTGGTGAGTAATAACAAGTCTTTCTCAGTGGGAGTACAAT
>CAKRKO010000141.1 GCA_934358495.1 uncultured Eubacterium sp. | reverse complement strand
CATAGAATACACGATTTACACCTTTCACCTCGTTAATAATTCTGCTCATTACCTTATTCAGAACTTCATAAGGTATCTCTGCTGCTTCTGCAGTCATAAAGTCAATGGTTTTTACAGCTCGAAGTGCAACAGCATAATCGTAAGTTCTCTCATCTCCCATAACACCAACGGAACGCATGTTTGTCAGTGCTGCGAAGTACTGGTTGATATCCTGATCCAGTCCGGCTTTTGCGATCTCTTCTCTGTAAATCGCATCTGCATCCTGAACGATACGAACCTTCTCTTCGGTAACTTCACCGATGATACGGATACCAAGTCCTGGTCCCGGAAACGGCTGACGGAATACCAGTCTCTCTGGAATTCCAAGCTCCAATCCGGCTTTACGAACCTCATCTTTGAACAAGTCACGTAACGGCTCGATAATCTCTTTGAAATCTACATACTCAGGAAGTCCACCTACGTTGTGGTGAGACTTGATAACTGCAGACTCACCGCCCAGACCACTCTCTACAACGTCCGGATAAATGGTTCCCTGTGCCAGAAAATCAACGGCACCGATTTTTTTTGCTTCCTCTTCAAAAATACGGATGAACTCTTCACCTATAATTTTACGTTTTGCTTCCGGCTCTGTTACTCCGGCAAGTTTGTCATAATATCTCTGCTGTGCATTAACACGGATGAAGTTCAGATCAAACTGTCCTTCCGGTCCGAATACAGCTTCTACCTCATCGCCTTCATCTTTACGAAGCAAACCGTGATCTACGAATACACAGGTCAGCTGTTTCCCGATTGCTCTGGAGAGAAGTCCCGCTGCAACAGAAGAATCTACACCACCGGATAATGCAAGCAGTACACGACCATCGCCTACTTTTGCACGGATATCTTTGATGGTGTTCTCTACAAATGCATCCATTTTCCAGTCACCGGCACATCCACATACTTCATATACAAAGTTAGAAAGCATTGTCTTACCTTCTACTGTGTGAAGTACTTCCGGATGGAACTGAATTGCATACAGTTTTTTCTCCTCACACTCTGCTGCTGCCACAGGACAGTCTGCAGTGTGAGCAGTAATGGTAAATCCCGGAGCTGTTTTTGAAATATAATCAAAATGACTCATCCAGCAGATGGTAGATGGAGATACGTTGTGAAATAATTTGGAACTGTTTTCCACAAACACCTCTGTTTTACCATACTCACGCACCTCGGCGCGTTCTACTTTTCCGCCTAAAATATGCTGCATCAACTGTGCCCCATAGCAAAGACCAAGTACCGGAATTCCAAGCTCAAACAACTCTTTGGTATAAGTCGGTGAATCCGCTTCGTAGCAGCTATTCGGTCCTCCGGTCAGAATGATTCCCTTTGGATTCATAGCTTTGATCTTTTCAATATTTGTCTTATAAGAATAAATCTCGCAGTACACGTTGCATTCACGGACACGTCGTGCCACAAGCTGGTTGTACTGGCCACCGAAATCAATCACTATGACAGTCTCTCTGTTCATTGGATCGTTTCCTCCTTCGCAATAAATTATTTACATATAATCTTAATCATGGCTGATTTCACTTTTTACATACAATTCTATATAAAAATATTTTGCCATACATCGGCAATATTCTTTTGCCATTTCACTCTATTATATATTACTCCCACATCACTTTACAAGAGGGAAAACGAAAAAATACATTCTCCCGCAAAAGCTATATAGTAATTGTTACGCTTATCGAACAATACCAGCCCCTTTAAACCCCACATTTTTATATTTCAGACTTAATGATATACTACTATCCTCTCCGATATATCAAAAAAACATTGCAAGCTCATTTTTTCATAGTATAATAATAGATAATAAAAACTAATTTTACGAACAGATTGCATTTTCATAACCGAATCAATGCAACAAATTTTGTTACAGGAGGATAATACTACTATGGAAACATTAAAAACTATAACTTGTCGTAAATCAGTCAGAAGCTACAAAAATACATTATCAGATACAGATTTACAGAAAATCCTGCTGGCTGCACAGGCAGCGCCAATCGGAATGGGAAAATATGACACTATGCATATGACCGTTATCCGAAATACTGAATTATTACAGGAATTAGACCGCAATGCTGCTGAATTCTTTGGTGATCCTTCCAGAACACCACTTTATGATGCTCCTTGTCTCGTAATAATTTCTACACCGATTGAAAATCCGGCAATGGGTAACGTACAGTATTCCAACGCTGCTATGATGGCTGAGCATATGTGCCTGATGGCTACAGATCTCGGAATCGGAAGCTGCAATATCTGGGGTGCAATCGCTGCATTAAATACAAAACCGGAACTGGTTGCAAAACTTGGTCTTCCGGAAGGACATATTCCTTGCTGTGCTGTAACTCTTGGCGATACCGATGATACTTTCCCGGAGCGTGAGATTCCAACCGATCGTATTGCAGTATCTTATATTAATTAATATGCCACACTCAATAATTTAATAGTCTAAAAATAAATAGGTGAGATATTATTAAACTAATAAAATTAACCGTTTTAATAATATTTCGCCTATTTATTTTATATTCTTACCTAAAATTATCTGTCTCATAAATTTTCCTTTTTTATACTTCCTCCACAATTTCATTTTCAGTGTCAAAATTTCAGAATAGGACAAAAAATGCTCTTTTTATTTAACACAAAAAAATACCGCAACTCTTTGTAAACCAAAGACTTGCGATATTCCCTAGGACGTGCGTGAGAGGATTCGAACCCCCGACACCTTGGTCCGTAGCCAAGTGCTCTATCCAGCTGAGCTACACACACATATTCAATTAACTTATTTAAGAAATTAATGCCGGCGACCGGAATCGAACCGGTACGATGTCGCCACCACAGGATTTTAAGTCCTGCGCGTCTGCCAGTTCCGCCACGCCGGCATGATGCTTTGCATCAATGGGACCTACAGGGCTCGAACCTGTGACCCTCTGCTTGTAAGGCAGATGCTCTCCCAGCTGAGCTAAGATCCC
>CAKRKO010000140.1 GCA_934358495.1 uncultured Eubacterium sp. | reverse complement strand
GGCAGAACTGGAAGCGTATGGTGCACAGCTCACCGGCAGAATCTCAGAACTGGAGACTTCCATTTATGAAAAGGCAGAAGAGACGTTTAATATCAATTCTCCGAAACAGCTTGGTGTGATTTTGTTTGAAAAACTGCAGATGCCAAATGGTAAGAAAACAAAAACCGGATACTCTACCGCTGCGGATGTCCTGGAACGTCTGGCTCCGGACTATCCGATCGTATCAGAAATTCTGGAGTATCGACAGCTGACAAAATTGAAATCCACTTATGCGGACGGACTGGCACTGTGCATTGCTCCGGATGGAAGAATCCACAGTACCTTTAATCAGACGATTACAGCAACAGGCCGCATCAGCAGTACAGAACCGAATCTGCAAAATATCCCAATCCGTATGGAACTTGGCCGTCTGATCCGAAAAGTATTTGTACCAAAAGATGGGTATGTATTTATCGATGCAGATTATTCCCAGATTGAGCTGCGTGTGCTGGCGCATATGTCCGGTGATCAGAACCTGATCGCGGCTTATCAGCATGCGGAGGATATTCACCGGATTACAGCTTCCCAGGTGTTCCACACACCATTAGAAGAGGTGACAGATCTGCAGAGACGAAATGCAAAAGCGGTAAACTTTGGGATTGTGTATGGTATCAGTTCCTTCGGCCTGAGTCAGGATCTGAGTATTACACGAAAAGAAGCAGAAGGCTACATCGCAAGCTACTTTGAAACCTATCCGGGCATCAAGACATTTCTCGACCGACTGGTGACGGATGCAAAGGAAAAAGGTTATGCGGAGACGATGTTTGGCAGACGCAGACCTGTCCCGGAACTGGCATCAAGTAATTTCATGCAGCGTTCTTTCGGTGAGCGTATTGCAATGAACTCTCCGATTCAGGGAACCGCAGCGGATATTATCAAGATTGCTATGATCCGGGTAAAACAGCGTCTGGATCGGGAACAGTTAAAATCCAAACTGATCCTGCAGGTGCACGATGAGCTTCTGATCGAGGCAGCAGCTGACGAAGAGGAATATGTAAAAACTCTGCTGGCAGAGGAAATGCGTCATGCCGCAGATCTGTCAGTAACACTGGAAGTAGATGTGCAGTCGGGTAAAAACTGGTTTGAAGCACATTAGCACATAGAAAGGAAGTGTTCAGAGTTATTGTATCGAAAAAAGATATGGTAACTCTGAATCAATATGTAATAGTATGCATTTTATAGGAATTACAGGTGGTGTCGGCGCCGGAAAAACAGCAATCCTGACCTACCTTGAAAGCAATTATCCATGTCGTGTCATGCTGGCAGATGAAATCGCCCATGACCTGATGGAGCCAGGCACAGACTGCTATCGGAAGTTACAGGAATTGTTTGCTGAAGATCAGGTGTTTGAAGCGGACGGGCAGATTGACCGAAAAAAAATGGCACAGGTTTTATTTTCTGACGAAAAAAAACGGTTTGCATTAAATGATATTGTACATCCGGCGGTAAAGCAGTATGTTATTGGTGAAATGAACCGGGAGCGTGCAGTGCAGATACATGAGGTGCTGATTTTAGAAGCGGCGCTGCTGATCGAAGAACATTATGATGAAATTTGTGACGAACTGTGGTATATTTATACCTCTGAGGAAAACCGAAGAGAACGATTGAGATTAAATCGTGGGTATTCCGATGAAAAAATTGATAACATTTTTGCCAGTCAGCTTCCGGAAAGCACGTATCGGGAAGTATGTAAGGCAGAAATCGATAATAATCATCTGCCGGAAGATGCATTCCGTCAGATTGATGCACTGATGAAAGCACGTCAGGTAGAAAAAAAGCAGGGATGATCCTGCGATACTGAGATATGTACGTTTTTTAGAGGAAAAATGTGCAGAATCGTTACAGACAACGGAGGAATAAATGGAATTATGTAGTATAGCAAGCGGCAGCAGCGGAAACTGCATTTATGCAGGTACAGATCACTGTCATGTCCTTGTGGATGCCGGAATTAGCGGCAAGCGGATTGAAGCCGGACTCAATGAGATTGGACTGAAAACGGCTGAGATGGATGGGATTCTTGTGACTCATGAGCATTCTGATCACATCAAAAGCCTTGGGGTTCTGGCGCGGAAATATGGACTTCCCATGTATGCCACGCAGGGAACCATTGATGCTATCAAAGAAAAGTCATCCATCGGAAAAGTGGATGAAACCCTGTTTCAGGTGATCCATCCGGAGGAGGATTTTACCATTGGAGATATGCGGATTTCCCCGGTGCCAACGTCCCATGATGCGGCAGAACCGGTGGCTTATATGATGTATCAGGGCGATAAATCCATGGGGATTATTACAGATCTTGGAAAATATGATAATTATATTGTAGACAAATTGCAGGGATTGGATGTATTATTGTTAGAAGCCAATCATGATGTACATATGCTGCAGGCGGGAACTTATCCGTATCAGCTGAAACGGAGAATCCTTGGAGACCGCGGACATTTATCAAATGAACTGTCCGGGCAGCTGCTTGGTAAAGTATTGCATGATGGTTTTAAAAAAGTGATTTTAGGTCATTTGAGCAAAGAGAATAATTATCCACAGCTTGCATGGGAGACCGTTCGTCTGGAAGTGACGATGGGAGAAAACCCATATAACGGAAGTGATTTCCCGATGGTGGTTGCAAAGCGGGATGAGGTTTCTGAGCTAGTTACAATTTGACAGCTTTGTGACCGCAATATTGAGAGAGGAGAGCGCATATGCGCGAGAACACAATGGAAAAGACAACAGACAAAACAATTATCACAGTAGTAGGAAAAGACACCGTAGGTATCATTGCAAAAGTATGTACCTATCTTGCAAGTAACAGTATCAATGTACTGGACATTTCACAGACAATTGTACAGGATTTCTTTAATATGATGATGATCGTGGATATGAGCAGCTCCGCAAAACCGTTCGCAGATTGCGTAAAAGAGTTAGAGCAGCTTGGTGAAGAAATTGGCGTAAAGATCAAATGCCAGAGAGAAGAAATTTTTGATATGATGCACCGTATCTAAGAAAATACTGGAAAAAGGAGATTACGACCAATGATAAATATGTTTGAAGTAAATGAGACGAACAAGATGATCGAGCAGGAAAACCTGGATG
>CAKRKO010000139.1 GCA_934358495.1 uncultured Eubacterium sp. | reverse complement strand
CTTCTCAATATCGCCTGCAAGTACATGTTTCGGAACAACCATACTGAGGTCGCGGCTTACAGCCGGATATTTTGCAATGCCTTCGTATTTGCGGTCAAAAGTTGCACGGGAAACGATTTCCGGCATATCAATGACAGCAACGTATACGCGATCTTTGATGGAGTAATTTGCTGCAACCGTCGGATGAACCTCACCGAGGTAGCCGATTACCTGACCATCATAAATAACATTTGCCTGACGTCCAGGATGCAAGAAGGACAGTTCCGACTCCGGATCATACTCCGGTTTCAGATTCATACCTACTTTATACAGGAACTCCTCAATAACACCTTTCATGGTATAGAAATCGCCATCACCGTAGAATCCCAGTGTAAACTGCATGCGCTCTTCCGGAAGTTCTGTAACAGGCTCCTGTTTTGACAGATAAATATTTCCTAATTCATACAGTCGCACATCTTTGTTTCTACGATTAAAGTTGGTAGAAAGAGATGTCAGCATTCCATTTAAGGAAACGGTACGCATAATACTGAAGTCCTCTCCAAGCGGATTGGAAATAGTTACGGTATTACGCAGCTGACTGTCTGCCGGAAGCAATAATTTATCAAATACCTTCGGACTCTCGAAGGAGTATGTCATTCCCTGTGAAAATCCGCAGAACTGGGCAACTTCTCTTGCCACTTCCTCTACGCGAAGTTTAAAGGAAAGTTTACCTGTTGTGGATTCTCCGGATGGAAGTGTGGTCGGGATATTGTCATATCCATAGAATCGTGCAACTTCCTCTGCGATGTCTGCATCACGGAGCAGATCCTGTCTCCAGGATGGAACGATGACTTCCTGTGTCTCCTCATCAAAACCAAGGTCGATTTTTTTGAAATATCCGATCATTGTCTCCGCAGAAATATCGGTTCCGAGCAGACCATTGATCCAATCCGGATCAAATGCGATTCTTCTGCCTGTCATTTCTTTCTGGTATACATCAACGACACCGCCAACGACTTCACCTGCACCAAGTTCTTCGATGAGCTGGCAGGCACGGTTCATAGCCTCAATCGCATTGTTCGGATCCAGACCTTTTTCAAATTTGGAGGAAGCGTCGGTACGAAGACCTACTTTTTTGCTGGACAGACGGATGTTTGTTCCATCAAAGCAAGCTGCCTCAAAAAGCATTGTCTGTACATTGTCTGTGATCATGGAGTTTTCACCACCCATGATACCGGCAAGTCCGATTGCTTTTTCGCCATCGCAGATCATCAAAATACTGTCATCCAAGGTACGCTCCTGGCCATCTAACGTAACAAATTTCTCTCCTTTAGCAGCACGGCGTACTCGAATCTCATTGCCGGAGATCGTATCCATATCATAAGCATGCATTGGCTGTCCAAACTCTTCCATGACATAGTTTGTGATATCTACGATATTGTTGATCGGGCGGATACCATGGGAAGCCAGTCTGTGCTGCATCCACTTCGGTGACGGTGCAAGTTTAATATTTTTTACCACACGGGCAGTATAACGTGGACAAAGATCCGCATCTTCTACTGATACTTTAATGTAGTCGTTTACGTCCTCTGAATTTCCAGTCTCTGTTACTACCGGCGGAACAAACTCTTTTCCGAAAGTAGCTGCTGCCTCGCGGGCAATACCAAGGATGGAGAAGCAATCTACACGGTTGGATGTAATCTCGTACTCTACCACTACGTCATCTAATCCAAGGTAAGATATTGCACTCTCACCAACCGGCGCATCTTCCGGTAAAATGTAAAGTCCGTCCTCAGCTGCATCCGGGTACAGATCGGTCGTAGAGCCAAGTTCTTCGATGGAGCACATCATACCGTTGGACTCTACGCCTCTTAATTTACCTTTTTTGATTTTGATGCCGCCTTCTACGACTTTTCCGTCATGGCCGCCGGCAACACGTCCGCCATCTAATACAACCGGGACTTTTGCGCCTTCAAATACGTTTGGTGCGCCGGTTACAATCTGTGTAGTCTCGCCACCGATATCTACCTGGCAGATTACCAGTTTGTCTGCATCCGGGTGTTTTTCTACTTTTAATACCTGACCGATGACGATTTTTTCCAGATCCTCATCTAATTTTTTATATCCTTCTACTTTTGAACCGGAAAGTGTCATCGCATCCATGTATTCCTGCGGCTCTACTTCTAATTCCGGAACATATGCTTTTATCCAAGATAATGAAGTTGTCATGTTTCTTTCTCCTACTAATCTATTATTCAATAATGGTATTTCGCTTTGCTCGTGCAGTTGCGAAAATCTTTCCTCTGCACTTCTTTCGTGCAGATTCGAAAATCTGCGATTTTCTCATTGTCCGGCATTCGCCGTACAATCAGAGCTTTGATCATAAATACTCATTCAAGCCAGCTTGATTCGTATTTATGCTCCAACCTCTATCTGCACTTCTCAAAGCTAACGCTAAAACTGTTTTAAAAATCTGTCGTCATTCTCGTAAAGCAGACGCATGTCGTCGATTTCGTATTTTAACAGCGCAATACGCTCCAGACCTACACCAAATGCGAATCCTGAATATTCCTTTGGATCAATGCCGCTCATCTCAAGTACATGCGGGTGAACCATTCCACAGCCAAGAATCTCAATCCAACCCTCGCCTTTACAGAAACGACATCCTTTTCCACCGCATTTGAAGCAGGTTACGTCTACCTCTGCGCTCGGTTCTGTGAACGGGAAGTGATGCGGACGGAATTTTACTTTTGTCTCCGGTCCAAACAGCTCTTTTGCGAACTCCTGCAATGTTCCTTTCAGATCTGCAAATGTAACACCTTTGTCAATGACCAGACCTTCGATCTGATGGAAAGATGGAGAATGGGTTGCATCTACTTCATCGGCACGGAATACACGTCCCGGTGCAATCATACGGATCGGCAGTTTGCCTTTTTCCATAACACGAACCTGTACCGGAGAAGTCTGAGTACGAAGTACGATCTTGTCATTGATATAGAAAGTATCCTGCTCATCTTTTGCCGGATGATTTGCCGGAATGTTCAGAGCCTCAAAGTTGTAGTAATCATACTCTACTTCCGGTCCTTCTACGACTTCATATCCCATACCAACAAAGATACGTTCTACTTCTTCCAGGGCGATGGTATTTGGATGACCATGACCCACACGGTTTTTCTTTGCCGGAAGT
>CAKRKO010000138.1 GCA_934358495.1 uncultured Eubacterium sp. | reverse complement strand
AAAGCAAATTAGAAAAAGAGATGAAATTGCTTTCACCTCTTCATTCTACAATATTTTATTCTTTTTATATACTACTTTTTTACAACTATAACTATTTTATTTACTCTGCGTTCAGAATATATGTTTCAATGGCATGTGCCACACCACATTCTTCGTTTGTAAGAGTTACCACATCTGAAATATCTTTGATTTCTTTCGATGCATTTCCCATGGCCACACCAAGTCCTGCTGTCTTAAGCATTTCCGCATCATTTCCGCTGTCGCCCACTGCCATTGTTTCTTCTATAGAAATGCCAAGTTCTTTTGCAAGGAAACGAAGCCCCAGCCCTTTATTGACATTTGCTGCCGTGAACTCAATATTATGGAACCCACCGTCTACCACACAAATATCCGGGCAGGCAGTCAGCATATCCCAAATCTCATCACGATGTAAAAAAGTACCATCGGATGCCGGTATAAAATTCAACGTCACTTTCTGGATCTTGGCGTTGCCGCTTTTTGCATAAGCAAGCAGATCTGGAAGTTCATGACGTCCTTCCAGGAAATGACCTACGATATGCTCCGGGAGTCCAAGTCTCCACACATAATCATACACCTGCACCGGGGTATAGTTATGTCCATCGATAAACACAGTCACATATACTTCTCTATCAAGTATATATTCAAAAATAGAAAGCAGCTTTTCTGCCGGAAGGCAATGCTCATCCAGACAGGTTCTGTCTGCGGTCCGATAAACGGCTGCTCCATTTGTGGTGATCAGATATGGCATGGCAACTTCTTTTAACTGATCATGTGGCACTCCGTCATAATCTCTGCCGGAAGCCACTACTACAGTTACACCTGCTTCCTGCGCTTTTTTGATTGCTTTGATATTTTGCTCCGGAATGTGTCCTGCGTTATCAAAAAGCGTTCCATCTACATCCAGTGCCAGAAGTTTTATTTTGTTATTTGATTTCATATACATATGCTCCGTATGGTTTTAATTCGATTGCATCCGCATACTGCTGCGGTGCATCATCATAATTGGAGATGAGTAATGTTCCCTGAGATACTTCTACAAAATCTCCCACCGGATAATTGATGTGTTCTTTTGTGAAGTTACAGATGACCAGTAATGTCTCATCTTCATTTTTTCGGAGATAAGTATATACCTTTTCGTTGTCCGCGTCCAGAAGTTTATATACACCATCTGTAATTACAGGTACTCTGTTGCTTTATAAAATCCTTCATACTGATTTGCCAGATTATGGAAACACTCTGATTTTCAACATACGCGTTACAATTCACCTACACCTCTCCTAATTAGCATTGACAGATTTGCTGTTTCTGCGATAAAATAAATAGTAACAATAAGCAGTGCCAGTTACGTAAATATTTGTACTATGGATCAATAGTTTCCAGATATCGTAATTTGTTGCACTGTTTTTTCATGTCTGATGTGCTTCAATAATTCTATTTCTTGAAGTACATATAAATGATTGGAGGTTATTTCACTATGAAATATGATGTTGTGATCATTGGTGCCGGTCCTGGCGGTATTTTTTCCGCTTATGAGCTAATCCACCAGAATAAAAATTTAAAAATTGCCGTTTTTGAGGAAGGCTACCCGTTAGAGAAACGTCATTGCCCGATTGATGGCAAAAAAGTTCCATCTTGTATCAAATGTCCGACTTGTGCGATCATGAGCGGATTCGGCGGTGCCGGAGCATTTTCTGATGGAAAATACAATATTACAAATGACTTTGGCGGCACATTATACGAATATATCGGAAAAGAAGAAGCCCTGGATCTGATGCGTTATGTAGATGAGATCAACATGACACATGGCGGTGCCGAAACGAAACTGTACTCTACTGCAGGAACACATTTTAAGAAAATCTGCATGCAGAATAAATTAAAACTTCTGGATGCATCTGTTCGTCATCTGGGTACTGATATCAATTATGTTGTTTTAGAAAATCTGTATAATGAGTTAAAAGATCAGATTGATTTTTACTTCCAGACACCGGTAACCAAAATTGAATGTCTGGGAGATAATAACTATCGTATTCACTATCATGATACATTTGCTGACTGCACGAAGTGTGTTGTTTCTGTCGGACGCATCGGCAGCAAATGGATGGAAAGCATCTGCAAGGATCTTGAGATTCCGACAAATTCAAACCGTGTAGACCTTGGTGTACGCGTAGAACTTCCGGCTGTTATTTTCTCTGATCTGACAGATGAGTTGTATGAAAGTAAAATTGTATATCGTACAGAAAAATTCGAGGATAACGTGCGTACCTTCTGCATGAATCCATATGGAATTGTTGTAAATGAGAATACAAACGGTATCGTTACTGTAAATGGACACAGCTACGAAGATCCGGCGCAGCAGACTGAAAATACAAACTTTGCTCTTCTGGTTGCAAAACACTTCTCTGAACCATTCAAAGACAGTAATGGATACGGTGAAAGCATTGCAAGACTGTCCAACATGTTGGGTGGCGGTGTCATTGTACAGCGTTTTGGCGACTTAGTCCGCGGACGACGCAGTACTGTAAAACGTATTGAAGAGGGTCTGGTTCGTCCTACCCTCTCCGCTACACCTGGTGACTTAAGTCTGGTACTTCCGAAACGTATTTTGGATGGTATTATCGAAATGATCTATGCATTGGACAAAATTGCTCCGGGTACTGCAAATGATGACACTTTGCTGTACGGCGTGGAGGTAAAATTCTACAATATGGAAGTGGAACTGGATGAAAATCTGGAAAGCTGCCATAAAGGACTCTATATCATCGGTGACGGCAGCGGTGTAACACATTCTCTGTCTCATGCATCCGCCAGCGGTGTATATGTTGCCAGACATATCTGCGAGCAGTTATAGAATAAACAGATGTAAAGCGGACATTCGCAATCCGCTTTCGCTACTTGTTCATGAACGCAGTCGCTTTGCGATCTGTCAGTGGGAGCTTTTTAACTCCCACTGACAGAAGCATCCCCCTACCCACCGCTTAGTGCTCTACGCACTTGAAGCGGGGGAATGCTTATTCTGCGTTCAAAAAACCCAAAAGCGCCACATAGCATATGCTATGTGACGCTTCTGTTTTTATGTTTTGTTCTCCATCCATACCAATTTTAGTGCACAAAAAATGCTGTATTGACAAGATTGTCAATACAGCATTTTTTATTTATATGATATATACCTTCAAAACTTCATACAGGTGAGATTTCTTCAATCAACTTCATTTACTTCGAAAAATGGTCATTCGGAAT
>CAKRKO010000137.1 GCA_934358495.1 uncultured Eubacterium sp. | reverse complement strand
CATGGATTTGGCGCAGATCTTCAGGGCGCAAAGAATCTGGATGTTGTATTAGATCATGTAGATTGCAGCGGTCTGATCTCTGCAAGTATCGGACGCCATGCATCTCCGGTTCTCACATCTTATAACTATTATGAGATCGGTGTGGTAACCAATACCGTCAAAGAACCGGTAAATAACGGTGTGATCGTTCATCTGAATAACAATACCGTCTGGACAGTTCCGGGTGAGTGCTGGATCACAGGTATTCATATTGATGAGACTTCTGAGCTTACAGCACCAGAAGGAAAAACACTGGTCATGACAGTGGACGGAGAGACTGTATCTGCGAAACCGGGTACTTACAGAGGAAAAATTCATTTAGAAGTAGTCGATAAATAAAGTTTGGGGCAAATATTTTTTTAGATTGAATGCTGCTTGTGGTACAATAAAAGAAAACGCAGGATGAGGGGCAAAACAGAATGAATCTTTTACATCTGGAATATTTTAAACTCGTTGCAGAAACACAAAATATTTCAAAAGCGGCGAATGAGTCTTATATTTCATCTTCCGGCTTGAGCAAAGTGATCGCGCGTCTGGAAAATGAAGTGGGATATCCGCTGTTTGAACGATACAGTAATAAATTGATCCTCAACGAAGCGGGGAAAATTATGTACCGTTTTGCAGAATCTGTACTGGATCAGCAGAAAAAATGCAAAGAAGAAATAAAAATGCTTATGGAAGAAGCGGAACGGAATGTGCGGGTGGCAATTCCGGCGGATCGTCTCGTTTCAGGTATTTTCAATCTGTTTATGAAAGAAAATCCGGAAATTATATTTAATCAGCTTGTAATGAGCACTTTGGAAAGTGAGCAGGCGATCATGAATCATGAGATTGATTTTGCCATAAGCCATAAAGCACCGGAAGAACCGGGATTCGTGTGGAAACCGCTGACAGAAACGGAAATGTGTCTGGCGGTTGGAAAAGAGCATGTACTGGCGGTAAATGATATCCATGAGATTCGACTGGAAGAATTAAAAAATGAACTGTTTTTTATTCAGGCATCCAGCTCAGATGAAAGAAATGTGATTATTTCCTGGTGCAGACAGGCTAATTTTACTCCGCATATTTACCAGAGTAATGCGGAAATGACATTTCAGGCATTGAGTAAGGGCATTGGTGCAGCATTTGTCATGGATTATTTTTTCGGAGATGAGAAGCAGCAGAGTCTGACCGGACAATATATGAATGGAAATGATATTGCACATAAAGTGAATATTATCAGTCCGCAATGCATCATACCAACAGGGCTGATCAGACGAGAAGGTCAGATTTTAAGCAAATCTGCACAGAAATTATATCAGATGATATGCAGATATTATTGTGTAGAAGATGATCTATAAAAAATTCAATCTGAAAAAATTTGCGGTTCACGTTAATAAAGCACATTTATAAAAGGAGAAAACAATGAGCCGGAAAAATAGTTTGGTGAAAAAGTTATTAGCAGGAGCAGTATGTGTATCTATGATTGGAGCAATGGTCGGATGTGGAACGACTACAGCAGATAGTGGAAACAGCAGTGCAGGTACAAATACATCTTCTGCTGAGAATGAAGCAGGGGGATCTTACAATAAATCTGATGCGTCACTGGTATTAAAAGTTGGATCTACGTTTAATGAGGGATCGATTTTGTGTGATTCATTGGAGCATATGTGTCAGTTGATTGAAGAAAAGACAAATGGTGATATTCAATTTGAGCGTTATTATGGCGGAACATTGTATACATTGCCGGAAGAATTTTCATATCTGCAGCAGGGAGCCGTTGATATGGCTTCTCCGATGCAGGGAATCGCATCACAGGTAATGCCGTTATGGCAGATTGGTGCAAATGGAACCACCGCATCAAAAGGTGTGGATGTTTTCAATTATATTGCAAATGAAGATGAGACAACTTCACCGCTGTTACAGGCAGAGGCAGAAGCCGCCGGTGTTCATCCGTTTGGATATAATATTGGTGATTATAATGTAATTGTATGCCGTTCCGAGGCATCCTCTATGGAAGATTTAAAAGGACGTGCCTTTGGTATTCCGGCGCAGGGGGCAGCGGTATATGAGGCAATGGGATTAAATGTAGTTACCTGCGAAACGGCAGATGCATATGAGTCCCTTTCCAGAGGCGTTGTAGATTGCTTTGCAGCTGGTATTTCTTCTGTATGTTCCATGAAATTGTATGAGACAGGAGAAAGTTGTCTGGTTCTTCCGGCAACCGGTGGTACAGGAATCTGCATGATGAATGAGGCTTCCTGGCAGAAATTATCCGAAGATCAGCAGAAGATTTTCACAGAAGCTTACGCAGAGACGATTTCTTGGATGAAAGACCGCTATGAGAATGAGCTGCTTCCGGCTTACGAAAAAGAGCTTTCAGATGCTTGTACATTAACTTATATTGAAGGTGATGAGCTGGAAAAACTGATCGATGTAAAGACAGAAACAACCATTTCCCAGTATGAGCAGGCTGCAGAAATTGCAGGTGTTTCTGATGATTATGAACTGGTACAGAAAACTGCAAAAGAATATGCAGAAAAATTGAATGCGGAATAGAAATGCTTGTATAAAACCTTTCAATTACCCGAAATAAGTAGAAATGAGATTCCGAATGCGGTTTGCATTCGGAATCTCGTTTTTTAATTTACAGATACTTCTCCGGCAAGGACTTTTTTGTAATCCTCATAATTCTTCTTCAGAAGTTCCGGGGTATTCAGTTCATATGGACATTTTTTCATGCACTGGCCACATTCGAGACAGTTTTCGATTTTTTTCATTTCCTCCTGCATCTGCGGAGTCAGCCAGTCGGCGCTCGGTGCGCGGCGCAGCATGAGGGACATGCGGGCACACTGATTGATCATAATGCCAGCAGGACAAGGCATACAGTAACCGCAGCCACGGCAGAAATCACCGGTCAGTTCCAGTTTTTCTTTTTCGATATAAGCAGAAATTTCTTCATCCATGGAAGGGGTATTTTCCATATAAGAAAGCCATTCTTCCAGTTCGGATATTTTCTGGATCCCCCAGATTGGCAGAACATTATCAAACTGTGTCATGTAAGCCATGGCAGCCTTGGAGTTGTGGATCAGCCCTCCAGCAAGTCCTTTCATGGCAATAAATCCCATGTTCTGTCTGGAACAGGCTTCTACCAGATGAAGTTCCTGTACAGAGGAAAGATAGCTGAACGGGAACTGCATGGTTTCGTACAGACCGGAAGCGACACATTCTTCTGCGATACCGATCTT
>CAKRKO010000136.1 GCA_934358495.1 uncultured Eubacterium sp. | reverse complement strand
GTGATGGCAATGGCCTACAGCCTGATCCTGAGCAGCCTGCTGAGCCAGCTCATCAATACATGGCCGAACAGAAAATTGCTGGATTACCGTTATCTGGAACAGCTGAAAGACATCCTGCCCAGCATTCTGCTGGCTATTTTCATGGGCTGCTGCATGTGGCTGGTCAATCTTGCACATCTGCCGGACATCGTAACGCTGGTCATTCAGATCCTGATCGGTGCAGCGGTGTATCTGGGCGGTTCTGCACTGCTGAAGCTGGATACGTTTGAATATCTCTGGAATGTAGTAAAGCCCAAGATTCAGAAAAAGCCGTGGGCTGATAACGAAGAGTGAGCAAGACAAAATTAAGAGGAGCCTAGAATGAAATCTTCAAGTGCAGTCGAAGTAATCACGCCGTCTTTGACAAGAGAATTATTCAATTTGGCACAAGGATATAATGACGTGATTGATTTGACGCTGGGTGATCCGGATATCCAACCGGATGACAACATTAAAAGAGCGGCCTGTGATGCAATCCTAAAAGGAAAAACGCGCTATTCTGCAAATGCAGGTTTGTTGGAATTTCGACAGGCAATAGCTCAGCAGTTCGGCAGAGAATATGGTCTGCAAGTTGCGCCGGAAAAAAATGTGATTGTAACGGTGGGTGGCATGGAAGCACTGTATCTGTCTCTGCGCTGCATTCTCGACAAAGGGGATGAAGTAATTATTCCGGGGCCGTATTATGTGAATTACATCCAGATGGTTCGTTCTTGTGGTGGTGTTCCGATTATTGTGAACACAACAGAGGATTCCGGATTTACAGTTACTTCAGAACAGATTGAAAAGGCGATTACCCCCAGAACAACGGCATTGATTTTAAACTCACCCTGCAATCCATCGGGGCGTGTGATCGGATGTGAAGTTTTAGCACAGATTGCGGAACTGGCCAACCGACATGATTTTGCTGTCGTTTCCGATGAGGTATACCGGACATTGGTTTTTAATGGACGTCCATATAAAAGTATTGCATCATTTCCGGGAATGATGGAGCGCACGATTGTAGTAGACAGCCTTTCCAAGAGATTTGCAATGACAGGGTATCGTGTCGGTTATGCGATCGGCCCGGAGCGCATAATTGCAGATATGACGAAGTTGCAGGAAAATGTAGCGGCCTGTGCAGCACTGCCATCCCAGTATGCAGGAATAGCGGCCTATCGTTGCTGCGCAAACGATCATCGAATAACAGAGATTTTTAAGCGCAGATGCCGCAGCATGTGCTGTGAAATCAATCAGATTGATAAACTTTTCTGTCCTGAGCCAGAGGCTACCTTTTATTTATTTATAAACATCAGCAGAACAGGAATGGATTCTGTGGCATTTGCCCATGAACTGTTAGAAAAACAGCATGTGGCAGTTGTGCCGGGCGCAGCATATGGAAGCCATTATGATGACCATATCCGCATTGCCTGTACGCTGGAGGAAGAAAAGCTACTGGAAGCATGTGGGCGAATAAAAAAATTTGTGGAAAGCATCGTTTGAAGGGAGCTTGTACGATGACGCAGAAAAAAATCCTTCTCTTGGGCGGTTCGATGCAGCAGATTCCCAGCATCAAAAAGGCAAAAGAACTCGGATTATATACAATCACTTGTGATTATTTGCCGGAAAATCCGGGTCATAAAATCGCGGATGAATACTATAACGTTAGCACGACAGATAAAGAAGCTGTACTTCAACTGGCGCAGAAACTGCAAATTGATGGTATTGTTGCTTATGCCTCAGATCCAGCAGCGCCTACGGCAGCCTATGTAGCAGAAAAGATGGGGCTGCCTGGCAATCCATATGAATCCGTGAAAATCCTGACGGAGAAAGATCTTTTCCGTGATTTTCTTCAGAAACACGGATTGAATTGTCCGTATGCCCA
Source organism: uncultured Eubacterium sp. (assembly GCA_934358495.1). Classification (GTDB taxonomy): domain Bacteria; phylum Bacillota; class Clostridia; order Lachnospirales; family Lachnospiraceae; genus Eubacterium_I. The sequence goes on along the minus strand of CAKRKO010000136.1, from coordinate 1,391 downwards.
TGGCTATACGACCTATGAAGAAGCGTATAGGGATATGGAAAATTTCCACTTTCCAGTCATGGTAAAACCTGTAGATTCCTCCGGCAGCAAGGGCGTTGTCAAAATCTATGATAAAAGCGAACTGAAAGCTGCCGTGAAAGAAGCGATTTCTTATTCGCGTAGTGGCCGGTTCATTGTGGAAGAGTTTATTCAGAAAAAAGGCTATCAGGTATCTGGCGATGGTTTTTCAGTGGACGGAAAGCTGGTTTTTACAAGTTATGGCAATGAGCTTTACAGTGGCAGAGGAACCCGTGAATATGTTGCACTAGGCGAATTTTGGCCCAGCTTATTAACACCGGCTATGAAAGCAAAGGTAGACGATGAGCTTCAGCGCCTGATTACAGAATTAGGCATGAAGACTGGTGCCTATAACATTGAAGCCATTATTGATGAGAATGATACGGTTTACATTCTAGAACTTGGTCCTCGCAACGGCGGCAGCTATATCCCGCAACTAATCCAGTATGCAACAGGTGTAGACCTTGTGGATTATACCATCCGTGCGGCCATTGGCGAAGATTGTTCTGCATTGCAGATGGCTCCAACTGTTGGATGCTGGAGCAACTACATGCTGCTTAGTACAGTGAGCGGTAAGTTTAAAGAAATCTGGTTTGACGAGACCTTCCGTGTAAAGAACTTGCTGGAAGTATACTGTACCAAGCAGCCGGGTGAAGAAGTTCATGCATACCAGAATACCACGCATTCATTAGGTACGATTCTGTTCAAAGCAGATAATGTAGAAGAAATGATGGAGATTACAGGTAATATCCAGAAATATTACCGTGTAATCGTGGAGAATAGCTAATAGAAAGCTGGAAAATGATATGATAGATTATAAAAAACTTCAGACGGGTTCTGATGTTTTGACACTGCTCCAATCATTTTCAGTAGAGTTTTGCACACTGTCACAGCGTGTGGAACTTACAGCGTATGCCGAAAAACTAGCCCAAAACGCAAATGTTGTTGCAATGCTGGACGATGGCGTCTGTGTTGGCATGGCGGCAATCTATACCAATGATATGAATACAAAAACAGCGTATATTTCGTTGATTGGTATTCGGAATAAATATCAGGGGACAGGGCTGGGAAGTCAACTGCTGGATTATTGTGCGTCGGAGGCGCAGAAGGCCGGTATGGAGAAGATTCGGCTGGAAGTAGATGATGACAATGCAAACGCACAGAAATTTTATCGGAAGCACGGTTTTGTGCTAGAACGGACTTCTGAGAGAAATAGTAGCTTTTTGGTGTGGAACTTTGGGAAGTGAGAAAAATGAATGATATCCTTGTTACCCGTTCCTCCATGCCCAGCATGGAAGAATACATTGAAGAGATCCGCTCCATCTGGGACAGCC
>CAKRKO010000135.1 GCA_934358495.1 uncultured Eubacterium sp. | reverse complement strand
GCGGGGCACGCGAGGATAGCTTGTAGATACTTGGCTCAGTAGAGCCATTGAGCAAGAAGCCCCCACTTCAAAATCTGGGATTTAAGTGGTGGGAGCATGTCACTGGCTAAATGAACTGGGAAATTAGGTATTCTGCCATTTCTGATGGTTCGTTCAAATCAAAGACAGGAAGATTTTTCGGTATGGGTTTATACGAAAAATCAGCAACATATGCAATGGTATTTTCTGGATTTCCTACGGGTGTCTCACTATAACCTTTGCGCAGCAGTTGGATTTTCGGCTGTGATCCGAATTTATATCCCTCAATCAGGATCAGATCGACACCTTGAATGGAAGATAGCAGCTGCTTCAGGGATGGTTCACCGGCGGTATGTCTGCTAATCTGTACAGTTTGATCCGGTCCGGAGAGAATCATGGTGTCAACACCGGCTTCGCGGAGACGATAGCTGTCTTTTCCTGGCTGATCAAGTTCAAATCCGTGTGCATCGTGTTTGATCAGGGCAATGCGAAGTCCTTTTCCTTTCAGACAGGCAACCAGCTTTTCCAGATAGGTTGTCTTTCCTGTGCCTGATTTTGCAGAGAAGGAGACATATGGAATTTGCCGGTCTGATTGTGAAATAAAATCAGGTGGAAACAGCGCAGGTTGTTTTTCTGCCAGCATCTGCAGGGCATGATAGTAGGATGGCATGTCGTTCATATTATAGAAATGCTCCTGCGGAACAAGGATGTCAGAGATGATGGTGTGTTCTGGTGTCAGGAGCTGGCGCAGACGATAGTTTTCTGCCTGTATCATGCGTTCAATATTTGGAAGACATGTTTTGGCATAGGCTGCGGAAAGAGGCTGTATTCCGCGGGATGGATGTCTCAGGACGCAGGCATATTTTGCCGGATCTGTATCGATAGATTGCTTCAGTGTCTGGCATAATGCAGGGGCGGTGTCCGTGTTTGTAAATGGTGCATCTACCGGTGTGAAAAATAGCAGATTCTCTGTAACTGTAGAAAGACAGCTGTACAGACCACCCAAGGGACCGATTTTTTCAACCTGGTCAGGAATTGCTGTGCAATCCAGTCTGGCAGAAAGATGCATCCAGAAATCTGTCATTTGAGGAACGGACAGATATATTTTTTCAAAGTAAGGGCGAAAACGCCGAACCTGATATTCAATCAGGGTATATTCTCCGAAGGGGAGAAAAGCTTTGTTTGTGCCCATGCGGGTGCTAAGACCGCCGCAGAGCAAAACAAGTGCGTATGTCATAATTAACTCCTTAATAGTTTAACGCAGAATAAGCAAAGCGACTGCGTTCATGAGCAAGTAACGAAAGCGGATTGCGAATGTCCGCTTTAAATTCATAAATTGAGTATATTCCAAAGGATATGCAAAAAGCAATAGAAAAAGTATGATGAAAATAAAAATCAGATTTTTATAAAATAGAAAAAGGTGGAAATATATTATGCGTCTTACAACGTTATGTTATATAGAAAAAGATGGAAAATATCTGATGCTTCATCGGACGAAAAAGAAAAATGATGAGAATCATGACAAGTGGATCGGTGTTGGTGGAAAGTTTGAAGCAGGTGAAAGCCCTGATGAGTGTCTCATCCGTGAAGTAAAAGAAGAAACAGGACTGACGTTGACAAAGTATCAGTTTCGTGGGATTGTGACCTTCTGTTCCGATGAATGGGAAGATGAATATATGCATTTGTTTACTGCGACAGCGTTTGAAGGAGAACTGGCAGAATGCAATGAAGGTACACTGGAATGGGTGGAGAAAGAAAAGGTGTTGTCGCTTCCGACATGGGAGGGAGATCATCTGTTTTTAGAGCGTCTGCTGTCGGATGATCCGCGATTTTTTTCACTGAAAGTTGTGTATGAAGGAGAGAGACTGGCGAAGTGGAAGTTTAATAATTAAAAATTCCCTGCTTTTTTGCGAATGCAAACAGGCAGGGAATTTTTGTGACAATTAATATTCACATTTCCAGAAAAATGCGCTGTACGGCGGAAGTTCACTGCCACCACCGAAATCATGTTTGTTTCCGGTGATCAGATCAACGGCAGTACCGCAGCCGGCATCAAAATGAGCGGTATACGGTTCGCTATCTGCATTGATGGCAACCAGAACACGTTCAGAATCTGTTTTTCGCTCAAAAATGCACTGACGGTTTGTCAGTACAACAGAACGGAAATCACCGTAATTTAACGCATTGCTTGCTTTTTTTGCAGTGGAAAGTTTTGCGATCCATGCAGTCAGATCATTTTCCACTGGCGCGTCGAAGCAGGCGCGTAATGCCGGATCACCTTCATTTTTGTTTGCTTTTGCACCCCATTCGCTTCCGTAGTAGACGCATGGGATACCCGGCATACCAAAACAGAGGGCATAGATCAGTGGCAGATGATGTTCATTGGTCAGATTGCTGGCAATACGGCTGACATCGTGATTGTCTACAAAGCAGAGCAGATGTTTGCCGCGGTAAAGTGTCCAGTTTTCCGGACCGAACTGGCGCAGGAGAGAGTGTACGATCTCAAACATATTCATGGAGTTGAAGCTGGAGAACAGTCCCTTGTAGCACTCATAGTTTGTGGCAGAATGCAGCATGGAATCGTTCATCAGGCGGTTGTAATCGCCGTGAAGCATTTCACCTACCAGGAAAAAGTCAGGTTTCAGGTTATCACAGAAAGCCCGGAGTTCCCTGACAAAATTTTCATCCAGACAGTAAGCCACATCCAGTCGCAGACCGTCGATATCAAATTCCTCTACCCAGCTTCGGATACTGTCAAAAATATGCTGTTTCACATCCGGATGGCAGAGATTCAGTTTTACCAGGTCATAATTGTCTTCCCAGCCCTCATACCACAGCCCGTCATTGTAGTTGGAATTGCCGTCAAAACTGATATGAAACCAGTCTTTGTACGGGGAATCCCAGCGTTTTTCCAGCACATCCTGAAATGCCCAGAATCCACGACCAACATGATTGAATACACCGTCCAGTACGACTTTGATTCCCTCCTTGTGCAATGCCTGGCAGACATCGGCAAAATCTTCGTTTGTGCCCAGACGCACATCAATTTTCCGAAAATTTCTGGTATTGTATCCATGCGTATCAGATTCAAATACCGGTGAAAAATAAATGGCATTCGCACCGAGATTTTTGATGTGTGGAATCCAGTCGATGACCTTCCGAATGCGAGGTGTCAGTACACCGTCATTTTCAAAAGGTGCTCCACAGAAGCCCAATGGATAAATTTGATAAAATACACTTTCGTAAGCCCACATAGTTTAAGCCCTCATTTCTTAATACTTATTTCTTAAAATATTCAAGTCGAACGCACGTGAGACTTGGTGCGTGATTCTGGTCAGCGAAAGCTGACATATTCTTCTCAGAATCAC
>CAKRKO010000134.1 GCA_934358495.1 uncultured Eubacterium sp. | reverse complement strand
TATCCTCATCTACTGATAACTGATCTGCGATCATTTCTTTCATTTTCTCTAACATAATTTTATTCTTCCTTTCAAATAATTTTTATTTCAAATATTTTGATATTCAAAGTATATTAGATTTCTTTTCCTTTGTCAACAAAAAAATTTGAAAAAGAATTGACTTTTGTTCTTTGAATTTTTATACTTGTACTATCCTATGGGGTAAATTCCTGTATAGAGAATAGATAAAAAAAAGATGAGGGCAATTAAAATGAGCAATATGAATAACACAAATAATGAAGAAGAAATCTTCGATCCTCAGGAAATGTTTGTTACTCTGGATCTGGATGACGGTTCCCAGCTGGAATGTCAGATTCTGACCATCTTTGATGTAGATAATCAGAATTACATTGCACTGGTTCCGGTTGATAATGATGAGGAAGTAATTTTCTACCGCTACTTTGAGGATGAAGAAGGTAATCCGTCTTTGGAAAATATTGACAGTGATGATGAGTTTGATGCTGTCAGTGATCGGTTTGATGAGTTACTGGATGAGGAAGCATTTGATCAAATGTAATTTCATCTGAAACGGGAAGTCATGAAAAGCCAGAGTCAGATTTTTCTCTCGCGCTAACAATCGCGCGTCAAGAAAAATCTGACTCTGGCTTCTTTTACTTTTATGATTTTTTCTAGCACTTGACTCTGGCGGCCTCACACTCTATCAGGAACCGTGACGGATCCATATCTTTGTTTCGGATCTGATGAGACCAGAGCAGGTACAACCGGTTCTTCGCCCGCGTCATTCCAACGTAAAACATCCGGCGTTCTTCTTCCAAATCTGCATCCAGCACTGCTTTTTTATTTGGCATAATTTTTTCGTTCACGTCCACCAGAAATACAGAATCGTATTCCAGCCCTTTGGATGAATGTAATGTGCTTAAGTTGACACCATCTGTCACTTTGTAATTTTTTGCCTGTTCCTCCAGTTCTTTCCGTAGCTGTTCGATGTGTTCAAACCATGCTTCAAAAGTTTCAAATCCTCTGGCATTTTCCTGCAACTCATCCAGCACATCTGTCAGATCTTCGAACGGAATTCGACGCACATCTGCGTATTCCCGCAAATAATCTTCATATGCCACACCTTTTCGTATGTAATTGATGGCAGAAAACGGTCGCATTCCTGCGATCACCTTCAAATCCATCTGCAGTTTTTCCAACCGTTGCACCATCCACCCCTGATCTTCATAAAATTCTTCCCACACATCGAAAGCCACCTCCTCATAAGGCAGACTCTCTCTGGAAAGATACCGTTTCGGGCGGTTCATGATCTTCAGAAAACTGCTTCGGCTTCGATCACCTCTTGCAATGTCTATATAGGCAAACAGATCCCTCGTGATCCAGTGATCATAAATATTCGGAATCCGGTCTTTTGCCGTAAACGGTATACTGTAATCCAGCATCATTTCCATCAGAAAACGTGGCTGCATATTGGTACGGAACAGCACTGCCATATCATTATACTCCATTCCTTCCTTGTGCAGACGCAAAATTTCCTGTATCACATACAGATTCTGTTCCCGCTGTGTATGAAATTCTTGTTTTACCACCGAAATTCCGTTTTCTGTCGCTGGTGTGATCCGTTTATCAAATCTTTTTTCATTATATGAGATTAGATTTCCCGCCTGCTTAACGATTTCCGCCCCGGAACGATAATTAATATCCAGTATTATTTTTCCGGCATTTGGATAATCCTTGGTAAAATTCAACATGATCTCCGGTTTCGCTCCACGAAACCGGTAAATGGACTGATCGTCATCACCAACAATAAACAGATTATCCTGCGGTGCCGCCAACATTCGTATAATGTCATACTGAATCTGATTGATATCCTGAAACTCATCAATTAGAATATACTGATATTTCCGCTGCCATGCCGCCAGAATATCCGGGCGCTGCACTAGCAGTTCCTTGCAATATACCAACATGTCATCAAAATCAATAAGACGGTTCTGATGTAAAAAGGATTCATAAGCTTCAAATATTTTTCGAAAGACATCCTGTCCGCAGCAGGATGAATAGTAATGTGCCAGATTTACCGATGTGTTTTTCACCAGACTTATTTCAGAGAGCAGACTGAAAATAAATTCATTCTCATCGTCATATTCCAGACGCAGTCGGTGAATATATTCCTTCATAAACTGCAAGCGCTGCTCTTCTTTTACAATGTTATCTGCCGTGTAACCGTAGGCATGTTTTAAAATCATAAAATAGACTGCATGAAAAGTTCCGAAAGATACTGATACTCTTCTGCCGCCCATTAATTTTTCAAACCGCTGTCGCATCTCCGTGGCTGCCGCTTTTGTAAACGTAATGACCAAAATGGTGGATGGCGGTATATGGTATTGTTCAATCAAATGCTGTACCCGGCGGGTGATGACCAGAGTTTTTCCCGACCCTGGTCCCGCCAGTACAAGTTCAGGCCCGTCTTTGTGCCTGATTGCATTGATCTGACTTGTGTCAATCTTCATAAATTATTTTAATTCTATCTCCCGTAATTGTTTCGGAGGCAGTTTTTTCGTAGATTCCTTAACGATCTGCTGTACATCCTTCTTTGCCTCCGGTACCGGAATCAGTGTACCGGCTCCGGCCACACATCCACCCGGGCAGCCCATACCTTCAATCAGGTATCCGTTCTTCCGTCCGGCTTTTGCAAGCATCAGTACCTTTTTACACTCGTCCAGACCTTCCACATGCTCAATCAGCACCTCTACATCCGGATAGTACTCATGAACGCAGTTTTCAATGGCTTTAGATACGCCACCGGCTACCGCATAACCACGACCGGCTGCCGTTGCATCATGCAGATGTCCCCGACTCTCAATCGTCTTTGGATCAATACCACGCGCCTCAAACATGGCATCCAATTCTTCAAATGTAATAACAAAATCCACATCACTGCGAACTGTTTTTCTCATTGCTTCCAGTTTCTTTGCCGCACACGGTCCGATAAACACAACTTTTGCATTCGGATGTTCTTTCTTGATACTGCGGGCAGTTGCTACCATCGGTGTCAGCTCCTTGGATACACTGTCAATAATCTCCGGGAACTGTTTTTTCGCCAGCATGGACCATGCCGGACAGCAGGATGTCAGCAGGAACGGCTTTTCTCCTGTTTTCACATGGTAAACATAATCATGTGCCTCTGTCACAGCTCCGATATCCGCGCCAAGTGCTACCTCATATACCTGTGAAAATCCTAATTTCAACAGTGCGGCATAAATTTTATCCGGTGTTGCCTCTTTGCCAAACTGTCCCGCATAAGCCGGCGCGATCTCTGCAACAACTTCTCCGCCATTTTTCATACAACGGATCAGCTGGAAAATCTGGGACTTATCTGCGATAGCACCAAACGGACAGCTTACCATACACATACCGCAGGACAGGCATTTGTCCTGATTGATGACAGCTCTGCCATATTCATCCGATTCAATTGC
>CAKRKO010000133.1 GCA_934358495.1 uncultured Eubacterium sp. | reverse complement strand
GTCTGGGAGACAATGGTTTTGCGCCGACCGGAACGAAGTGTAGATGTGCAGTGATTCTGAGAAGAATATGTCAGCTTACGCTGACCAGAATCACGCACCAAGTCTCACGTGCGTTCGACTTGAACTTCTTCGTGAACTGGATGAGAGATTTTCTGTGGCATGAATATTTCTATCAGACTGCACAGTATTGAAATCAGGTGCCACATGATATCAGATTATGGAATGCTGAAGGAAAGGATGTATTTGTGGAAAAGAAAAATATGTTTATAAAAAGAAAAGCAGGTGGCATGCAGACGTTGAAATTGATGGTTCATCCGCTGAAAAATGGAAGTAAGTTGCCATTATTTCACTATCCACTGCTTGAACAGACAGGGATTGTGCGCCATTGCTTTACGACGCGTTGCGGTGGTGTGAGTGAAGGAATGTTTTCGACACTGAATCTCAGCTTTAGTCGCGGAGACGTAAAAGAAGATGTGGAGGAGAATTACCGGCGTATTGCTGAAGCTATGGGAACAGACTGTGAACATCTTGTATGTTCGGATCAGACACATACGACAAATATACGGGTAGTGACAGAATCAGATGCAGGAAAAGGAATTATCCGGCCACGAGATTATACGGATGTAGATGGGCTTATTACAAATGTACCGGGACTGACACTGGTAACATTTTATGCAGATTGCGTGCCACTGTATTTTGTAGATCCGGTGCATCATGCCATAGGTCTGAGTCACTCCGGATGGAGAGGAACCGTTGCGCGCATGGGAAAATGTACCCTTGAAGCGATGTATCGGGAATATGGCACTGAGGCCTCAGATGTATACTGTGCCGTTGGTCCATCCATCTGCCAGGACTGTTATGAAGTAAGTGAAGATGTAGCAGTTCAGTTTGAAGATGCATTTTCCGGGCGTGTATCAGAAATGTTGATCAATAAAGGAAATGGAAAATATCAGCTGGATTTATGGAAAGCAAATGAAATTGTGCTGCTGGAAGCAGGGGTGAAGCCTGAGCATCTGGCAGTGACAGATGTATGTACCTGCTGCAATCCGGAATTATTGTTTTCGCATCGTGCAAGTCATGGAAAACGTGGAAATCTTGGGGCGTTTCTAAGTTTGACAGTTCAGAAGAAAAGTAATCGATAACAGTCAAAAGTACTGTTAAAAATATGAGTAAAGAAATAGGGGCTATTCATTATTCGACGATAAGATATATTGGGAAATAGATTTTTGCAGGAGGAATAGGAAAAATGTATTTAAAAGAAAGAATTGCAAATGGGATGGTTTTTTATGAGCATGGACATAAGGATCCGGTAGATATTGAACAGGAGCAGGAACTGGATGCATTGCGCAGACATTGCAAAGAAGTAATGTTTGATTATAATCACACGCGTCCAAATGAGCGTGAAAAACGATTAGAGCTGTTAAAAGGATTATTAGGAAAATGCGGAGATAGCGTATTTATTGAAGATGGTGTGCATATGTCTTATGGCTGCCATTTGTATCTGGAAGGCTCATTTTATGCGAATTTCAATCTGAGTGTAGTGGATGATGGAGATATTTTCATTGGTGATAAGACAATGATCGGACCAAATGTAACACTTTGCACCACCGGACATCCGGCAGATGCTGAATATCGTTCGATGGGGGCACATTATTCCCTGCCAATCCATATAGGAAAAAATGTCTGGATTGGAAGCAATGCGGTAATACTTCCTGGAGTGACAATTGGGGATAATGCTGTAATCGGCGCAGGCAGTGTGGTGACAAGGGACATTCCGGCAAATGTGATAGCAATAGGAATTCCATGTCGCGTGACCCGGGAAATTGGCGAAAGAGAACGGGAATACTATTTCCGTGATCTGAAAATGGATTTTCCATACACTTCGGATAAAATTACATCTGAAGATTAAAAGGTGGCGCAATATCATGTGTATAAGAGCATCTGGGTGCCAGCAGAAGATATTGCGTTAAGAATGCCGAGAGCATTTTCAATCACTGGCGGATTCGATTGAGAATAGAGAGAACGAGTGGGGAGATTAAGATAGATGGAGATGACAGAAAAAAAAAGATTTTGGAGAAAGTTTGTCGGAGACAAACGATTTTATCTGATGGTATTGTCAATTGCAATTCCGATTATGATCCAGAATGGTATCACAAATTTTGTAAGCCTGCTGGATAATATTATGATCGGTCGAATTGGTACAGAACCGATGTCTGGGGCTGCAATTGTAAATCAGTTGATTTTTGTATATAATTTGTGCATTTTCGGCGGCGTTTCCGGAGCGGGAATTTTTACAGCACAGTATTTTGGAAAGGGAGATCAGGAAGGCGTCCGTAATACTATGCGCTATAAGCTGTGGATGGTAATTATTATAACAGCGGCAACAATCATTCTGCTGTTGGCTAAGGGCGATGTACTGATCCATATGTATCTGAAAGGCGATGGTACGGCAGCACAGGTTGCAGATACTCTGCGTTATGGAAAAGAATATCTGGAAATCATTGTGTGGGGATTGCCGGCATTTATGCTGGTACAGGTTTATGCGAGTACGCTGCGCGAATGTGGTGAGACAATGCTTCCGATGAAAGCGGGCGTTGTGGCAGTATTGGTCAATCTGTTTTTTAACTTTATGTTGATTTACGGAATGTTATTCTTCCCCAAAATGGGAGTAAGAGGTGCGGCGCTGGCAACTGTGATTTCCCGCTATGTGGAAGCATTGATCGTTATTGGCTGGACACACAGACATCAGGCAAAACATGTATTTGCCAGTGGTTTATATCGTACGATGCGGATTCCGGGAGTGATGATCAAACGCATTCTGATTCAGGGAACACCGTTGCTTTTGAATGAGACATTGTGGGCAGCCGGTATGGCAATGCTGACGCAGTGCTACTCCGTACGGGGGTTAAATGTCGTAGCTGGACTGAATATTTCAAATACCGTTAACAATGTATTTAATATTGTATTCATTGCATTAGGGGATTCTGTAGCTATTGTAGTAGGACAGCTGCTTGGCGCTGGTAAGATGAAAGAAGCACGAGATACGGATAATAAGATGATTGCATTCTCGGTATTCTGCTGCACGATTGTGGCACTGGTAATGCTTGCGCTTGCTCCATTATTCCCGAATTTATACAATACCAATATGGAAGCGAAAGAACTGGCAAAGTATTTTATTATGATCACGGCGATTTTTATGCCACAGAATGCATTTTTACATGCCACTTATTTCACCTTAAGATCCGGCGGAAGAACAATTATTACATTTTTGTTTGACAGCGTATTCATCTGGGTGGTGAGTGTATCAGTAGCCTTTACACTCAGCCGGTTCACCGCGTTGCCCGTACTTGGGATATATGCTATTGTGCAGGCGGCAGATTTTATTAAATGTATTATCGGGTTCATACTTGTCAAAAAGGGAGTATGGCTGCGCAATATCGTAACATCATAAATTCTTGTTTAGGGTAAGTTGGAACAGGATGTGACAAAAACTCCAATGCAGGCACGACGGATTTCCTATCTTCGCTGCGCCG
>CAKRKO010000132.1 GCA_934358495.1 uncultured Eubacterium sp. | reverse complement strand
TAAATAGCCAATTCTCTTCGTTTTTCTCATTTTTCTTAGCGTAAATCTGCGCATGCAACACAGTGCTTATTATTTCAAGGAATTATATGCATGCGTGTCACGCGGTGCCACGGCGTAAATAGAACAGGATGTGAGCATAAACTCCAAGGCAAGGCGGTAGACGAATTTCCGTTATCGGAGCGAGCATAGCTCGACCGCGGGAGTGTGTCTGAGCCAACAGCTGCTTTTGCTGTTGGTGAGTTCGCGGAAGCGGTCGGAGATAGGCGGCGCAGCGAAGATAGGAAATCCGTCGTGCCTGCATTGGAGTTTTTGTCACATCCTGTTCTAAAATTCCCTAAACAAGAATTTATTTTTTCCAGAAAGCACCCAGCGCCTCAGGCAGACTCTCCAGCGTATGAACCTCATACTGACTCCACTCCCGCGGAAACAGCTGTCGATAATCATTCCGTAAAAAACGCTCATCCAGCAACCCGATAATCCCCCGGTCAGATGCTGTCCGGATCACTCGTCCTGCTGCCTGCAGCACTTTATTCATTCCGGGATACTGATACGCATAATCAAATCCCTGCCCATTTTCCTCCTGATAATACTCCTTCAGAATCTCCCTCTGAGTACAGATCTGCGGCAATCCTGTTCCCACGATCAACACACCGATCAGCAGATCTTCTTTCAGATCAATTCCCTCTGAAAAAATACCGCCAAGCACACAAAATGCTGCCAGTGATTTTTCCCGTGACTCGGCAAATTCCTGCATAAATTCTTCCCGCTCGGCTTCATTCATATTTCCGTTCTGCATAATGCAATCTGCTTCCCGCTCATTAACCGCCAGAAACTGCTCATATACATCCTCCATAAACCGATAAGATGGGAAAAAAATCAGATAATTCCCCTTTTTTGCCCGCAGTACTTGTTGAATATACAGTGCGATCCGATGAAATTCTCCAATCGTCCGTCGTGTATACAAGCTGCTGACATCCCGGCCAATAAACAACAGCCGCTGTTCCTCTTTAAACGCGGAATCCGCATACACTGCATAATTATCTTTTTTCGAACTGAGCAGATTCTTATAATAATTCACAGGCAACAACGTTGCCGAGAAAAATATTGTACTGTTGCCCTGCTCCAGACATTCCTGCAGATTCACCGACGGATTCACGCAGTATAAATGCAGACAAAACCTGTTTTCCTCATCAAAATCTGAATACAGTACATAGTTTTCATCCACCCTCTCAAACATATTCATAAAATGACGCAGATTCAGATAAAAGTCTGTAATTGCCTTCCGCTCCGGCATTTCTCCTCTGGACTGCAAAAACACATCCAGCAGGGACATCAGCCGCATCAGAGAAAATGCAAAGGCTCCGATGCTTTCGTACACCACGTATTTCTCACATTCACGCTTCCACTCCAGCATCTGTCGATTGCATTTTTGCAGTGCCGCCTCCAACTTCCGATCTTTGCCTCGCACCAGTTTTTTCAATGCAAGAATCTCTTCCTTGACCAAAACGGCACTGTACATCTCCCGGCCGCGCTCCACCAGATTGTGCGCCTCATCCACCAGAAAAATATAATCGCCATTCTCTCCCTCGGAAAAGAATCGTTTCAGATACACATTTGGGTCAAACACATAGTTGTAATCACAGATAATGACATCTGCATATAGCGACGCATCCAAAGACATCTCAAACGGGCAGACCTGATATTTTTCCGCCTGCGCCAGTATCCGTTCCCTTGTGAAATTATCTTCCGTGGTGATCAGATCATACACTGCATCGTTTACCCGGTCATAATGCCCTTTCGCTCGTGTACAGTTGGATGGATTACAGTCCATCTCCTCGCAGGGGCATATTTTCTCCTTTGCTGTCAGCACAATCACTTTGCTCTGATATCCGTGTGCTTTCAAAAGGTCACAGGTATCCTTTGCAACTGTTCGCGTAATCGTTTTGGCAGTAAGATAAAATATTTTATCTCCGAGATTTTCTCCAACGGCACGGATTGCCGGAAACAGCGTGGAAATCGTTTTTCCGGTTCCGGTGGGCGCCTGAACAAACAATATTTTTTTTCGATTGATGGTTCTGTATACATCCCCCACCAGTTTACGCTGACCATCTCGATAAGGAAACGGAAACTCCAACATCTGGATGGAAGACTGGCGGATTTTTCTCCATGTGAACTGAAAATCTGTCCATTTACGATACGCTTCCATCATGTCCTGAAACCATCTCTCCAGCCAGAAAAAAGTAAAACTTTCCTGAAACCGTCGGATTTCCTCTGTATCCAGATCACAGTAAGTTATCTGCACGGAAATCTGATCTAAACCATTTTGCAACGCATAAATATAAGCGTAACACATTGCCTGCGCCTTATGCACAAAAACCGGTTCTTCCAAACGTGTCACATCCGTATACATGCACTTTATTTCATCAATCATCACGCTTTCCGCATTTGTGATAATGCCGTCAGCCCGTCCTTCCAGTGAAAGCACATACTGCTCCTGCGGCACTTCCAGCTTCAGCGGAACCTCTGCGCGATATTCAATCCCCATCCGTCCCTGAATTTTACGATGCATCCGGCTGCCTTCCTGCATGGCCTCCTTTTGCACACCTTTTCCAATTCGATTGTCAATATCTCCGGAACGAAAAATAAATTCCACCAGATTTCGTACAGAAATCCGTATTCTCGTTAATTCCTGCTGTTCCGTAACATCCGTGTTTCCTATTTGTTCCATAAATAACTGCTATCCGCCTTTTCAACACTTTATATACTGAAGCCTTTCTTTATCCGTCGGTTCAGCAAACTATTATCAGTGTAACACATCTTGTGCTTTTTTTCACTGCAAACAGAAAAAAGGCCGTACTTTTCATCGTACGACCCTGTTATATATCTCTGTTCTTTTTCAGTGATTGCGTGGTTTCTGATTATGCAGCAGCATACTTGCTCAGAATCTGTTCAAAATTACCATCATTTCCGCCATAAGATACTGTAAAAATTTTCGATAGCCCAAGACTTAAAACTCCAAGAAATGATTTCGCATCTACAATGGCACGCTGATAGTGCAGGTTAATATCAAAATCACATTCGGATGCTGCATTGACAAATTCCTGTACTTCATTGGTTGCATTTAATTTGATTTTCTTTTCTGTCATGATTGATTCACCCTTTCTATATGAGCTCACCCCTATACAAAATGGAAAATTTGTAACGATTTCATTTTATTTTTGCTACACTTTATGCAGATTTTCCACATCGGGTGCATTATTGCATGATATGGATTTTTTGTCAAATCCATCTTTTTCGATTTTTGCTCCAAAAAAGGTAGTTCCAATTGCAAGATTCGCTTTACATTTCGTTAAATCTGTCAACGATTTTTCCTCATGTTCGTTCCTTTTCCGTCAGATTGCTCTGATTTTTTAACCATATTCGATGATACGCATTGACTGCCAAAATATTTTTCATAAATATTTTATTTTTTCAGCTCAGATTACTGCGCATTCTGCACAAGTTTATTATTTGCCTCGGTTTTATTCCCCCATATTTCTCCCTCAATTAATCTTTTTATATGCACAACTGCTGCAAAGGTGCATAGGAGGTGCAAGGATGAAAAAAATTACAAAAAACTGTTGACAAATCTCGCCATCTCATGTATATTTAAGAAGTTCGTGTGGCGAGATAGCTCAGTTGGCTAGAGCATGCGGTTCATACCCGCAGTGTCGAGGGTTCGAATCCC
>CAKRKO010000131.1 GCA_934358495.1 uncultured Eubacterium sp. | reverse complement strand
AAAATTACATTTTACGCAAATAAAACGTCCGTTTCCTGCGTTCTTCCTGCATTTTTAGCACTTTGCACAAGAAAAGCAGCAGTTTACCGATTTGGCAAACTGCTGCTGGATTGACTGATTTCTATTTCTTGACGGCTGATTCACAATATTTCGTTAAAACTGCTGTTGCATCTTCCAAGTCAATGATACCGTCTCCATTATAGTCGGCATTGAATTGGGCAAGTGCTTGCAGAGAATCCTCTATTTGGAAAGTATATGTACCCCCGACCGCAGTTTCTGTGTACTTGGTTAAAATCGCAGTTGCATCCGAAAGCGTAATATCCCGATCATTATCCACATCGCCCGGATAAGCAGAAATTTCCATTAACGCGTATGCAGATCCCATTTGGTAAAATTCCATCCTACTAAACGCATCACACTGCTCCAAACAGGAAACCGCCCGAACCAAATCCCTAATGGTTTTACAGCGAATGAGATAGCGAATTGTGCCATCCTCTTTCTCGCTTACAGTATAAGGAATCTCTAAACCTGCTTCCTGCTGCAAGTCAAGCTGTTCCGCCGAATAGTACGACAAAGAACCTCTTGAAAAATACCGTTCCGCTATTTTCCTGCCATCTACAAACAAGTAGAAATCCTGCACTTGTTCCAGTGATTCATTTTGACGCAGAAGCGTTGAAATGGTATCATAATCTTGAAAATAATTATCACTCGGGACTTGCAAATAATACTGATTTTCTCCAGGCTCTATTTCCGGATGACAATAGTTAGCAACCCAATCATCATCGCACATACTGTCATAACATGCCTGATCATAAGGCATCAACTTCATATCCGGAATGGATGCCTGTAATTCTGTCAGTCCCAAAGACTCCATGGTGGGTACTTCTGCCGATGCAGTGATCACGAATCCACCCCATTGCCAGTCATTTCGAATATACCAGTCTAGTTCTGGATCCAAAAATAGGTATTCCTGTGTCAATACACCATCTACCACTGGTGATGTGGACAGCATCATTTTCCCATACTTTGCATCTTCTGTCGGCGTTGCCACCATATAAACAGAAGCATATCCGGAAGCCTTTCCAGATGCAGCCAAACTGGCTCGATATGTGGCGGTATCTGGCAGAATAGACTCCGCGGAAACTGGATTCCAGCCACAGCATAATACTGCCGCACTGGAAATCGCTGCAATAGATTGTATCCATTTTTTCATTTGACCTCACCTCACTTTAACAAACTGCTGCTGGATTGACTGATTTCTATTTCTTGACGGCTGATTCACAATATTTCGTTAAAACTGCTGTTGCATCTTCCAAGTCAATGATACCGTCTCCATTATAGTCGGCATTGAATTGGGCAAGTGCTTGCAGAGAATCCTCTATTTGGAAAGTATATGTACCCCCGACCGCAGTTTCTGTGTACTTGGTTAAAATCGCAGTTGCATCCGAAAGCGTAATATCCCGATCATTATCCACATCGCCCGGATAAGCAGAAATTTCCATTAACGCGTATGCAGATCCCATTTGGTAAAATTCCATCCTACTAAACGCATCACACTGCTCCAAACAGGAAACCGCCCGAACCAAATCCCTAATGGTTTTACAGCGAATGAGATAGCGAATTGTGCCATCCTCTTTCTCGCTTACAGTATAAGGAATCTCTAAACCTGCTTCCTGCTGCAAGTCAAGCTGTTCCGCCGAATAGTACGACAAAGAACCTCTTGAAAAATACCGTTCCGCTATTTTCCTGCCATCTACAAACAAGTAGAAATCCTGCACTTGTTCCAGTGATTCATTTTGACGCAGAAGCGTTGAAATGGTATCATAATCTTGAAAATAATTATCACTCGGGACTTGCAAATAATACTGATTTTCTCCAGGCTCTATTTCCGGATGACAATAGTTAGCAACCCAATCATCATCGCACATACTGTCATAACATGCCTGATCATAAGGCATCAACTTCATATCCGGAATGGATGCCTGTAATTCTGTCAGTCCCAAAGACTCCATGGTGGGTACTTCTGCCGATGCAGTGATCACGAATCCACCCCATTGCCAGTCATTTCGAATATACCAGTCTAGTTCTGGATCCAAAAATAGGTATTCCTGTGTCAATACACCATCTACCACTGGTGATGTGGACAGCATCATTTTCCCATACTTTGCATCTTCTGTCGGCGTTGCCACCATATAAACAGAAGCATATCCGGAAGCCTTTCCAGATGCAGCCAAACTGGCTCGATATGTGGCGGTATCTGGCAGAATAGACTCCGCGGAAACTGGATTCCAGCCACAGCATAATACTGCTGCACTGGAAACTGCTGCAATAGATTGTATCCATTTTTTCATTTGACCTCACCTCACGCATAATTTACATAATCATTACTCTTATAAAACTTCAATATTTCAGGAAGTATCCGAACACCTAAGCCCCCACTGCCGTATCCTGGCGCAATTGCTACTCCTATTGCCGTTTTTTTCGTTTGAATCGTTTTTCCTTTTTGATAAGTCGTTGTCACATAAATTGGGCCGCCACTATTTCCGTTTGTCATTTTCGTATTGTAAAGAAGTACGCGGTCACCCGCCTCCATATTCCATGTATTTTCTTCAATTGCACCTGAACTGGTATACATTTGATGTTGTGTTGCTGTATTTACTTTTTGACTTCCTACAGTTTCCGGGAATCCAGTTACCGTAACATCTCTTCCGCTTTTCTCAAAAGCATCCGTAACAGTACCCAGATCATAATGCTCATAGGCACTTAAATCTTCTGCCACTGTAATCAAAGCATAGTCATTAGCACGCACCACTCCGCCATGCTCTTTTACATCAGTTGTTAAATATGCTACAGGCACATGAATTTCAACAGGTCTTATACTTGCCGCTGGTGTTCGATCTGCCGCATCTGCAAATAAAAGCACTTTAATATCACCATATGGCTCTTTATATTTTTCTATACAACAATGTGCCGCTGTAGCTATAATATGGTCATCAATAATAAATCCCGATGCCGTGTCACCATCAATTACTAATTTTACAACCCCACTATTTCCACCAGGAACACGCGACTCATCTGACTGCGCATCAGCTTCATCTTCATTTGCATCATTTGTAAGAATGTCCTGGGATAATGTATAAGATGTTCTTTCTCCTGTCGCATAATCATATTTATAATATTCCTTGACATGAGCGCCTACTTTTTCTGCTGATGGTTGTATGCCAAATGAACAGATGCACATTGCTAAAACAATACATATTGAAAGAAAACGAAAAACACTCATTCGAATTAATCGCATAAAACTCCCTCCCTTTTTATAAAATTGAAAAATCGCTACCCATTAAAAACGCTATGATACAATCATAGTCCACCATATCAATGATACCATCCTGTGTGACATCTAATACCGTTTGATTGGTAACATCACAACGACCATTTAGATATTTTTTTAAAAAGACAGCATCTGCCAGCCCAACCTGACCATCTCCATTGATGTCATAATTATACGACACTGCACTTACAGAAGGAAGGGATAACATTGTAGCCATCAACAAAATGCTACTTCCAACCGCAAGTAACTTCCGAATTTGTTTTAACATTATTACTCCTCCTTTTTTTATTGAATCGATTCATTTACAACTATAGTATACTACATAATGAAAATCTTGTCAATTTAAAAATGCCAAAAAAGCATCCAAATATTCCCTTTATTTTTTATTCACTTTGACAAGCAAAAAAGCTGGTGCAGAACCCATCTGCACCAGCTTTTAAACGCTCTATTGACTTAGTGGCATGCTTCGCATTCTCCGATTTCGCCAACAATCGGCTTCGGATCAATTCCCTGTCTGGTAT
>CAKRKO010000130.1 GCA_934358495.1 uncultured Eubacterium sp. | reverse complement strand
CAAGTGTGTAGAGCACTAAGCGGTGGGTAAGGGGGATGCTTATGTCAGTGGGAGTTAAAAGCTCCCACTGACAGGTCACAAAGCGACTGCGTTCCTGAGCAAGTAGTGAAAGCGGATTGCAAACGTCCGCTTTACTTATAAGAAACATAGTCTTTTGCTAAATGGCAGAAGGCTTTTTTTCGTTTCCAAATCATATCAGGTTTATTGCTGAATTATAGCAGAAACAAAATAGTTAAAACAAGATGATATGTTGCGGAGCAATTTTTCAAAAAAGAAAAGCAAGTTTTTGGATAAAAAATAAATAGGAAGTATGGAACTAAAATGATATAATAGACACAGAAACAAAGTAAAAAACAAATTACTCAGTTTACAAATCTTGATGAAAATAAATATGAGAAAAGGAATTTTGAATGGAAAAATACAGTATTAACGGAGTATCATTACTCAAAAATAAAAAAGCAATTTTTCCAATGATGGGGGAGTTTCATTTTTCCAGATGCCCGGAGAAGGAATGGGAAGATGAGATTCGAAAAATGAAAGCCTGTGGCATGGATATTATAGCAACCTATGTATTTTGGATTCATCATGAGGAAGAAGAATGTGTCTTTGATTTTTCCGGTCAACGCAATCTGCATCGTTTTCTGGAATTGTGCGAGAAATGGCAGATGCATGTGTGGCTTCGTATCGGACCGTGGGCGCATGGAGAGGCACGAAATGGTGGTTTTCCGGACTGGCTGCTGAAAAAAGGATATAAATTGCGCAGCGATGATCCTGATTACCTGGCTTTGGTGGAACGTTTCTGGAAGAAAATTTATAAAGAAGTGGAAGGAACACATTGCATTCTTGGTATTCAGATTGAAAATGAATATGGTCATGTGGGTGGCTTGCGTGGTGCTGACGGAGAGCAGCATATGCGGACGCTAACAAAACTGGCAAAAACGATTGGCTTTGAAGCACCTTATTGGACAGCAACCGGATGGGGCGGTGCGGTTCTTGGTAATCTGACACCGGTTATGGGCGGTTATTGTGATGCCCCATGGGATGCTTCTTTAAAACAGCTTCCGCCAAACAAAAATTATCTGTTTTCAACGGTGCGAAATGATGGGAATATTGGCAGTGATTATGCGCCGGGCATGGAATTGTCATTTGATAAAGATGCGTATCCGTATCTGACCGCAGAACTTGGTGGTGGTGTGCAGGTGACACATCATCGCAGACCACGGGTGGCAGCAGAAGATATCGGAGCGATGTCAGTATGCAAACTTGGAAGCGGTTGTAACCTGTTGGGCTATTATATGTATCACGGCGGGACAAATCCGAAAGGAAAACTCAGTAGCTTACAGGAATCGACGGCGGTTGGGTCCTTTTGCGATGTCCCTGAACTTTCCTATGATTTTCAGGCACCGATCCGGGAATATGGTCAGATTTCAGAGACGGCAAAAGAATTGAAACTTCTTTCCATGTTTGCACATGATTATGGGGAGACATTTTGCAATATGCAGCCACAGTTTGCGGGGGATGACTGTGAGAGTTCTTCAGTTCATACCGGAGATTTTCAGGATGCAGAAGATTTATCTGCATTTCGTATGATTACGCGTAGAAGCGGTGATTATGGCTATCTGTTTGTAAACAATTATCAGCGTGGTTATGAGATGACAGAGCATAAAGATGTGATGCTGCGTGTTCAGACAGCAGATGGAGAAATAAGTTTCCCAAAACAGGATATTAAAAATGGAGCTTACTTCTTTTATCCGTTTAATTTTCCGCTGTCAGATGACGTGACATTACGTTGGATTAATCAGACACCATTATGCAATATCAACCAGAAACTATGGTTTTTCTATGGAAATGAAAAAATGCAGTATGAGGTAGATGAAAAACTGTCTGGCCAAGTGCTTATCAGTATGGATCGAACCTGGGCAAAATGTGCATGGCGCATGAAAAAATATCCAAATATATTGTTTTTCAGTGCGTTACCTATTTTGGAAACAGAAAAAGGGATAGAGGTAATTTGTCGCAGTGATCGTGCACAGAAAAACTGCTGGATAATCATGGATGCGACTGTGGAAGATGCTAAAACGTGGATTGACAATGGGTGGAAAAAATCAGATATCATTCCGGCTTTCTTACATGTGGAAGGTGATGCATCCACAATTTGCGTGCTGAGTCATGATCTGGCGGCAGCAGACAATCAGACTGTCGCGTCATTTACACATACAGATGTAAATAGCTGCATTATACGGAAAGAAAAAAATGTTTTTGACAGAGCAGAAAAAACAGATTTTTCCGAGGCAGAAGCATGTGCGATTGACGATACTGGCAAAGATTATCAGGAATATGTGATTCGAATTTCCTATGACAAAGCATATGATGCAGCAAAAGAAAATATCTTTCTTCGGATTGATTTTCAGGCAGATCAGGCAGAACTTTACCTGAATGGTGAGAAAATTGCGGATCAGTATTATATTGGTGATGTCTGGGAAGTCAGTCTGAAACGATTTGATTTTCCAACGGAATTGATACTACGGTTGTATCCACTGGAGGAAGATGATAAGATATATCTGGAAACGCAGCCGAATTATGTAAATGGAAGATGTTGCAGTTTAAAGGATATCCGTTGCGTGTATGAATGTAAAGAAAAGTTGTAATAGTTGAAGAAAAAGAGAATGTCCTCTGACTGAATTGCGATAAGCAATGAGCAGGGGACGTTTGTCTGTAAATCTGCCTCTTGGAAAGTATCAGCATTTTTGTTATAATGCAACTACTGGATTTTTGAAAGACGGGTGAAATAGATGGAAGAATATTTAAAAGATATATCAGATGGAAAGTTATATAGCAGCAACGACATGGTAAAAGTAGGCTGTCATGACTGCACTGGCTGTTCCGCCTGTTGTTGTGATATGGGTGAATCCATTTTGCTGGATCCGATGGATGTCTGGCGTCTGGAACGGAACCTTGGACAGAGTTTTGAACAACTGCTTGCAGGTGCGATAGATCTGCATGTGGAAGATGGTCTGATCCTTCCGAATCTGAAAATGACACCATCCGCGACAGGACCAAAATGTTCTTTTTTAAATGAAGAAGGCAGATGCAGTATCCATGCATTTAGACCGGGGATTTGCCGTCTGTTTCCTCTGGGGCGAAATTATGATGGGGAAAATCTGAGCTATTTTCTGCTGACGGATGCCTGTCCGGCGAAAAATAAATCAAAGATGAAAGTAAGTAAGTGGCTTGAAATGGATGGAATGAAGGATTATGAGCGGTTTTTAGTAAAATGGCATGCGCTCACCAAATCTCTTCGTCAGATCATGCAAAATTGTGATGAAGAGGAAGCAAAACGGAAAAATATGCTGTTTCTTCAAATGTTTTATTTTACTCCTGTACAGCAGGAGAATTTTTATGATGGTTTCTACGAACGGCTTGAACAGTTTGAACGCAGATAAGCATTCCCCCGCTTCAAGTGCGCGGAGCACTAAGTGGCGGGTGAGGGGGGATGCTTATGTCAGTGGGAGTTGAAAGCTCTCACTGACAGATCGCGAAGCGACTGCGTTCATGAGCAAGTAGCGAAACGGATTGCGAATGTCCGCTTTATTCGTAGAAACAAGCGTTAATAAGGAGTTTGAATGGGAAAATCTTTATACATAGCAGAAAAACCAAGTGTGGCCCGTGAATTTGCCAGGGCACTGAAGGAAGATATGCGTACCTTCGATGGCTATCAGGAATCAGAAAATGCAGTCATTACCTGGTGTGTAGGACATCTGGTAACTATGAGTTATCCGGAAGCCTATGATATGAAATTCAAAAAATGGAGTCTGTCGACCTTACCGTTTATTCCGGAAACATTTAAATATGAAGTGATTCCGGGGGTGAGTAAGCAGTTTAAAATTGTATCGAACTTGTTGAACCGTTCGGATGTAGATACCATTTACGTCTGTACTGACTCCGGACGGGAAGGAGAGTACATCTACCGTCTGGTGGAACAGATGGCAGGAGTGAAAGGCAAAGACCGCCGTCGAGTATGGATTGATTCTCAGACGGAAGAAGAAATTTTACGCGGGATCCATGAAGCAAAAGATTTGTCAGAATATGATAATTTATCGGAATCTGCATATCTGCGAGCCAAAGAAGATTATCTGATGGGAATCAATTTTTCAAGATT
>CAKRKO010000129.1 GCA_934358495.1 uncultured Eubacterium sp. | reverse complement strand
ATATCTTTGTACTGCATTCCTTCCGGAGCTGCAGCTGCCTCAGCCTCTGTCATAGCAACCGGACGGATTGCTGCGTGCGGGCAGACATAAGAACACTGGTTACACTGGATACATTTATTTACATCCCATACCGGAACGTCTACTGCCACACCACGTTTCTCATAAGCGGATGTACCAGACGGTGTGGAACCATCTACATAATCTTTGAATGCAGATACTGGTAATGTATTACCCATCTGAGCATTGATTTTCTTCTGGATGTTGTTTACGAAGTCAACTGCATCCTGACGTGCGCCTGTTACTGCAGCACCTGTAAGGCTCTCCTCACCTGCTGTTTTCCAGCTTTCAGGAACTTCGATCTTAACAACGTGCTTAGCACCAGCATCAATTGCATCATAGTTCATCTGTACAATCTTATCACCTTTTTTACCATAAGTAGCTTTTGCAGCTGCTTTCATCAGTTCGTTTGCTTTGTCAGCCGGAATGATATTGGAAAGTGCAAAGAATGCAGACTGAAGTACTGTATTGATACGTCCGCCAAGTCCGATCTCTTTACCGATCTTGATACCGTCAATTGTATAGAACTGAATATCGTTCTCAGCAATATAACGTTTTACCTGTCCCGGAAGATGTTCTTCCAGACCTGCCATATCCCATGAGCAGTTCAGAAGGAATGTTCCACCCGGAACCAGATCCTGAACCATGTTGTATTTGTGGATATAAGCCGGGCAGTGGCACGCTACAAAGTTTGCTTTGTTGATCAGATATGTGGAACGAATCGGATCTTTACCAAAACGTAAGTGGGAAATTGTTACACCACCTGATTTTTTGGAGTCATAATCAAAGTAAGCCTGAGCATACATATCAGTATTATCACCGATGATCTTGATGGAGTTCTTATTAGCACCTACAGTACCATCTGCTCCAAGTCCCCAGAACTTGCAGTTGATTGTTGTAGCCGGAGTTGTAACCGGATGCTCTGTAACCTCCAGAGAAAGGTTTGTGACATCATCAACGATACCGATTGTGAATTTCTCTTTTTCTGTATTGTTGTAAACAGCAATGATCTGTCCAGGTGTTGTATCTTTGGAACCAAGTCCGTAACGTCCTGTGAAGATCGGTGTCTGATCAAATTTTGTATTCTTTAATGCAGCAACTACATCAAGGTAAAGCGGCTCGCCCATAGCACCCGGCTCTTTTGTTCTGTCAAGAACGATAAGCTGTTTTACAGTATCCGGGATAGTATTAACCAGAGCTTCTGCAGAGAATGGTCTGTACAGACGTACTTTTACAAGACCTACTTTCTCACCTTTTGCCATCAGATAATCGATTGTCTCATCGATTGTCTCACAAACGGAACCCATAGCGATGATAACTTTCTCAGCATCCTCTGCACCATAGTAGTTGAATAATTTATAGTTTGTACCAAGTTTCTCATTAACTTTGTCCATGTACTCCTGAACAATTGCAGGCATATCATCATAAGTCTGGTTGCATGCCTCTCTTGCCTGGAAGAAGATATCCGG
The DNA here is from genome assembly GCA_934358495.1 of uncultured Eubacterium sp. Classification (GTDB taxonomy): domain Bacteria; phylum Bacillota; class Clostridia; order Lachnospirales; family Lachnospiraceae; genus Eubacterium_I. Next base: position 2,959 of record CAKRKO010000129.1, on the reverse strand, counting down.
ATTCTGTGCGGAACCCATCTGACATGGGTGATTTGGATTTAATGCGTTCTGGCGATATGCATTGATTGCATCAAGATCTACCATATCTTTCAGATCTTCATAATCCCATGTCTCAATTTTCTGGATTTCATGAGATGTACGGAAACCATCGAAGAAGTTAATGAATGGAAGTCTTCCTTTGATTGCGGAGCAATGAGCAACCGGTGTCAGATCCATAACTTCCTGAACGCTGGACTCACAAAGCATTGCGCATCCAGTCTGACGACAGGCGTAAACATCAGAGTGATCACCGAAGATACATAATGCATGGCTTGCAAGTGTACGTGCGGATACGTTGAATACGCCTGGTAATCTCTCACCAGCGATTTTATAAAGGTTTGGAATCATCAGAAGAAGACCCTGAGATGCTGTATAAGTAGTTGTCAGAGCACCTGCTGCCAGAGAGCCGTGTACAGTACCAGCTGCACCTGCCTCGGACTGCATCTCTGTTACTTTTACAGTCTGTCCAAAGATATTTTTTCTTCCCTGAGTTGCCCATTCATCTGTAGCTTCTGCCATTACAGATGACGGAGTGATCGGATAGATAGCTGCAACATCTGTATATGCATATGAAGCATGAGCTGCTGCATGGTTACCATCCATGGTTTTCATAGAACGTTTCATTTCCATTCCTCCTAAATTCTTTTGATTTAGTCTTGTTAATTAGTTAACAATGCTTTACCCTTATCTTACAATAATTTCACAAAAAAGCAACATCAGTATATCCTAAAATTGTATATATTTCAATACAATTTTGTTTTTTTCTGAGTTCAGTTTTGTGACCAACGCTGCAAGTTTACCAAAAAATGCCCTGAAAACTCTCAACGTGATAACCGTATTGTAACCCACTTTTCTGTCGAAAACAAGAACCCCGTGCGTATAATATTGCATACAATCTTATCAATCACCTTATTCATGTCTATCTTGAATTACATTCATCTTAAATCATAAGCCGTTATACTCAAGCATAAATCTTCTATTTAGAGACATTATCCATATTCTTGCCGCAAGATGTACTAAACTTCTCTCCTCCAACAATAAATTCAGCCGTACACCAAAAATATTTCCTAAATGTTTTCTATGAAGCAAAAATCATCCTTCTGCGCATGTTTTCCTTGCTTTTATATATAATCTTGTGTACAATACCAGAGGTAAATTACTAGAAACAAAACACATATATAATAAAGAAGTTAAGGAGAAGCATTTATGATCAGTGCAAATAATGTAACTTTACGAATTGGTAAAAAGGCGTTGTTTGAAGATGTAAATATCAAGTTTACTGAAGGCAACTGCTACGGTCTGATTGGTGCAAACGGTGCCGGAAAATCAACCTTTTTAAAAATTTTAAGCGGGCAGCTCGAGCCGACAAATGGTGATATCTCTATCACTTCCGGTCAGAGGCTCTCTTTCCTGCAGCAGGATCATTTCAAATATGATGCCTATACCGTACTTGATACTGTCATCATGGGAAACAAACGTCTCTATGAAATCATGAAAGAAAAAGATGCCATCTACATGAAAGAAGATTTCACAGATGAAGATGGTATCCGTGCCAGTGAACTCGAGGCAGAATTTGCTGATATGGACGGATGGAACGCAGAATCCGATGCAGCTACTATGTTGAATGGTCTTGGAATTGACACAGAATTCCACTACGCTACCATGGGAGATCTGCCGGGTCCTATGAAAGTAAAAGTCCTGCTTGCGCAGGCCTTATTCGGAAATCCAGACATTCTTCTGTTGGATGAGCCGACCAATAACCTGGATCTCGACGCTATTGCATGGCTGGAAGAATTCCTGATCAACTTTGAAAATACTGTCATTGTAGTATCGCATGACCGTTATTTTTTAAACAAAGTTTGTACTCATATCGCTGATATTGACTATGCAAAAATCCAGCTTTATGCCGGAAACTATGATTTCTGGTATGAGTCCAGCCAATTAATGGTAAAACAGATGAAAGAAGCAAACAAAAAGAAAGAGGAAAAGATTAAAGAATTGCAGGAGTTCATCTCCCGTTTCTCCGCAAACGCTTCCAAATCCAAACAGGCTACTTCCAGAAAGAAAGCACTTGAGAAAATCCAGTTAGATGAGATCAAACCTTCCAGCCGTAAATATCCATACATCGATTTCCGACCATCTCGCGAAATTGGTAATGAAGTACTTCTGGTAGAAGGTTTAAGCAAGACAATTGACGGTGTAAAAATTCTGGATAACGTATCCTTTATCGTAAACCGCGAGGACAAAATCGCTTTTGTCGGAAGCAACGAGCTGGCTAAAACCACTTTATTCAAGATCATCACAGGCGAGATGGAGCCGGATGAAGGAACTTATAAATGGGGTGTAACTACCAGCCAGTCCTACTTTCCAAAAGATAATACAAAAATCTTTGACACTGACCTGATCATCGTAGACTGGCTGACACAGTTTTCTGAAATCAAAGATGCTACTTACGTACGTGGATTCCTTGGACGTATGCTCTTCCCGGGCGAAGATGGAGTCAAAAAAATGCGGGTTCTCTCTGGTGGTGAAAAAGTACGGGTTCTCTTCTCCCGCATGATGATCGAGGCATCTAATGTACTGATCCTGGATGAGCCGACTGACCATTTAGATATGGAATCTATCACAGCATTAAACAATGGTCTTATCAAATTCCCGGGCGTACTACTCTTCGCTTCACGTGATCATCAGATTGTACAGACAACTGCTAACCGCATCATTGAGTTTATGCCAAATGGTTCTATCATCGACAAGATCACCACATACGATGAGTATCTGGAAAGTGATGAAATGGCCAGAAAGCGTTCTGTATATACAATGGCATCCTCTGACCAGGATGATAATTAATTCTTGTTTAGGGTAATTTGGAACAAGCAGAAACGAACTCCAACAAGAACCTGAAAAATTTTCTGTGACCACT
>CAKRKO010000128.1 GCA_934358495.1 uncultured Eubacterium sp. | reverse complement strand
GCTGCTTTTGCTGTTGGTGAGTTCGCGGAAGCGGTCGAAGATAGGCGGCGCAGCGAAGATAGGAAATCCGTCGTGCCGGCATTGGAGTTTTTGTCACATCCTGTTCCAACTTACCCTAAACAAGAATTAGAAGATGCAGCCATCGTAGTGTTTCAGCATATTCTGATCCGGACGCTCTAACAGGCTTGTGCACACGAAGTCTTTCATCGGTTCTACGAATGGGAAGGTATCACGTGTAGCCCAGGACGGAACAGTCCATGCTGGCGGATTGTTTATAAACGCATTTGTCCATGCGGAGTTGTTTTCAAACCAGAGCTCGCATACACGATCCCAGCGATGGAAGAAGATGTTGTCTTCACTTACATCTACGAATTCCGGAGTGCCATCACCTTCCGGCAGCGGAATCGGAGAATACTGTTTGTCATATGCTTTGTGTGAGAAGAAACGAAGCAGTCCAGGCAGTTTGCATGCTTCCGGTGCAAAGTGGTTTAAAAACCACTCTTCGCCTTCTTCGCGGGACACTCCCTTCGGATAGGACATCATGTATACAAAACGGATAAATGTTTTGCCGGCATGGTTCATTGTCTGACCAAAGAAATCTTCTGTCGGTTCAGCCGGGATGTTTGCGATTGCAACGGTCATGGCGTTTTCTACTGGTTCTGGTGTCATGCCGAGGAGTCCGCGCAGGCTTCTTCGGCCCTCTACGTCAAGTCCGAGATTTTCGTGTACACGATAGTTGAAGAATCCCAGTTTTTCCATGCCTTTTGCAGGCGGCATTACACGGTACATAACGTAGCGTGTCAGCCATGGCTCCTGTGCCATTACCTCCGGACAATGATGGTGTACAAACCAGCGCTCCATAGCTGGAATGTTGTCGATGTCGTTGATGTGGTGGATGATCAGTGTTTTGTTCATTACTGCCATTATGAATACCTCCATAAATAATGTTTGGTTCTGCAAAAATCAGTTTGCAACTAATATCTATAAATGAGACTGCGTTGACAGATACCGTTTACAGTATGTTTGTAGTTATTTTTCATAACTGACATGCAATTATCAGGATAGATTGTCTGTCAGAAAATGAGGGATTCTTGCAGATTGTGTCTGTTTTTGATAAAATAATTGTAAACCTTACCCTAAGGGCAGAGTCAAGGGAAAAGGAAATGTATACAAGAAATAATTGGCATGTATGATTGCAAATTCATAGATGAAGAGGTTCAAGAGTACCTGAAAATAGTAAATGGAGGAGAACATGGACGGGTATATGACCATCGGAGAAGTGGCGAAGGTGAAGCAGGTTTCGATAAAGGCCCTGCGCTATTATGAAAAAATAGGGATTCTGAAACCGGCATACTGTGATCCGGATACGGGATACCGCTATTACAAAAACGAACAGATGCTGGCAATCGATATGATTAAGTTTTTGCAGATTCTGGATATTCCACTGAAAAACTGGAATCAGTACGTGGAACCGACCGGAGAGTTTGACCTGAAAGGGTTATTTCGGGATGGTCAGATTCGTGCTTATGAAAAAATCGTGGAGCTGCAGAGCTGCCTGAAACGATTACAGCTGGCTGAGCGGGGCATTCAGGATACGGAAAAATATCGGGATTGTGAGGGCTTTTACAGGAGAGAAATTTCGGAGCGGAATATTTTAAGAAGGGAGATCAGGGAAGGGGTGTCTTCTGTGGAATTTCACAAAAAGCTGAGTGAACTGTTTGATCTGGCACAGAAACATCAGTTGTCGGCAAATTATCCATCCGGAATGATGATGGATGTGGATGAAAGCAGGGTGACCTATTTTGTGTATGTGGAAGTGTTTGAAAACTGTGAAGATCTGCCGGAGTATAAGTGTATGCCGGGAGGAACCTATGAATGTCTGCGCTGTCCGCCGAAAAGTATTATGAAGGCTGGCGAACTGTATCCGGAGTATTTTGCGAAACATGCGAAGTTTACGGTCGTAGAGGCAGACTGCATTACATCGCCGCTTTATTTTCAGGAGTATCCAGTGGAGTTGCAGTTTACCCAAATTAAGGAAACTCCCAGATTCAATTGAGAATATCAATCCTGAATGTTGCAATTGACTAACTTGTATAAAAACAAGTACAATAAATTCACTGATTTAAAATATTGTTTCTGATTCATGCATCTATTTTCAAAAAACAAAAATATTTGGTGGAAAAGACACAATAGATAAAATGCAGACGGAGTGATTTTATCTTTCCGGATGTAAAATATAATAAGAAAACTCTGACGGCAAGGAAGATCCGAGCGGGAATAGTTGTTCAACATAAGTAAAAATAGATATAGGTTTTTGGCTGAAATACAGGTGAAGTATATCAGATGAGAGATGACTTCCACTTTTATTTTAGCAGAAGCATATATTAGTATTCAGGTCAGATATAGGAGAACCTGATAAGCTGGGATTTACAGAACCATTTTTCCGACGAATTGCCGGGAAGATGGTTCTTTTTGATTTTAGGAGGAAAGTATGTTAAAGGTAGCAATTTACGGAAAGGGCGGTATCGGAAAGTCCACAGTGACTTCTAATCTGGCAGCCGCTTTTGCAAATATGGGAAAACGTGTCATTCAGATCGGTTGTGATCCGAAAGCGGATTCTACGATTAATTTACTTGGTGGCGAACCGCTGCGTCCGGTGATGAATTACATGAGAGAAGAGGACGAGGAGCCGGATGAGCTGGCGCAGATTTCCAGGGAAGGTTACGGCGGAATCCTATGTATCGAGACCGGTGGACCGACACCGGGACTTGGCTGTGCAGGCCGCGGAATTATTGCAACATTCCAGCTTCTGGAAGATATGGAACTTTTTGAGCATTATAAGCCGGATGTGGTTTTATATGATGTGCTGGGTGACGTGGTCTGTGGCGGTTTTGCAGCACCGATCCGAGAGGGGTATGCGGAGAAAGTTCTGATCGTTACTTCCGGAGAAAAAATGGCGTTGTACGCAGCAAATAATATTTCCAGTGCGGTGCGCAATTTTGAGGATCGCAGTTATGCCCGGGTATTTGGTATCGTGCTGAATCATCGAAATGTGGAAAACGAGACGGAAAAGGTGCAGGCATTTTCTGAAAAAATTGGTGTGCCGATTGTGGGCGAAGTACCGCGAAGCGATGAAATTATCCGCTGGGAGGATCAGGGAAAAACAGTGATTGAGGGTGATCCGGATTCTGAGATCAGCAAATGTTTCTTTGATCTGGCGGAATTATTATTAAAGGAAGAGGAGAATGCATAAGGCAGCAGGTATTCTGAAAAGCAGAGTGGACTGACTTATGGAAAGAAGAGGAAAATATATGAAACAGGAAGCATATTTTTGTACGGTGGAAGAATTGAACAGCCTTGGAAAAGAGAACATTCCGCAGCAGCTCATTTCTCATACGCATCTGATCTACAGTTCTCCGGCGACGCTGGCATTTAACTCACCGGGTGCGGAAGGATTCGGTGTCAAACGTGCGGGACTGGCAGTTCCGGGTTCGATCATGCTGATCGTGGCGCCGGGATGCTGCGGCAGAAATACATCCGTTTTGAGTTCCATGCGGGCTTATCACGACCGTTTTTATTATCTGTTGATGGATGAGACTGATATCGTAACCGGGCGTCATCTGAAAAAGATTCCAAAGGCAGTGGCGGAAATCTGCGAGGGACTGGAAAAAAAGCCGTCCGTTGTCATGATCTGTATCACCTGTGTGGATGCGCTGCTTGGAACGGATATGGAGCGTGTCTGTCGAAAGGCGGAGGAAGCCGCGGGACTTCCGGTGAAACCGTGTTATATGTATGCACTGACAAGAGAGGGACGTAAGCCGCCGATGGTGCATGTGCGTCAGTCAATTTATTCCCTGCTTGAGCCAAAGAAGAAAAAAGGAAATGTGGTGAATCTGTTAGGGTTTTTCTCTCCGCTGGTAGATGACTGTGAATTGTATGATCTGCTTCATGATGCCGGTGTGAAAACGATCCATGAAATTTCAAGATGCAAGGATTATGCGGAATATCAGACCATGTCTGAGGCGAATTTTAATCTGGTGCTTCATCCGGAGGCAAGATTTGCGGCAGAGGATTTTCATGATCGACTGAGAATTCCGTATATTGAGCTGCGCAGATTGTATCAGATTGACAAAATTGCCAGTCAGTACTGTGCTTTTGGTGCGGCTTTGGGCGTAACGTTTGATGACGAAAAACCACGGAAAGCAGCGGAGGATGCGGTCGCAAAATTTAAGGAAAAACATTCGGATACATCTTTTGCAGTGGGCGAGTGGATGAATGGAGATCCTTTTGAGCTGGCTCTGGCGCTGGTGCGTTACGGTTTTTGTGTGCCGGAGATTTACGGAACATTATCCGGTGAAAATTTTATTTATGTGAAACAGCTGGCGGCATTGAGTCCGGAGACAAAAGTATTTTCCAATCTGGAACCGACGATGCTGTATTATGACGGAACAGATTCTGGTGTTAATTTCACCATCGGAAAAGATGCCGGTTATTATCATAAAAAC
>CAKRKO010000127.1 GCA_934358495.1 uncultured Eubacterium sp. | reverse complement strand
CAGTGGTCACAGAAAATTTTTCAGGTTCTTGTTGGAGTTCGTTTCTGCTTGTTCCAACTTACCCTAAACAAGAATTTACAGAGTCGGTAACAAATCGAGAAATGCCTCCGTCGGCGCATTTACCGGCAGTGTGGGATTCACCGAAGCTACGATTTGCCGGGGCGGCATCGTTTCTTTCGTCTCAATGATTTCCAGATCTTCATTGTCTTCCCGGACACAATAATCCGGCACACAGGCGATTCCAAGTCCAATCTTTGCAAAATCAATCAGCAGATCGTTACTGGAAAGTTCAATCTCCGGTACTAGCTCCAGTTGATGCTGCAAAAACAGATTATGAAGAAATTCGCAGGTAGTACAGTGCCGCTCCAGTGTGATCAGCGGATATCCGGAAAGTTCTGCCAGTCGCAGTACCTTGGATTTCATCGGAAAATAAGCTGGATTTGCCACAAACACATCACGGAATTCACAGACCGTTTTTCGGATATAAGACTGATTCAACCTAGTATTTGGCGCATTTGTAATGATCAGATCCACTTTTCCCTGTTCCAGAAGATCTACACAGTTCAGAGAAGTGGCATTTGTAACCTTGATTGGCACATTCGGATATTGCTGATGGAATTTTCGAAAATATGGAACAAGGAAATAGCGGCAGATGGTGTCGCTGGCGCCGATATGAAGCTGTCCCAGGCCAAGTCCCTGACTGTCGAAAAGCTGGTTTTCACCGCGGCGGATCAGATTCATTGCCGGTTCAATATGTTTTAACAGCAGTTGCCCGGCCGGGGTGAGCTGTACTTTTTTTGTGCTGCGGATAAACAGCGGCTGTCCAAGTTTGCGCTCCAGCGTTTTGATGGACTGGCTGACTGCAGACTGTGAGATGTACAGATGTTTGCTGGCCTCTGAAAAGCTCAGGGATTGCGCTACATAAAAAAATACTTTGTAAAGTTCGTAATTAATATCCATAGAAATCTCTCCTTCATATGTTTTGATTTACAGAAATCTCTTTTTATATTAGTATATAAAGTGTGAGAGCGTATGTCAAATATAAATTAGCGAAACTTATATATAGAATTAAATATATTAATTTCTCTAATTGAAGTGAGTACGTTATACTAAGGGTATCATGATAGCACGGAACAGATCTGTGCTATCCAATACCTGACATGAGTATGAACTCATGCCAGGTATAAAAATACTTCGTAATATTGCAGAGATGGACAGTGGAAGATATCAGTTTCGTTGAAGTCCATCCCGCGGCACACTTCGAAAACAAAGTTTGAACGCAGGTCGCCAAGCGACTGCGTTCATGAGCAAGTAGCGAAAGCGGATTGCGAATGTCCGCTTTACATTAATTAAGATGGAGGATCCGATATGAGTAATGTACGCAGAGTCTATGTAGAGAAAAAAGAAGCGTATGCGGTAAAAGCAAAAGAACTGCAGGAAGAAATCAAGAGCTATCTTGGAATTACTTCCGTCACAGGAGTACGTGTTCTGATCCGTTATGATGTGGAAAACATTTCTGAGGCAACTTATCAGAGAGCACTGGTCAGTGTTTTCTCAGAGCCGCCTGTTGATGATATTTATGAAGAGACTTTTGATCTGAAGGGAGCAAAAGCATTCAGCGTGGAATTTTTACCTGGTCAGTTCGATCAGCGTGCAGATTCCGCTGTTCAGTGTGTAAAACTTTTGAATGAGAATGAGGAGCCGGTCATCCGTACCGCAACAACTTATGTAATTGAAGGTGAAGTGACTGATGAGCAGTTAGACGCTATCAAGCACCACTGCATCAACCCGGTAGATTCCAGAGAGACTGGTTTTGAGAAACCGGAGACACTGGTTCAGAATTTTGACGAGCCGGCAGATGTTATCGTATTTGATGGTTTCTGTGAGATGCCGGAAGCTGAACTGAAAGCATTATATGAATCCTTGAACCTTGCAATGACATTTAAGGATTTCCAGCACATTCAGAACTATTTTGTAAAAGATGAGCACCGCGATCCGACGATGACAGAGATTCGTGTACTTGATACATACTGGTCTGATCACTGCCGCCATACCACATTTTCAACTGAGTTAAAAGATGTTGTATTTGAGGATGGTGATTATCTGGAACCAATCAAAGCTTCCTATGATAATTATAAGGAGACTTACGCAGAACTTTACAAAGATCGTGATGATAAATTTGTATGCCTGATGGATCTTGCACTGATGGCTATGAAGAAATTGAAAAAAGAAGGAAAACTGGCAGATCAGGAAGAATCTGATGAGATTAATGCCTGCAGTATTGTTGTTCCGCTGGAAGTGGATGGCAAGACGGAAGAGTGGCTGGTAAACTTCAAAAATGAGACACACAACCATCCGACTGAGATTGAGCCGTTTGGTGGTGCCGCAACCTGTCTGGGTGGAGCCATCCGTGATCCGTTATCCGGACGTACTTATGTTTACCAGGCAATGCGTATCACAGGTGCGGCTGATCCGACCGTTTCCGTAAAAGACACTCTGGAAGGAAAACTTCCGCAGAAGAAGATTGTCCGTTCCGCAGCAGCGGGTTACAGTTCCTACGGTAACCAGATTGGTCTGGCAACCGGTTTTGTCAAGGAAGTATATCATCCGAACTATGTGGCAAAACGTATGGAGATCGGTGCGGTTCTGGGTGCAGCTCCGAGACGTGCCGTACAGCGTCTGACTTCTGATCCGGGTGATATTATCATCCTGCTTGGTGGTCGTACCGGCCGTGACGGCTGTGGTGGAGCAACCGGTTCTTCCAAAGCACATAACACATCTTCCATCGATACCTGTGGTGCTGAGGTTCAGAAAGGTAACCCGCCGACAGAGCGTAAAGTACAGAGATTGTTCCGCAGAGAGGAAGTCAGCCATATTATTAAAAAATGTAACGATTTTGGTGCCGGCGGTGTATCCGTTGCCATCGGTGAGCTGGCAGATGGCCTGCGTGTGGAGTTAGATAAAGTTCCGAAAAAATATGCCGGTCTGGATGGTACAGAAATCTCTATTTCTGAGTCACAGGAGCGTATGGCCGTTGTCATCGCACCGGAAAATGTGGATCAGTTCCTTGCTTATGCAGCAGAGGAAAACTTAGAAGCAGTTCCGGTAGCAGTTGTTACGGAAGATCCGCGTCTGGTTCTGATCTGGAGAGGGAAAGAAATCGTAAATATCTCCCGTGCATTCCTGGACACAAACGGTGCACATCAGGAGACAGGTGTTCAGGTGGAAATTCCGAGCAAAGAGGATAATTATCTGCATAAAATCGCGCTTGACAGCGTTGCAAAAGATCTGGAACATAACGATGTAAAAGCTGCATGGGTAGATACATTAAAAGACTTAAACGTATGCTCCCAGAAAGGTCTGGTGGAAATGTTTGACGGTTCCATCGGAGCAGGAAGTGTATACATGCCATATGGTGGAAAATATCAGCTGACAGAGACACAGAGTATGGTTGCAAAAATCCCAGTTATGACAGGAAAATGCGATGCTGTAACAATGATGAGTTATGGTTTTGATCCGTATCTGTCCAGTTGGAGCCCATATCATGGTTCTGTTTACGCGGTACTGGAGTCTATTTCCAAAATCGTGGCAGCCGGTGGTGATTACAAGAAGATACGTTTCACCTTCCAGGAGTACTTCCGCAGAATGAGCGAAGATCCGAAACGTTGGAGTCAGCCATTTGCAGCATTACTTGGTGCATATCAGGCACAGATGAGTTTTGGCTTGCCGTCTATCGGTGGAAAAGATTCTATGTCTGGAACTTTCAATGATATTGATGTACCGCCGACACTGGTTTCCTTTGCCGTAGACGTGGCAAAAGAGCAGGATATTGTGACACCGGAGTTAAAGACAGCAGGTGACAAACTGATGTACTTTACCATCGATCATGATGCATATGATCTGCCGGATTATGAGCAGGTTATGAAACTGTACGATGCTGTATACAGCCTGATCCAGGATAAGAAACTGAAAGCTGTTTATGCACTGGATGCAAAAGGTCTGGTAGCTGCAGTCAGCAAGATGGCATTTGGTAACAAACTGGGAGCTTCCATCCGGGCATGCCTGAAACCGGAAGAAGCATTTGCACCGGGATTTGGTAATCTGGTTGCAGAGGTTGCACCGGAAGATACCGATGCAGTAAAAGCAGCATTAGAGGCCGCTGGGCTTCGTGCAAACGTATCCATTGTTGGTTCTGTCTTAGAAGAGCCGGTATTCCGTTATGGTGATGTGGAAATCGCTATGGATGACGCATTATGCGCATGGACAAACACATTGGAAAAAGTATATCCGACCAGAGCAACCACAGATAAAAAGGAGCTGGATGCAAACCTTTATACAACAAATGAGATTTATGTATGCAAAAATAAAATTGCAAAACCGACCGTATTTATTCCTGTATTCCCGGGTACAAACTGCGAGTACGATTCTGCAAAAGCATTTGAGCGTGCAGGCGCAAATGTAGTGACCAAAGTATTTAAGAACCTGAATGCACAGGATATCCGTGATTCTGTTGATGTATTTGCAAAAGCTATCGACCAGGCACAGATCATCATGTTCCC
>CAKRKO010000126.1 GCA_934358495.1 uncultured Eubacterium sp. | reverse complement strand
CTACCTGTTTTAATACAACTCTGTCACCTAATGGTACTAATTTCATGATGTGATTCCTCCTTATTCTATATATAAGTCTTATGCTTTCTTCTGTTTTATTAGCACTCATTTCTTTTGAGTGCTAACCGATAGTCATATAATAGTTATTTTGCACCTGAATCGCAACTAAATAATTTCGTATATATATGTGTATTTTTTCCACTTTTCTCATATATACTCTTTTTTTCTTACTTTTTCTCACTTTTTCATTTTTTAAATCAATGCAAAATGCTTCAGTGCATGATAAATACCGTCTTCATGTAACCCCCTGGTTACATAGTCCGCATGCTCTTTAGCCACATCCGTTCCGTCCCCCATCGCAACTCCCACACCGGCAAACTCCAGCATGTCTACATCATTGGCACTGTCACCGAATGCATAGGTATCCTTTACATCAATTCCCAGTTTTTCGCATACAAAAGCAATTCCGCTCGCTTTGCTGTATCCTTTTGGTACTACTTCCATGGCCACATCCCCGTGAACCATAAAATCATAATCATCCTTTAATAATTCGATCACCGCCGGATAATCCCGATCATGGATCAGCACAGAAAACTTACTTGCTTCCCACTCTTCCTCATGTCCTTGAATCGGCAGCATGCAGTCTTTCATAACCTCCAGCAGATATCTTCCGTATGCATCTCTGCTGATCTTGTCTGCATCCATATACAGCATATGGCGGCCTTCCATAACCATGGCAATATCATAATCATAAAATACCTGTACTGCCTTTTTCAATAATTCCCGGTCAATCTCTTTGTACAGCATTTCTTTTCCTTTATATTCTATAAAGGTGCCACAACCGCAGACAATGCCGTCAAATCCCATACCCAGCAGCTCTTCACTGTTGATAAACACGCGTGTCCTACCGCTGCACAGGAAGGTCTGATGTCCGTTCTCCTGAAGCTGATGAATTGCTTCTTTTGTGCTCTGTGGAATGTTATTGTCCCTGTCCCATAAAGTCCCGTCAATATCAAAAAAAATCGCTGCCATATATGTATGTGTTCCTTTCTTCTTACCTCATTTTTCCTGTTTTCTGATTATAACGGTTTTTACATACAAATGCAAATATTCAGGATATGGCATAAAGCATTTTTTCTAGGTGAAAAAACTTTCCTTTATTTTGAAGATTTCCTTAATATTCTTTGAATTCGCAGTTTTGCCACATCGTACATGCTATAATAGGTAGAAACAGGTAAAATCGACAACACATGAGACTTGATACATGATTCTGATCAACGTAATCTATTACATTCTTCTCAGAATCATTGCATTTTCTCACCGACATTAAGAGGAGGTTACATTATGGCATATCCACATAAACGGCACCGTTTTCAAAAATTTATTGTTTTTCTGATTGCTATCGTGATCATTTTACTGGTTGGCTATTTTGCTGCCTTGCCAAAAATAAAAACAAGAGCCGCCGGCGTTGTAGCTGAAAAACTTCTGGAGTCACAAATCACATCCGATACATCTGCCACTGCAGGCGTCAATGCCCAGGAAATCCTTGATGCCATGAACGATACAGACCGTGCAACCGTAGATCAGATCATTACGAATCATATGTCCGCAGATACAATGAAAGAAGCCTCTTCCTACATCACCAGCGGTGATACTGCCGGATTGAAGCAGTTTGCAAAAGATACGCTGACTGCGTCTGAGCTGGAACAGATCAAAGAGCTTTATAATAAGTATAAAGGACAGGTTTCGATGAAGTAAAGCGTAACACTATATCAAAAAGGAGCCAAAAAACTTACCTTGTTAGCTAACAATCGCTGCCAAGGTAAGTTTTCTCCGCTCCCTTATCTACAACATAATAGCTTACTGAAAACAGTACTGCAATATTTCTTGCGTAACTTGAAAACGCTTATTCCATAGCAAATTTATCATAATAAACAAGTACTTCTCAATCCGATAAATTTAGTTTTTTAATCTTTCACTCTTTTTACTTTATTCAACAACTCCTGATTAGCATTCTTTACAAATCCACAATTATCCCTATAAAAAATCCAATTAACAAGTCAAAGTGACAAGATGTCACCCAAAAGTGGTAGATAAAAATATCAATGTGCCATATAATACAAAAAAAGAGAGGAGGTATCCTATATATGTGTGGAGAAAAAATACGCCATCTGCGACTACATTCAAAAATGTCACAAGAGGAACTTGCTGACAAATTAGCTGTTTCCAGACAAACAATATCAAAATGGGAAACAGGTGTCTGTTTACCTGATACTGAAAAAATAGTAAAAATATGTCAACTTTTTAACTGTTCTTCAGATACTCTGCTTAATGATAACATTTCCTTAAATACAATGGCATTGTCTGAAAAAACTATAAATGCTAAAAATTCTAAATATAAATTTATTATGGCCTTAATTATAGCAGAGAGCATACTACTTGTTACTATTATATTTGCCTCTCAATTTATACCTTCAAAAAAAACAATTATTCAAAATACTAATGTATCTAATGAGTATCATAATACTACAACAAGCGAACTAATAAAAGATAGCATAGAAGTAAAAGAATTTTTCCCATTCCTCAAAACATATCATCTTAGAATTCTATTTGTTTCTGCATGTATCGATTTAGGAGCAAACGTAATTTATCTTATATACACAGAAAAGAGAAAAACTAATGAAAAATGCTAAGAAAAGCTGCATCACAGATTCATCTATGATGCAGCAGTTCTTTTATATTAAGCTGCAATCGCATATATACTTTTCAAAATAATAAAAAAGAGGGATTGTTCATCAATGATAACAAATCAAGAACAATCCCCTTTATTAAGTGTACCTATATTCTATGGAATTAATTCGTTTATTCAAGTCGAACGCACGTGAGACTTGGTGCGTGATTCTGGTCAGCGAAAGCTGACATATTCTTCTCAGAATCACTGCACATCTACACTATTGTACCGAAAGATAAGAATATCCCATCAGGCTTTCATCCACTTCTCTAGCTGCTTCGCGTCCCTCACGGATTGCCCATACAACCAGTGACTGTCCTCTGTGCATATCGCCTGCGGTAAAGACTTTTTTCACATTAGTCTTGTAACGGCCTTCTTCGGTTTCTACGTTTGTTCTGGCATTTAATTTCACCCCAAAGGCATCTGCCACGTATTTCTCTGTGCCAAGAAATCCAGCTGCGATAAGTACCAGATCTGCATCCAGTTTCTGCTCACTGCCTTCCACCGGAACCATGTTCATGCGACCTGTTTTCTCATCTTTTTTCGCTTCCAGTTTTACAGTAATCAGACCTGTCAGATTGCCGTTTTTATCTTTCAGGAACTCTTTTACCGTTGTCTGATAGATGCGCGGATCATGTCCGAATACGGCAATGGCTTCTTCCTGACCGTAATCTGTCTTGCAGATTTTTGGCCATTCCGGCCACGGATTGTTCGCAGCACGCTGATCCGGAGCTTTCGGCATCATCTCAAGCTGTGTTACGGATACTGCTCCATGACGGATGCTTGTTCCTACACAGTCATTTCCGGTATCACCACCACCGATGATCACAACTTTTTTGCCCTTTGCAGAGACAAATTTTTTATCTTTCAGATTGGAATCGAGCAAACTCTTTGTGGTCTGTGACAGGAAATCCACTGCAAAATAAATACCTTTTGCATCTCTGCCCGGTGCATTGATATCACGCGGATTTTTGGCACCGCAGGCAAGTACCACAGCATCATACTCTTTCATAAGTTTTGCTGCTTTTTCATCTTTTCCCACATTCACACCGGTGACAAAGTTGATGCCTTCTTCGGT
This sequence comes from uncultured Eubacterium sp., assembly GCA_934358495.1. Classification (GTDB taxonomy): domain Bacteria; phylum Bacillota; class Clostridia; order Lachnospirales; family Lachnospiraceae; genus Eubacterium_I. The sequence goes on along the minus strand of CAKRKO010000126.1, from coordinate 819 downwards.
CATCACATTGATTTTCCGGTCGATGATGTGTTTTTCCAGTTTCATATTCGGAATACCGTACATCAGCAGTCCGCCAACACGGTCATCGCGCTCATATACGGTTACCAGATGACCTCTGCGGTTTAACTGATCTGCTACGGCCAGACCTGCCGGGCCGGATCCAATGACAGCCACTTTTTTCCCTGTACGCACTTTTGGCGGATTTGCCTTCGCATATCCTTTTTCATATGCATGTTCAATAATTCCGTACTCATTGTCCCGCACGGTGACCGGATCATCATGCAGACCGCAGGTACATGCAGCCTCGCACAGTGCCGGGCAGACGCGGGATGTAAATTCCGGGAAGTTGTTGGTTTTGTGCAGACGCTCGTAAGCCTGCTCCCATGTTCCCATATAGATCAGGTCATTCCACTCCGGCACCAGATTGTGCAGCGGACAGCCGCTGGTCATGCCCATGAGTGTCATACCTGACTGACAGAAGGGAACGCCGCATGCCATGCAGCGTGATCCCTGAATCTCCTGTTTTTCCTTTGAGAGGTGGATGTGGAATTCATCAAAATTTTTGATTCTTTCTTTCGGTTCAACCGCTTTGCTTACCTCTCGGTCATATTCCATAAATCCTGTTGGTTTTCCCATTTTAATCCTCCTGTTTTACCGAAATTACGCCTGCTGTTCCAAATTTGCATAAAATGCTTCAATCTGAGCCTGCTCTACGTTGTAGCCTTTTTCCTCCATCTGTACGATGGTTGTCAGCATATGATGATAATCATATGGCACTACTTTTTTGAATTTCGGCAGATATTCTCCGAAGTTATCCAG
>CAKRKO010000125.1 GCA_934358495.1 uncultured Eubacterium sp. | reverse complement strand
GATTGTGGGAGTGCAAAGCACGGAACAATCCGTGTAATCAAGATTTGGGTGTTTTGACACCCAAATCATCTTATTTCTGCCAGATAATTACTTTCTGGCAAATCTTTTTCCATTTGCAACTATTCTATCACACCAGTCTTTTTTCGTCATCCCATATGTTTTTTAGAGAACAAAAAATTTATAGCACATACAAATAAAGAGTGTTATAATAATCTATATTTTAGACTATTTGATCTAATTCAATTGATTTTATATTAGAATTTCTAATATACAGATTCAAAACTTGATTTAAATATTTTTTTAAGGGGGTTTTACAAATGTCTCTGCAATCTCGCGCAGTTACAATGACAAAGCAAATGATCCAGATTGAAAGTACCGATCCTGGTACTTATGAAAACACAATGGCAAACTGGATCACATCACAACTTACTCCATATCCAAATGTGCAATTAACGCGTCAGGAAGTGCTTCCCGGCCACCCAAATCTCATGGCAGAATTACCCGGTGATCCTGCTTTACCGGCACTGATAATGATTTGCCATATGGACACCGTTGTTGTCGGTGACGGATGGACACTGCCACCTTTTGAAGCCATTGAAAAAAATGGAAAGATCTATGGGCGCGGTGCCTGTGATATGAAATCCGGTCTTGCCTGCTGTCTTTCCGCGTTTCAATATGCGGCAGAAATGTTGAAAGCATCCGGCAAAACACCAAAACAGACATTAAAGCTAATCTGTTCCATGGACGAAGAAGATTTCATGCGTGGTTCCGAAGCATGTATACAATCTGGTTGGATAACAGACCACGACTGGGTGATTGATGCCGAACCGACCAACGGGCAGATTCAGATGGCACACAAAGGTCGCACATGGTATGAGATTGACGTACAAGGGCACACTGCCCATGCAAGCACGCCATGGAAAGGTGCCGATGCCATTGCTGCAATGTCTGAAATTATCTGTGAGATCCGGCATGCGATTTTGTATGCTCCCGTTCATCCTGACATGGGAAGTTCTACAGTTACTTTCGGTCAGATCACCGGCGGTTATCGTCCTTATGTTGTACCGGATCACTGTAAAGTATGGATTGACATGCGTCTGGTTCCGCCATTGAATACAGAAAAAACAAACGCCATCGTGGAAGCTGCCATTACACACGCTGAGCAGTCTGTCAGTGGTATTTCTGCAACTTACAAAATCACCGGCGATCGACCACCGATTGAACAGAATCTGGATTCTCCACTTCTGGCAAATTTAAAAATGTCCTGTCAGGAAATCACAGGGCAGACTCCACAGGTAAGTTGTTTCACCGGATACACAGACACCTCCGTCATTGCCGGTCAACTTCATAACCGCAACTGTATGTCCTATGGACCAGGTTGTCTCGAAGCGGCCCATCAACCAGATGAATGGGTTGTCATTGATGACATTTTACGCTGTGAACAAGTATATCAACAGCTTGTAAAAAACACGATTTTATAAGATAATTCTATACACAGGAAAAGTGTATATTATTTTTCAAAAACAATTTTCTATATTGAAGATGATTAGCATTTTCTATACAATAGCAAACCTCAGATACCACGTTTTCTATTTTCGTAATATCTGAGGTTTTCAACTCCGGTACCCTGGTGCACATAACCAATAGCATAAAACATAGGCCAAACGCACCCATTATGATAAAAATCACCTTATATGCCGCATACTGACTCTGATTTGCAGAAGCCATGCATACAAAATCCGGTGCCAAAATCAACAATTCCCAGTCACTGTAATCAACTGTGCGTAGGACCTATAAACCACTTCATTTTTTATTTTCGAATGGAACGCAGCATTTCGTTCTTCCCCTGCTTTATAATTTTTCCGGACTTTGTCCCGGTCAAATCCTCCTGCAGCATTTACATATCGTCCCTGATCTGCCTCCTCCTATAAATCGCAAGCTATCTCTCGTCTGATATGCGCCAACAAACTCTTACATCCTTCTAAAACATCATCATACGTTTCATCAAAATTTCCTGTATACCACGGATCTGCAATATCGCCCTTGCGATCTGTAAAATCCAGTAAAAGATGCACTTTGTGATCCGGATCACCATGAACAAATCGCTCCATATTGCGTAAGTTGTATCGTTCCATCGCAATAATGTAATCATAATAACGGTAATCCGCACTGGTCATCTGAACCGCATATTTACCATCTACAGAAATATCGTATTGTTTTAATTTGTTGCGAGTTCCTCGGTGTACCGGGTTGCCGATTTCTTCTCTGCTGGTTGCCGCAGAGGCGATTTCAATCTGGTCTGCAAGACCAGCTTTTTTTACTAAATCTTTCATTACAAATTCTGCCATGGGGGATCGGCAGATATTGCCGTGGCACACGAATAAGACTTTTATCATATATTTTAACTCTCTTTCTGATTTTCAAATTTCGTCTAAATTGTACTGTGTAAAAGCTGTGTAAAAGTTACTATCATCTTCCAAAAACTCTTTATTTATGGGCTTTGTATGGTTCATTCCATATGTTCCCCCAGCAGACGAATAGTACCTTTTTCATGCCTAAACTCCCTGATTTTCCTTGGTTTTCCACTACTTTCTGTGTCCATTATTTCGGCTTATTTTGGCTCATTTTGGCGTGCTTTTTCCTTCAAACTGTGTAAAAATCTGTGTAAAACGCCCCTTCAAAAAACATTTTACACATTGCCTATTTTTTCAGCATTTGGATGGTGTATATGGCAGAATACAAAGAAAAATATATAGGCTCTAAGCGAGCCCTTTCCTTTATTTAAGCCATCTTCCAACCTTTATCCTTAAGCTTCTTCTCCTGACCATTCGCCTTAGAAATCTCCTCTGTTGCAGCCTGTGCTTTAGCAAGCTTCTCCATCTCTTCCTTAGCATCATCAATTTTAAGATGCGTGTAAGTGTTCAGCGTTACGGAAATATCGCTATGCCCCATCAGGTACTGAAGCACCTTTGGATTCATTCCTGACTTGGCCATGTTGGAACAATAAGTATGACGGCAGACATGTGGTGTGATTTTAGGAAGCTGAACACGATAGATACTATTGTATCTGTCCACTGCATGCTGGAAGTACTTCTCCCAATGCATTGCTACCATAGGCTTGTTATCCTTATCAAAACAAAGGAACCCTGAATATCCATCAATCATCGGCTCCACCTTAAGCTTTGGTCTTGCCTTGACAATATTCTGGAAAGCCTCATACACATCATCAGTCATCGGAATTACTCTTCTACCGGCATAGGTCTTTGTTGTGTCAATGTAAACCAATGTCCCGGTCTTCTGGAGCTGATGATCGATATTGATGGTTCTATTCTCAAAATCAAGATCCGATAAAGTCAGCCCTGTAAATTCCGAAATACGCATTCCTGTCTTAAACAGAATATACATTCCGTCATAATACTTTGAGTAGTGTGTATCATTTTTAATAAATTCCAGGAATGTTCTCTCTTCCTTCCTGGTAATTGCTTCACGAGTCACTGCATCGTTTACGAGAACGGTTGCCATCTGAAACTCAAATGGATTCTTTCTGATAAGGTCATCATCTACCGCCATCTGGAAAGCAGGTCTCACCACACCTCTGATGGTATGGATTGTCGAAAAGCTCTTGTGATCTTCCTGCTGCAGTTTGATAAGCCATGCCTTTGCATCTGAAAGCTTTACCTTATCAATACGCTTGTTGCCAAACGGTTCTGCCTTAAGCACATTAATCACTGTACCATATCCGGCTCTGGTAGTATTCTTTACACCTGTCTTCTGTGAAATGTACTTCTCAACAAGTTTCAGAACTGTATATCCATCACCGTCCGGAATGATATCGTCATCCACATCTCTCTGGACTCTTTTTTCGATATCTCTCAATGCTCCGTTATCTCTTTTGCCTTCAGGTACTGTATCCGTCTTCACAAGCCTCCAACTATAAAGGCACTGTGTCTTACCATTTGCATCAACATAACGATACATATATTTACCATCGGCTCTCTGGCTCTCTCCTGTGCGAAGAATGCGATTCTTGTTATCACGTCTTTTCTCGCTCATGTAATCTCTCCTTTCAATCGGGAGAGCCTTGTATGCAATTACTCATGTGTCATGCGCGTGTATGCGCCCATGTCCTTAATAGTATATCACACAAAAGGCTCTTTCGCTACAAAAATATTTAAAATTTACACTGTGTTCATAGTCGTGCTCAGATCACTGTCATCTGACTGTCTAAGTACTTTTCGAACTGTTCTCTTTTGATGAGGGCACGATTGCCATTCCACAACAGGAATTCTTCATCTGCATGTGCCTTGCAGAAGAGGCGAAGCTTCTTATAGCTAATGCCAAAATATTCTGCAGCCTCTTCCAGAGTCAGTGTGTATTTTTGCCACCAAGGCAGCGATTGCTTTTCTCCTAAATTCATTAAGCACCTCCATAAAGTAGTGAGGACATATCCTCCTACTGTTCAAAGGAGATTCAGGCCGAGATTTTCCGAGTTATTCCGAAAAAAACAAAAAATAAACCTGTAGGTATCTTCAATCAGACACCCGCAGGCTTCAATCACTTTCGGCACATTCCTATTCTGCCGAATTTTATTCAATTACACTCTCTGGCAATAGTCCAAACTAATCCATCCCACTCCGCTTTTCAATCTTCCCCATCCTTTATCAGAGCCTTTTCCTTC
>CAKRKO010000124.1 GCA_934358495.1 uncultured Eubacterium sp. | reverse complement strand
TGCAACTTGATTAACCATTGCACAGATGGCTAAAATAAAGGCTTTTTTGTGCAAAATATATAAGAAAGTATAGAGAGAAAATATATGGATGCAATTATGGAAATTGTGAAAAATCTGGATTGGACACCGTTGTTCATTTCCTTTAAAACAGGAATTGTAGCAACGGTTATTTCCTTTTTTCTGGGATTATTTGCAGCAAGAAAAGTCGTTCATGCCAGCGAGCGTGCGAAAGCCATCGCAGACGGATTTTTGACATTGCCGATGGTTCTGCCGCCGACCGTTGCCGGCTTTTTTCTGTTGCTGTTATTTAGTAAACGACGTCCGATCGGTATGTTTTTGTTTGACCAGTTCGGAATTAAAGTTGTTCAGACCTGGCTTGGTTGTATCATTGCGGCAACGGTCATTTCTTTCCCCCTGATGTATCGAAATGCCAGAGCTTCTTTTGAACAGCTGGATGCCAATCTGATCTATGCGGCACGGACACTTGGTATGTCTGAACTACAGATTTTCTGGAAAGTGGCAGTGCCGAATGCAGGACCTGGTATCATTGCCGGAACAATCCTGACCTTTGCGAGAGCACTTGGTGAGTATGGTGCGACTTCTATGCTTGCGGGTAACATCCCTGGCAAGACATCAACGATTTCACAGAAGATCGCCATGGTTATTCAGGATGGTGATTATCTGACGGCCGGCGTGTGGGTTATCATTATTCTTGCCATCGCCTTCGGCATCATCGTTGCAATGAACCTTGTGGCAGGTAAAAACATGAAGAACACACAGAGTTGGTAAATACGTCCCCTGCAGCTGTTTATAAAAAAAATAACTGATATAGGTAAAGGGTTTTATCAGATTTGAAAAAAATGGGGAAATCTGTGTTGTGAAAGGAATATTATGGCAATAGAGATAGCGATAAAAAAGAAAATTGGAAAATTCTCTCTGGATGTGGCATTTTCCGCAGGAGAGGAAATGTTTGCCCTGCTTGGCGCTTCCGGATGCGGCAAAAGTATGACGTTGAAATGCATCGCGGGAATCGAGACACCGGATGAGGGAAAAATCGTGTTAAACGGCCGTACTTTATTCGATTCTGAAAAAAAAATCAATCTGATTCCACAGAAGCGAAAGGTCGGATATATGTTTCAGGATTACGCTCTGTTTCCAAACATGACTGTTGAGAAAAATATTATGGCGGGTATGGGAAAGAAACCGGAAAAAGCGATCGTGCAGGATTACATTCGGCGCTTCCGTCTGGAAGGACTGGAGCATCATCTGCCCAGGCAGCTTTCCGGTGGTCAGAAACAGCGTGTGGCTCTGGCTCGCATGATGGCGGCACAGCCGGAAATCCTGCTGTTGGATGAGCCGTTGTCAGCTCTTGACAGCTTCCTGAAATGGCAGGTAGAAGAAGAATTGCAGGATCTGCTTTCTGAAATCGGAAAAACAGTTCTTTTTGTATCTCACAGCCGGGATGAAGTTTATCATCTGTGTGACCGTATCTGCGTACTGGAAAAAGGTCATATTGAGACCGTTCAGGAAAAAAAAGAATTCTTTGCAAATCCGGTGACACAAGCTGCAGCCCGCATATCCGGATGTCGAAATATTGTGCCGGTAAAACGGTTGTCCGAACATCAGCTGGAAGTACCGGACTGGGGCATTTGTTTCGAACTGGAAAAAGAAATTCCGGAGGATATTTCTTTCGTTGGCGTGCGGGCACATTATATTGAGGTGTCAGAGGATTTAGAACCAGTGAAAAATAGTTCCATTATGCAGATGGATCGTCTGCTTGAGCAGCAGTTTGAATCCGAACTGGTACTGAAATATAACCAGGATACAATGTCACTGCGTATTCTGATGGACAAAGAAAAAGCAGAACAGCTTGCAAAACATGCTCAAGTTCGAATTACAATCCCTGAGCATGCATTGTTGTTGTTACGTGCATAAAAGGAATTTTAAAATATATAGATGCGAAATCGAAGTAAAACGAGGGAAGAGAGTGACTAGCCGCCCAGAACTTTGTCCTTGATTACGCTTTATATACCTAAAAACTCTTTACAAGCGGAACTTTAGTGTGGTACAGTGTAGAAAACTGTAGAAGGAAGTAAAAAGTGATGACAAAAGCATGGGAAAAGAACATTCGTAAAGTAGTTCCATACGTTCCAGGCGAACAGCCAAACAAGGAGCGCATGATCAAATTAAATACAAATGAAAATCCATATCCACCAGCCCCGGGTGTCGCTGAGACTTTAAAAAATCTGGATCCTGACCGTTTGAGATTATATCCGGATCCAGCCTGTACGCGTCTGGTGAATGCGATTGCAAAACAAAAAGGTTTAAAACCAGAGCAGATATTTGTCGGTGTTGGTTCCGACGACGTTCTTGCCATGTGTTTTATGACCTTTTTTAATGGAGAAAAACCAATCCTGTTTCCAGATATTACCTATTCTTTTTACGATGTGTGGGCAGAGGAATTTCGCATTCCATACGAGACACAGCCGTTAGATGACGATTTTAATATCCGCAAAGAGGATTATTACAAAGAAAACGGCGGTGTGATCTTCCCAAATCCGAATGCCCCGACCGGTGTGGAAGCATCTCAGGAGATGATCGAGGATATTTTGCAGCACAATCAGGATGTCATCGTGATTATTGATGAAGCCTATGTGGATTTCGGAGCTGAAACAGCAATGCCATTGCTGGAAAAATATGACAATCTGATCGTGGTTCAGACATTTTCAAAATCACGTTCCATGGCGGGTATGCGCATCGGTTATGCGATGGCATCACCGGAGTTGATCAAATACCTGAACGATGTAAAATACTCTTTCAATTCCTATACTATGGATCAGACAGCACTGGACCTCGGCGTAGCTTCTATCGAAGATCAGGCATATTTTGAGGATACTTTACATAAGATCATTCAGACGAGAGAACGTGTGAAAGTGCGCCTGACAGAGCTTGGGTTTACCTTCCGTGATTCCAGGAGCAATTTCATTTTTGCCTCACATAAGAGCTGCCCGGCAGAGGAATTATTTGAAAAATTAAAAGAAAAAGATATTTATGTCCGCTATTTTAAAAAGCCGCGGATTGATAATTATCTGCGTATCACTATCGGAACCGATGCTGAGATGGACGAATTTTTGTCAGAGGTAGAAAAATATCTGAAGAAAACAGGAAGATTATAAAACAGTTACAGGCTTACATAATATTAAGAAATTCACCATATCTTTTTTGAAAAAAATAGTGTAAAATAGTGCAAAATGTTAAAAATAATTTTAGGAGGATGATATGGAAAGTCTGGTAACCTGGTTTACAAGCACCTTAGGTGCGCATATTTCAAGGGAAGCGGTCGTGTTTATTATTTCACTGTTTCCGATTCTGGAACTGAGAGGCGGTATTCTGGCATCTTCGTTACTTGATATTACGATGTGGAAAGGAATTCTGATCAGCGCAATTGGAAACATTATTCCGATTCCATTTATTTTATTTTTTATCAAAAAGATATTTGCAGCAATGAAAAAGACAAAGCTGTTTCGGCCATTGGTTGAGAAGATGGAAAACAAAGCAATGAAGAAACGTGATCAGATCGAAAAATATGAGTTCTGGGGACTTGTTTTATTCGTTGGTATTCCGCTTCCGGGAACCGGGGCATGGACCGGAGCATTGGTTGCATCTCTGATTGATATGGATATCAAGAAAGCGTTTAAGGCGATTCTGATTGGAATTTGTCTGGCAGCCGTGATTATGACACTGATTTCTTATGGTGTGCTTGGACATATTATTAGATAATAAAACGTAAGAGGGGGATTTTACGATGGAATCTATGGAATCAAGAATGGTAAAACTGTATGCAAGAAACAACAATCATGTGGCACTGCATGCCATTCCGGGACATTTTGCAACAAGCCATTCCCATATCAATTTTTATATTGATATGACAAGCTTGAAAACCCGTGCCAATGAGGCACAGGAAGTAGCAAAAAGTCTGGCAGGAGATTATGTGAATTCTACTGTGGTTGACACAATTGTCTGTATGGATGGTACGGAAGTGGTAGGTGCATATCTGGCTCAGGAATTTGAAAAACGCGGATTTCGCAACACAAACCTGCACGATACGATTTACATAGTTACTCCGGAGTACAATGCAAACAATCAGTTGATTTTCCGTGATAACACAATTCCGGCGATTAAAAGCAAGAATGTAATCCTGCTGTTGGCAACCACTACGACAGGTCTGACCGTGCGGCGCAGTCTGGAATGTGTACAGTATTACGGTGGAATCGTGCGTGGAATTTCTTCTATTTTCAGTACGGTAAAGAAAGTTGGCGGCATGGAAGTGCATTCCGTATTCAATGTGGATGATGTGCCGGGCTATCAGGCATTTGGCAGAGACGAATGTCCGTATTGCAAAAAAGGATTTGCCATTGAAGCCATGGTTAATGGATTTGGTTATTCACAGTTATAAATAACTTGACAAGGCAAAAAATGTTGTTTATCATGTTTAATGACTTTGAAAATTTTATAGTTGTAAAAGGTAATGACAAAGAGGAGTACGTAAAAGATGCGGTGACAGGGAAGAGGGTCCATGGACTGAAAGACCGTCTGGCAGGCAGTTTGCGGAAGGTAGCTTTGGAACCGGATGTCTGAAGCTAATGCAGCATATGTATAAGACAAAAGTACTGAGAGAACAGACAATATGTTTGTTGTATGGTGGGTAGGAGATCC
>CAKRKO010000123.1 GCA_934358495.1 uncultured Eubacterium sp. | reverse complement strand
GAATTGGCAGACGCGCACGGTTCAGGTCCGTGTGACTATTGCAGTCATGAGGGTTCAAGTCCCTTTTCCTGCATCATTGAAATCAGCAGAGTATATCTGCTGATTTTTGGGTTATAATTATTATGGTGATATAAAATTTTGTATTTTGGCATGTCTTTTTTCAGTAAGCTATCGAATAAATTCTCCTGCAAGTACAATTATTCTTTCAATCCATGAAATGAACAAAGTGTAACATAATGATACAAATTTACAGTATTTGGGAAAAATATTTCTATATTTCTGCTTATCAAAGTAGTAAACTTGTTTTTATAAGATTTATATTGTTAATGAATGAAAACAGTTCAAGTTGGGGGCAGACAATGAAAACTACAAACATAAAAAGTGAATCTGGTAAAATATCTTTATGGGAAAAACTTAGCTACAGCGGCGGGGATGTGGCAAGCTGCATTACGTTTGGTGCAGTCAGTTCTTACCTTTCCTATTATTATACAGATATCGCAGGAATTTCCATTGCAGCAGTGGGCGTGATCTTTGGCGTGACAAGATTGTTGGAAGCACTGGTGAATTTCCTGACGGGCGTTGCTATTGATGGCAGTCATTTCAAAGGTGGTAAGGCAAAGCCGTTTATTTATGCAACTACAATCCCGCTGACAATTATGGTTATTCTGGTTTTTATGGTACCGGATCTGAGCGCACACGGGAAGGTGACGTTTGCGTTTATTACTTATTTATTATTCTGTATCTTGTATGCGGTCAACAACACTGGTTACGGCACTTTACTGTCGTTGCTGACCAGTGACGTGAAAGAACGGCGTGTGCTGAATAGTTTTAAAGTATTTGGAAGCGGAACAGGAAGTTTGCTGGTAAGTTTCCTGACGCTGCCATTGGTAGCACTGTGCGGCGTGCAGGGACGTTTCAGTTTTGCACCGGTGGCGGTAATCTATGGTGTGATCAATCTGGTGTTACTTGGAAATTGTAGTATTTCCTGTCGGGAACGTGTGCAGACAGACGGGGAAGCACGTATGAGTTTTAAGGAATCTCTGCACTGTGCGGCAAAAAGCCGGTCATGGATTTTGCTCTGTGTGATCGGAGCCTGTGTTATGGTTGTTATGATACTGCAGAACCAGAGCATTATGTATTACGCGAAATATATTTTGATGGATGAGAGCAGGGCAACATTAATTCTCACGATTTATACAATGACACAGCTTTTGGCGGCATTGTTTATGGATAAGATGCTGGATTGGCTTGGAAACAGAAACTGTATGCTGTTTGGATTTGGTGTTTTTCTGGTGTTGACAGTGGTTATGTTTGCATTTAGGAAAAATCTGATCTTATTCTGCATTTTTATGTTATTGGCAGGGCTTGGAAAAAGTATGGCAACCAGTCCATGTTATGCCATTTGTGCAGATACGGTAGATGAAGTAGAAGCGTTGACTGGAAAACGTCCGCAGGGGGTGATGACATCCTTTATGATGTGCACGATGAAAGCTGGGACTGCCATTGCCGGAGTGGTATTTTCAGTGGTGCTCCATGCAGGACATTATGCGGCAGAGACGGCGCAGCAAAGTCCGGAGGCAATTTGTGCCATTTACATGAATCTGTTTTGGCTACCAATGCTGATCGTGGCAGGATGCATGGTGCTGGCATTTTTCTTTAAGCGCCAGTCGATCCAAAAGTAAGTCTGCTGATTAAAAAAAAGAAGAAATTGCGGGGAAAATAAGAGACAAAGACGGACTTCTCTTTTTAAACACTCTGTGCTATAATGTGACGACAAGTGACAAGACAGACAAAATAACGAAATTAAGTGTATTTGTCTATCCTATGAAAAACCATATCCTTATAGCGATATGAGAATAAAGGAGAGTAGTTTTATGAAAAAAATACTAAATCATATTTTTATTGATGGTTTGAGTGGAATGGCATTAGGTCTTTTTTCTACACTGATCATCGGAACGATTATCGGACAGATTGGAAATTTAGTAGGAAATGAGATTGGAACTTATCTGATTGCAATTTCGAATGTGGCAAAAACAGTGACTGGCGCAGGTATTGGCGTTGGTGTAGCAGCAAAATTTAAGCAGGGGCCGCTTGTGACGGTATCTGCAGCGGTAGCTGGTATGATCGGAGCATTTCCGACACTTGGAATGGAAAGCTTTGCGCTTGGAAAAGCAGGAGAACCTCTGGGCGCTTTTGTGGCAGCTCTGATTGGTATTGAGTGCGGCAGATTGGTGGCAGGAAGAACAAAGATTGACATTATTCTGACACCACTGGTATCTATCTGTACCGGCGCGGCAGCAGGATTTATTGTAGGACCGCCGATTTCTAATTTTATGAAATGGCTTGGAAATCTGGTAAATATTAACGTAGAGGCATCTCCGATTCTTGGAGGTATTGCAGTATCCGTTCTGATGGGAATGATTTTGACCTTACCGATCAGTTCTGCAGCACTTGGTGTTTCCATGGGCTTGACAGGGCTTGCAGCCGGAGCGGCAACCATTGGATGCTGTTGTCAGATGGTTGGTTTTGCGGTAGCAAGTTATCGGGAAAACAAATTTGGCGGTTTTATCGCACAGGGAATCGGAACATCCATGCTTCAGGTGCCAAATATTTTGCGCAGACCACTGATCTGGCTTCCACCGATCATTTCCAGTGCGATTTTGGGACCGGTCGCATCAGCAGTACTTCATATGGTAAGTACACCGATCGGATCAGGAATGGGTTCCGCAGGATTTGTAGGTCAGATTGCTACTTATGGTGCGATGCTTGAGACAGGAATGTCATCTAAAGTGGCACTGATTCAGATTCTTCTCATGCATTTTATTCTGCCGGCAGTTGTGACACTGATCTTCTCAGAAGGAATGAGAAAAGCCGGATGGATCAAAGAAGGCGATATGAAGCTGGAAGTATAGCTTAATGGAGGTAAAGTATTATGGAAAACTTCGTATATGAAACACCGACAAAAGTGTATTTTGGAAAAGGTGAAGAACAAAACGTAGGAAAAATCATTGCCGGATTTGCACCGAAGAAAGTGCTGGTTCATTTTGGTGGTCAGTCTGCCAGAAAAAGTGGATTGTTAGACCGCGTGGAAAAAGCACTGGAAGCAGAAGAGATTGATTATGTGGAACTTGGCGGTGTGACAGCCAATCCGGAACTGAAGCTGGTGCGGGAAGGAATCGCACTCTGCCAGCGGGAAGGCGTTGATTTTGTATTAGCCGTTGGTGGTGGTTCTGTACTGGATTCTTCCAAAGATATTGCAAATGGTGTGGCAAATCCGGATATTGACGTGTGGAATTTTTCGCTGGGAAAATGTGTACCACAGAAAACATTACATAAAGGAGCAATTCTGACACTGGCAGCAGCAGGTTCTGAAATGTCCAATTCCTGTGTTATTACAAATACGGAAACAAATGAAAAACGAGGCTATGGATGCAGCTGCAACCGCATGGATTTTGCCATTGAAAATCCGGAATTGACCTACACGGTAAGTCCGTATCAGACAGCATGTGGTATTGTTGATATTGGAATGCATACCATTGAGCGTTACTTCTGCCCGGGCGAAGATACTTATCTGACGGATGCCATTGCAGAAGCAGTGATCAAAAATGTAATGAAGGCTGGAAAAGATTGTCTGGCTGATCCGGAAAACTATGAAGCGCGCGCTAATATGATGTGGGCTTCCTCATTGGCACATAATGGTCTGACCGGATGTGGACGCAAGACACAGCTTGTCGTTCATCAGCTGGAACATGAGGTTTCCGGAATGTATACACAGGTGGCACACGGAGCTGGTCTGGCAGCACTCTGGTGCAGCTGGGCACGTTATGTATACAAAGCAAACATCAGCCGTTGGTTACAGTATGCGAAGAATGTATGGAATGTGGATGTGGATTTTGAACATCCGGAAAAAACCGTTGAGACGGCTATTAATATGCAGGAAGCGTTTTATACATCTATTGGAATGCCAACCAATCTGAAAATGCTTGGTGTGAAGGAATCTGATCTGGAAACACTGGCATTGAATTGCTCCAGAGGAAAGACTCGTACTCTGATCGGTTATAAAGAACTGGAATACGATGATATACTGGAAGTGTTCCGTATGGCATACGATGCGTAATTCTTGTTTAGGGTGATTTGGAACAAGCAGAAACGAACTCCAACAAGAACCTGAAAAATTTTCTGTGACCACTGCATCGCTTATTTCCGACCGCTCCCGCGAACTCGCCCGCAAAACCTGCGTGCTCAGACACACTCCCGCGGTCGGGCTAGACGCAGCAGTCACAACGAAAATTTTACAATGGTTCTTTCGTTGGAGTTCGTTTCTGCTTTGTTCCATTTACACCGTGCACTGCGTGACACGCATGCATACACTTCTTTGAACTAATAAACACTATGTCGCATGCGCAGATTTACGCTAAGAAAAATGAGAAAAACAAAGAAATTTGGCTATTTACGCCACCCTTGACCATATACAAAAGAACTGCTATACGTCGATTACCGACGGCGAGAAACTCAAAAACAGTTTCATTTTTCCGTCGCTGACAACAGTGTAGCAGTTCTTTTTAAACCACACTAAACAAGAATTGTATAAAAATAAAAAAATCCTGTAGTAAACGGCTGCGTTTTTACGTTATTATATATAGAAAGATAAAACAAAATCTTTTTACTACGGATGTCTGTAAAAAACGGGGGAGGAAACATTATGCTTTTGTTTTTAACCATGCTGGACAGTGACGAGGACCGGTCCAAATTTGTTCAGCTTTATCATAAATATCGATATTTCTTGTGGTATTTGGCACGTGAAAGGCTACAGGATGACCATCTGGCAGAAGATGCAGTACAGGAGACATTTCTGGCACT
>CAKRKO010000122.1 GCA_934358495.1 uncultured Eubacterium sp. | reverse complement strand
CCGGTCAGGATCACACAGTTGATATAATCCCGGTTGGCGATAAAACCGTTAATGTGGTAGGCAACGTCCGTATTTTGTGGAAACTGCTCGCCGGCGGTACTGCTGGCAAGAATCTGCTGGATTTCGCTGTTGAAGATCATATCCTGGGATAAGATCTGTGTATTATCGACAATATGTGCTATGTCGCTGCGGACTTTTTCCGTAGCGGCTGCCTGGGAATTGATGACGGTCTGGCGGTAGTTCAGAGTCAGCATAACAATGGAAACGGTACAGACGATGGCAGTGACCGGAGCGGCGATCCGGAAAATGGACAGCAGCAGCCGGTGTCGGAAACTCTGATTATCTCGTTTATGTATGTTTAGTGATTTTTTTTTCATAAGGTTACCTCAAGTTATAGATGGAAAGTCATATTTTTTCAATATTATTGACGCTTACACCATAGTATTTTAACAGAAAAATGTAATAAGACAAAGAAAATCTATATTTCCCAAATATAGTCAATAAAAAACGAAATTTTCTTTATATTTTTAAACGGCGTTTCCGATACAATAAAGGAGGTTTGAAGAGCGCGAAGGAGTTAGGGTTTTCGTGCAGAAAAAGTATTTATTATTGGGAGGAAAATTGAAACATGAAGAAAAAAGACAATCAAAATTCAGTGGTTGCGTTTGGCGTACATGGTTGGTTCCACATCATTTACATGATGCTGATGTTCTGGTTTTATGTAGGAATGATCAACGATGGAAGTAACAATATTGCAGGAAAAATTGCAGAACATATGCTGGGAAGTGCAAAAATGGCAGGAACGATCTCCACTTGTAATTCCATAGCCGGAATCATAGGTGTGGCACTGTTTATCGTAATCGGTATTTTAAACCGCAGGATCGGTTCCAGATATATGTCCGGTATTAACTGCATCATCGCCGGTATCACATACATCGGCGTACTGAATGCTCCAAACCCTGTTGTTTATACCATTATGATGGCAGTTACCTGCGGAACCATCATGTCAGCAGGTTATCTGTGCGGCGGTGTTCTGGTTGCAAACTGGTTTCCTAAGAAAAAAGGAATTGTTATGGGATATACAACGATGGGACACAACCTTGCAACAGCAATCTATGTACCACTGATCCTGTTCCTGGTTGGAAGATTTGGTGTAACCCGTGCATGTTACCCGATTTCTATCGGATGTATCATCCTTGGTATTGTCGGAATTTTATTTGTCCGTGATACTCCGTTTGAGCGTGGCTATTATCCGGATCACGTATCCAAAGAAGTATATGATGAATTTTATGATACTTCTGATGGGACAGACAGCGATAAAGATGGCGGCTGGACGATTGGAAAATTGTTAAAATGTGATCAGGTATGGATTGTTGCACTGGTAACCGGTGTATTCCAGATCTGCTCCGTAGGAACCATGTCACAGATGATCAACCGTACTACAAACGGATTTGGATTCTCTATTACCGTAGCTGCAAGTATTATGTCTGCATGTGCCATCGTAGGTGTTGTCGGATCTTTTCTGATCGGTGTGCTGGATCAGAAACTTGGAACAAAGAAAGCAATGATCGTATTTGGATGTTGGTATGCATGTGCATTATTATTCAATTTCACAGATACGATGGCAGGCTTCTGGATCTCTATCGTTATGATCGGTATCGGTATCGGTGGAAGTGCAAACTTCACCACTTCTCTTCCGGCATCTGTATTCGGAAGAAAAGGATTTGATAAAGTAAACTCGGTACTGTTCCCAATTCAGGGTATCATTACAGCACTGACCTTTGCCATCAACGGCGCAGTTATGAATATGACAGGTGGAAACATTCGTTACGCATATGCCATTGATGCATGTCTGGCTCTGATCAATGTGATTGTGATCATCGTATTTGTAAAAGATCACAAATACAATACAGACTGGATTGCAGAACAGGAAGCAAAAGGCAGCGAAGAAGCAGAGACTTTTGCAAAAACAATCTGATTTTATCTATAAAAAAGTTAAGCAAACAAGTGAAACAGGACCCCAGGCAATGTATGTTGTCTGGGGGTTTTGCCATTGAAACTTTGAATGCAAATCGGAACTTGACGAAGCATGGGTTTCATGTGAAAATAAAGCACAGAAAGATACAATCACCAGTATGAGATATCATTTGTCGAGTGGAACATGGCGGGATTTGTCTGATGGTATTGTGAGCGCAGATAAAGTAAAGAAGAAAAAAGGAAACAGGATGAAAAAATACAGAGTAAAAAAGAAAAATGATATCATGGGAAGTCTGCTTACAGCTCTACTGCTGGTAATTTTGCTTGGAACAGTTCTGCTGTGCAGCGGATGTAAAACTGCAGTGCAGCCAAAAACGTCAGAAGCTACGAATGTTCAGACAGATTCCGGGGAAAAGGTATCCCTGTCGGTCTGGGCTTTTTTTGATGAAAATACACCGGGAACCTATTATGTAGATCTGTGGGAAGAACTGGCGAAGGAATATGGTTATGACATTGAATTGAAGACGTATTCCACAGAACAGATCAAAGACAAGCTGAAGATTGCGCTGGTATGCGATGAATTGCCGGATGTTTTTGCCGTATGGGGAGGAAATTATCCAAATTTTCTGTTTGATGCGAATGCCTGTCTGCCGGTGGAAAAATATCTGGAAGCATCGGAGACAAAGTTTGCCGATAATTATGTGTTGCCTTATCAAGATGGACACAATTATATCATCCCATGTCTGGTGGAGGCATATGCCGTTACCTACTGCAACAAGAATCTCATGCAGGAGATGGGACTTACGGTGCCACATACATGGGAAGAACTGGTGACACTGGTACAGCAGGTCAATACCTATAATGAAGCACATGGGACAGAATATGCAGCTATAGAGCTGGGAGACAAGGATAGTTGGCTGGGAGAATTGCTATATACGGTGATCGTAAACCGTATTGATCCTTATGCACAGGAAAAACTGGCTTCCGGGGAAATAGATTTTTCAGCTCCGGTGTTTACACAGGCAGCGGAAAAAATAATACAGCTAAAAGAGATGAATGCCTTTCCTGAAAAATTTCTGGAAATCGGAGAAGTAGAAGCGGTGCAGAATTTTGCAGATGGGAAAGCGGTGCTTTTTCCACATCAGTCAACCATCGTTTATCATTTACTGGATGAGATGGGGGCAGATGCTCTCAGTATGGAACAGTTTCCAAGCTGCAATGCGGCCTATGATGATTCTTATACACAATATATGGTAGATATTAACCATACCCTGACTCCGGGACTTTGTATCAGTTCGGACACGAACTATCCGGATGAGGCAGCACAGCTATGCCTGGAATTTGCAAAACGGGTAAATGAGCGCAATGTGACACAGTATGATTATGTGGATTTTGTAAAAGACAGCGGTCTACAGGCACCGGAAGAAAAAGCACTGGCTGTACGGCAGTTTCATGAGCAGCTGGATCAGGCAGTTCACTACACACCTTTGTGGTATGCTGTGTTGGAGAAGGAGGATGGTGATAACTGGCGGAATCTGACCAGAAAGCTGTTGGGCGGAGCAGTGAACCAGGAAGAATTTGTGCAGGATGCGGCACCGTATCTGAACGCAGAATAAGCATTCCCTCACTTCAGGTGTGAAGAGCACTAAGCGGTGGTAAGGTGGGAGGCTTATGTCAGTGGGAGTTAAAGGCCCCCACTGACAGGTCGCAAAGCGACTGCGTTCATGATAATGTGCAAAAAAGACCCCAACCAAAGGTTGAGGTCTTTTGATGCGGAAGATGGGACTTGAACCCACACGATTGCAATAATCACAAGATCCTTAGTCTTGCTCGTCTGCCAGTTCCGACACTTCCGCATTTGTCATTATGTAGTTGTTTCAAACGACTTGATTATAATAACAAAATAAGTATAAAATGTCAAGCTATATTTTTGAAAATAATCTAATAAAATATACCACTGATCATACGTAATACTGCTGAAGCTGAAACGAGGCAATTTTGTAATCCGAATTAGGTTAGTAAGTGGCCCCAGGTGATTTAACTTCCGATGTAGTTCACTCTAAGAAAGTAAAGACATCATCCCAGTATTCCTCGCCCAGTAGATACATTGCTTCTCCGTGACCTGCACCTTGGGCCGTGATTTTTTCTTTGTTATTACCAGGTTTTGCCTGATATAAAATATCCATCATTTCATATGGAATGAAATCGTCTGCGGTACCATGAATGAACAACATCGGCTTTTTGCAGTTTTTTACCTGATTTAGAGCAGATGCTTCTTTGAAAGAGTAACCGGCTTTTGCTATGGCAAACAGGTTGGCAGTGTACATCAGCGGAAATTCCGGCATACCAAAACGAAGTTTCAATTCACTGGAAAAAATATCCCACACGCTGGTATAACCGCAGTCTTCTATAAAGGCAACTACCTGATCCGGGGTATCTTCACCAGCTGTCATCATGGTTGTGGCAGCACCCATGGAAATACCGTGAATAACGATTCTGGCATCGGAATCCTGAGCGATGATCCAGTCAATCCAGGAAAGGATATCCTTTCGATCGAGCCAGCCCATGCCAAGGTAATTACCATCGGTATCACCACAGGCACGCAGATCCGGAGTCAATACCTGATAATTGTGAGCATAGTAGTGCTGAGCCAGGCTAGTTGCACCGAGATGATCACCGCGGTAGCCATGCAGGGCAATTACCCAATCATGGGATTCGCCATTTGGATAATAAACACCATTGCAGTGAATATCATCTTCAGTTGTGATTTCAACCGTCTGTCCCGGATTTTCAGCAAGGAAAGCTTCGTTTGCTTCCTGCTGAGCAATTTTGCCTTCTGCGATTGTACGTTCTGTATTATCGGCTGTTTCCGGAATTTCCAGGGCAACGGTTCTGTTTCCACCGTCACCGGAACGACCAATAGAATAATTCACAAGATAATTTCCGGCAAAGAGGGAAATCAGAACAAACAGTGCAGCAAGAATTGCTATGATGCTGAGTACAACTTTTTTGATGCTGAGTTTTTTCTTTTTTGTTATTTTCATGTATATAAAAACCTTTCTTTCATATTTGTTTGGGTATCAAACCATTATAATATACATGATTGATGAAATATCTTCAAGAAAAAATATAATATGCAATGTAACAGGGAACAAAAAATACGTTCAAAGAGATTCTACAATATATTATCCATGATGATTTAACAGACCGGAGCGAAGCGGAGACATGAACCTTGGGTTCATGTCTCCGTCCACAAAAAAAACCCCAACCAAAGGTTGAGGTCTTTTGATGCGGAAGATGGGACTTGAACCCACACGACTGCAATAGTCACAAGATCCTTAGTCTTGC
>CAKRKO010000121.1 GCA_934358495.1 uncultured Eubacterium sp. | reverse complement strand
AGTGATTCTGAGAAGAATATGTCAGCTTTCGCTGACCAGAATCACGCACCAAGTCTCACGTGCGTTCGACTTGAACTATAATAGTTTCGGTTGTTTCAGATTCTTCAGAAGTATCAACCTCTTTCAATCTGGTTACATCCGCAAAGAACGCATTGAGTTCTTCTTCGCTGTCAAAAGTAGCCAGATACATCTGATTTCCCATGGCATCGGCCAGCGCATCCGGCATCCGTTCTACCATCTTGAGTTGCTCCGTGTATTTTTCGATAATATCATTCGGTGTCAGGGCGAAATCCTTGCCATCCCGCAGTCCTGCAAAAGCGCAGAAGTGGTGAGCACCAACCTGTTTCTGTGTGGAATCGTATGCAACCATGTCCGCCCAGATTTTGTATACATCGGTTTCACGGGCAAAATTGATCATATCCGGAGTAAAGCCGCCGGAAGGACGCATATTGACTTCCAGTGCCATCAGATCTCCCTTTTTGCCGAGCCCTTCATGATCGGAGAGCAGGCGGAAAAATTCAAAATGTACGAATCGGCTGCGCACATCAAAACTTTTTACGGTTTCTCTGCCGAGGTGACGGGTGTCATCTGCCAGATCTTTCACAATATAAAACAGTGCGTTGTCGGCATTATTTACAATGTCCATGATAGACATTGGGGTGACATTTCCTGCCTCAAAAATCGGATTACCGTGAGAGTCGATGATCGCATCGTAGGAGTTGATCTCAGCGTTGATAAATTCTTCCATGATATAAACGGTATCATCCCATTTGTTGGCGAAAAAATTACCAAGTTCTTCATCAGAAGAAATTTTGAACGTATGGGAGGCACCGACACCGTTATCTGGTTTCGTAACAACAGGATATCCAACTTCATGAATGAAATTCAGACAGCCCTCATAGTTGTCTACCATGTGGTAACGGGCCACCGGAATACCGACACGCTGATAATATTCTTTCATATGGGATTTATATTTGATACGTGGCATGTCTTCATTATGAAAACCGCTTGGAATATTGAAATCAGTACGCAGACGGGCATCCTGCTCTAACCAGTATTCATTATTGGATTCCAGCCAGTCAATGCGGCCATAATGCCAGATAAAGTAGCCGACAGCACCATAGACTTCGTCGTAGTTTTCCAGGCTGTCTACTTTATAATATTCCTGCAGGCTTTCCTGAAGCTCCGGGCGCAGGTTGTCATAAGGGCAGTCGCCGATACCCAGAACATTCATGCCATTTTCTTTTAATTCATGGCAGAAGTGCCAGTAATTCTCCGGAAAATTCGGAGAAATAAAAATCACATTTTTCATAATTGTTTTCTCTCTCGTATTGTATTTTGTTCATTACATTTCTATTTATTACAAATTACACCGGATCATACAGCAGGTGGGGCACAAAGTAAGTTACCTGCTTATACCACCAGTCCCAGTCATGCGAACAGTCGTATCCCCAAAAATCAACCCATGCCGGAATCTGCTTTTGCTGCAGAATATCCCGAAGTTGATAAGTGCTGGCAGGTTCTTCCCATGGTCCCTGACCGACACAGATGATTGCTTTGCGGTGGCGGTACAATTCCATGTAAGGGTGATTCGCCGGTAAATTTGGCAGATAGTGAACGGGTGAGTTCATATAAACCAGATCATCCATGTAAGAACCAAATCCATAGGAGGCATCATAAATACCGCTTAATGCAAGCAGACCATTAAAAAGATCCGGGCGGCGGAAATACAGATTTGCTGCGTGAGTAGCACCGAGGCTGCATCCAAAGGCAATGATTCCTCTGTTTGTATAATCAGGCTGATATTCTTTCATTTTTGCATGGATAAAAGGAACCATCTCATCGGTGAGATAGCGAAACCAGTCTTCGTGGCGACAGATGCGCCAGCGCGAATCACCGTTTGTATTGGACCAGGTCTCTGTATCAATGGTATCCACCGTGAAAATGGTGACTTCCCCGGAGTCGATCCATGGTGCCCATACATTTGTCATCTGGAAGTTTTCAAAGTCGAAAAAACGTCCGTCCTGACAGGGAATAAAAAGAATTGGCTGTCCGCCGTGACCGTACAGTTTGCATTCCATATCCCGGCCTAGTGCTGGACTGTAATTTTTGAAATATTGTATGTTCATATGGAAAGGTCCTCCTGTGTTACTTCTATATAATATGATAGGAAAGATGGTTACAGATCATACATCAGTGTATTGATAAAAAACGGAATCTGTTTTTCCCAGCTTGCCTCACAATGTTCGCCGTTCGGTACGATGCGGCAGTTAAGATAAATATTTTTTTCCAGAAGCAGATTAGCTGCCTGTTCAAAAGCCTGGTTCATTTTTCGATGCTGTTTCATTTCACGGCTTCCATAATCCATGTACAGGATGCTTCCCGGAAGCGGGTGGGAACGCCGGATCATCTGCATGGAGTCGTTTGGCGCAATCCACAGGGATGGGGAGAGTGCCGCTGCGCGGGAAAAAAACTGATTGTAGTGCAGAAGAGCGTAAATACTCATCAGTCCGCCCATGGAACTTCCTGCGATAAAGGTGTGCTCCCGATCCGGAAGAGTTCGGTAATGTGTATCAATGTATGGTTTGAAGGTGCGGATCAGCCAGTCCATGGTGATCTTACCCTTACCGGTTATTTTGCCTTCCTTCGGTAAAGTAAAGTCATAAGGGGAATATTCCTGCAGTCGTCCGTGATCCGGGCTGTGGTTGCATTCGATGCCTACGATGATCAGCGGGGTATGGGTGTATTCCATATATTCTTTCAGTCCCCAGGATTTACCATAGGTGGCATGGGTGTCAAAAAAGAGGTTATGCCCGTCGAACATGTACAGTACCGGAAACCGCTGGTTGGTGTCGGATGTGTATGTCTCTGGCAGACAGATGTATGCACTTCGCACTTCGTCTCCGGTGAGTTCCGGAATAGTGATATCCCATTTTTCTATCATAAAAAACCTCCATTATTAATTCAAAAATTGTGTGATCATTCAGAAACATATCGATGTAGTGTTGGCTCTGAAGTATTAAAATTTATCATAGCACAGTGGCAAAGAATTGGCAAGAAAGTACAGACTGTCATTGCAAAACAAAATTATAGATGTTATGATGAAAATGTTTTGTGTCTGCCGATAGGCAGCGTGTAAAAAAGAAAATAAGAGGTATGAAAATGAAATCAAAAGAGAATGCAACGATCGGAAATATTTACCGGTTGAATGGGCGTGTGCCGTTGCTGAAGGCAATTCCTTTCGGCCTGCAGCATGTGCTTGCAATGTTTGTATCGAATCTGACACCAATCACCATGATCGGTCTGGCTTCCGGTTTAAGCGGTAAGGAACTGGCGGTTTTGTTACAGAATGCTATGTTTGTTGCAGGTATTGCGACATTGATCCAGTTATATCCGGTCTGGAAAGTCGGTGCAAAACTTCCAATCGTTATGGGTGTAAGTTTTACCTTTGTGACAATCTTGAGTTACGTGGGTGGCACCTACGGTTATCCGACAATGATCGGTGCCGTTTTGGTCGGTGGTGTCTGTGAAGGTGTCCTGGGTCTGTTTGCAAAATACTGGAAACGGTTTATTACACCGGTAGTTTCGGCATCCGTAGTTACCGCCATCGGATACTCCCTGTTTACCGTAGGTGCCCGTTCTTTCGGCGGTGGTTATACTGATGATTTCGGATCTGTAAAGAACCTTGTGCTTGGCCTGGTGACATTGGCTGTCTGTCTGATTTTTAATGCCGTGGCAAAAGGCTATTTAAAACAGCTGTCCGTACTGGTCGGACTGATCGTAGGCTATATCATTGCGTTATGCATGGGACAGGTGGATCTGTCTGGTATGCTGGATGGTGGTCTGATCTCTCTGCCGCACTTGCTCCCGTATCGCCCGGAATTTAATCTGAGTGCGATCATTTCTGTTGCCATTATTTTTATGGTATCCGCAGCAGAGACGATTGGTGATTCCACTGCACTTGTTTCCGGTGGTCTTGATCGTGAGATCACAGAAAAAGAGATTTCCGGAGCATTGGCCTGTGATGGTTTCGCAAGCTCTATTTCCGGATTATTCGGATGCCCGCCGGTTACTTCTTTCAGCCAGAATGTTGGTCTTGTCAATATGACAAAAGTAGTCAACCGCTTTACAATTATGACAGGTGCTGTCTTTATGATCCTTGCAGGTCTGTTTCCGCCAATCGGCAATTTTTTTGCAAGTCTGCCGCAGTCCGTACTGGGTGGATGTACCATTATGATGTTTGGTACGATCATGATCAGTGGTATACAGATGCTGGCAAAAACAGGTTTTTCCCAGAGAAACGTAACCATCGCAGCATTATCACTTGCTGTTGGTATCGGATTTACCTCCACCAGTGAAGTGGAAATCTGGAATATTTTTCCGCAGATCGTCAAAGACGTATTTTCTGCAAACTGCGTGGCTGTCGTATTTGTTGTAGCAATTATTCTTAGTCTGATTTTGCCGAAAAATATGGAGATTGAAAAAATCAACGGGTAACAGGAATGCGTTCATGAGCAGGCAGCGAAAGCGGATAGCAAATGCCTGCTTTACGGAACTTGTGAATTGTTTTGAAAAAAGGTAAGGAAGAAATATGACAACGTTTTTGTTTGACATGGATGGAACTCTGTTTGATACGGAAAAATATTATAACCGCGCCTGGAAACAGGCAATTTCCGATTCGGGATATGAACTTCCGGAGGAGGAAGTATTAAAACTTCGCAGTCTTGGGCGTCCCTTCGCATTGGAACAGTTCCAAAGCTGGTTTGGACCGGAGGTGGATTACCGGGCAATCCGGGAACATCGCAAAGAATTGATGAAAGACTTTTTGTCAGGACAGATTCCACTGAAACCGGCAGTTCCGGAGACGTTACAGTTTTTAAAAGCACAGGGATACCGTCTTGCGGTTGTGACAGCGACCGGACCGGAACAGGCAGAGCATAATCTGTGTACTGCCGGAATCCGGCGGTACTTTGATGCAGTAATCTGCGCAACCATGGTGGAGCGGGGCAAACCGGCACCGGATGTTTATGCATATGCCTGCCATACACTTGGTGTGACACCAGAGGAATGTTATGCCGTAGAGGATTCTCCAAACGGAGTCCGCTCTGCACATGATGCGGGCTGCCGTGTCATCATGATACCGGATCTGACACAACCAGATAAAGAGACAGCGCAGTTACTGTATCGGAAGCTGGATACTTTTGGGGCACTTATAAATATTCCTGTTGAATAAAAAATATGGAAAAAGTGTAAAAAAATGATTCCACAAAGGGGTCTCTGCCCTTGACAAAGAAAATAGATGTTGCTAGAATGTGCAGTAACGTAGAAAGGTGGTTTTCACATGAGAAAACAGGTGTTATCTCTGTTAG
>CAKRKO010000120.1 GCA_934358495.1 uncultured Eubacterium sp. | reverse complement strand
TCCCGAAAACAAAGTATCTTCATACATCTGCTCCGGGAGATTTTCTATTTCTGAACGGAATCCGCTCACTTATCCTATTATTATTTTCAAAGTTCTAAATAATAGAAATATTCAAATTTTTTCCTGCAAAATAGCACAATGTGAGTTCAAATTTCCCCTCAAATATAATCTAGTTGTTCGTCACCTATGCGAGAAGTCAACTCTCATCAGATATCCTCTCTGCCGTACTTCTTCCGCAGTGCAAGTAACAGTAAAAGTTCAAACACGATACAGATCGGCAGTGCGATCCATGCTGCGCCTAGCATCCCAATCGCATTAAATATACCTATCAGCGCATATCCAACGCAACAGATTGCTGCAACCGTCATTGCATACGGAATCTGTGTGGTTACATGGTTTACATGATGACAATGCCCACCTGCTGATGCCATGATCGTTGTATCAGAAATCGGAGAACAATGGTCACCACATACAGCACCTGCCAGACATGCGGAAATAGAAATAACCATCATTGTTCCGGATGGAAATACACCGATTACGATCGGAATCAGGATTCCAAATGTTCCCCAGGAAGTTCCTGTTGCAAAAGCCAGACCTGTTGCCACGGCAAAAATAATCACCGGCAGGAAGCCTTGCAATGAATTTGCGGATCCTGCTACCAGATCTGCCACAAACACATTCGCTCCAAGAAGATTCGTCATTCCGGACAGTGTCCATGCAAAGGACAGAATCAGAATCGGAGCAATCATTGCTTTAAATCCTTCCGGAATACATTCTGCAAATTCCTGGAAAGAAATGACATTTCGAAGCATGTAATATACAAAAGTAAAAATAAGTGCTACAAATCCACCGATCACCAGTCCGACAGATGCATCGGATCCTGAAAATGCACTGATAAAGCTTTCTCCCTCAAAAAATCCACCGGTATATACCATTCCGACTATGCAGGCCACAATCAGCACAACAACTGGGAGAACCAGGTCCAATACAATTCCCTTACTGCTCTCCTTCCCTTCATCACTTTCATCATATGGGCGCTCCGGTGTGGTAAACAGATCCCCTTTAATTGCATTTAATTCATGCGTACGCATTGGTCCATAATCCACCCGGAACACGGTCAGACCAATAATCATAACCAAAGTAAGGATTGCATATAAATTGTACGGAATTGTCTGTAAAAATACTGCAAATCCATTAATTCCAGAATCTTCCGGAACTGAGGATGTAACTGCTGCCGCCCAGGAACTGATTGGTGCGATAATACATACCGGTGCTGCTGTGGCATCAATGATATAAGACAATTTTGCTCTGGAAACTTTATGAGTATCCGTTACCGGGCGCATAACACTTCCTACTGTCAGACAGTTAAAATAGTCATCCACAAAGATCAAAATGCCAAGAACCATAGTAGCAAGCTGTGCACCGATTCGTGTTTTGATTCGCTTTGACGCCCATTTACCAAATGCAGCTGATCCACCTGCTTTGTTCATTAACGCAACCAGAATACCCAGCATAACAAGGAACATCAGAATACCAATATTCCAGCCATTGGCCAGCTTATATACCATACCTCCATTTTCATTGAAAAACATGGTATTCATCATCAGC
Organism: uncultured Eubacterium sp.; assembly: GCA_934358495.1. Classification (GTDB taxonomy): domain Bacteria; phylum Bacillota; class Clostridia; order Lachnospirales; family Lachnospiraceae; genus Eubacterium_I. The sequence goes on along the minus strand of CAKRKO010000120.1, from coordinate 3,797 downwards.
TCCAGATTACCGTTACTGTACAGTAATGCACCTACGACAATACCTGTAAACAGAGATGAGTACACTTCTTTCGTGATCAGGGCCAGCCCAATTGCTACCACCGGCGGCAGTAACGCAAATACCGTTGCATATGCCCCGCAGGTATAATTCTCCGGGTCTGCTATTTTTCCTGGTGTCACCACTGATACCCCGATCAGTACTGCTATGACCACCAACAAACAGATCATTACAACGCTTTTTCTTTTTCGCATACCTCACACCTTCCTTTCTGCTTCTCCGCTGCTTATCTTTTTCTTGAGAATCATCAGATAAAACCTTTGACTTTTCTGAATTTTCACCTTCACAATGATTCTCAAACAATAAGCTCCCGCAGAGAAAAATCTCTCCTATGTTTCGTTGTGACCACCATATGGCAGTCTCGATGAAAAGCCACAAACTGCTGGCAAACATCTTCTACTCCACTCAAAACACTGGCTGGATTTATAACGGAAAAATAATTCATTCCCTGCACCAGTCCAACACCTGTATATTTCACATAGCTTTCTTTGTACGCCCATACTTTACAAAAATGTGAGTATCCATTTTTTTCCAACCATGTTACTTCCAGCGGATGAAAAAAACGTCTGGCTAACCGATCCGCCCGGCATTTCTGCTCCTTCTGGATATCCAGTCCCACCGTTTCCCGGCTGATGGCACATGCCCACCAGTCCCCACTGTGGGAAATGGAAAATTGTATGTCTTTTACATTTTGAAAATATGGTTTCTCCTTGTAGTCGACAGCCACCAGTTCCAGCTGTTCCGGAAGCGGGAAAGCATTCTCCCGGGCATACTGGCGTACTGCCCTCTCCAAAAGTTCATGAGATTTTTCCTTTTTCTCATCCCATTTTTTATAATAAATTTCTATATTCATATGCTGCTTATTTCATGTATAACACAATTATTCCAAATCTGACACTTATCAAATGAAAAATTAACCTCAAGTATCCATTTAGTAAGTTTAGAGTGCAGTGATTCTGAGAAGAATATGTCAGCTTTCGCTGACCAGAATCACGCACCAGGTCTCACGTGCGTTCGACCTAAATTTGTATACACATTATATCACTACTTCCGATATTTGTCATACAGTTTTTTGAATGCAGACACACTTCTTCTTGCAACGTCTGCCGGTACACAGTAAGACACGCGAACCCAGCCCGGTCCATAGAATGCGGTACCCGGTGCCATCAGGATTTTTTCCTCTTTTGCACGCTCACAGAATTTTGTATCGTCTTCTTCCAGAGCCTTTACAAACAGGTAAAACGCTCCGTCCGGATGGATACAGGTATAACCGATCTCTGTCAGTGCGTTGTACAGAATGTCTCTGGTCTCCTGATAAATGCTGATATCAACAGAGGCATCCACGCATTTCAGCAGCATTTTCTGTTGAAGAGAAGGTGCATTAACATAGCCAAGATAACGCATAGAAGCTGTCATACCTGCGATCAGATCCTCATAATCCTGAACACAAGGCTCCATAGCGATATATCCGATACGCTCGCCCGGAATAGAAAGTGCCTTGCTGTAAGAATATACTACAATCGTATTTTCATAGTAATGAGTCAGATATGGTACTTCAATGTCATAAGCAAGCTTGCGGTATGGTTCATCGGAAACCAGATAGATAGGATGACCATACTCTTCCTGTTTTTTCTTTAAGATATCCGTTACCATACGGATGGACTCCTCGGTATATACCGCCCCGGTCGGATTGTTCGGTGTATTGATCAGCACAAATCTTGTCTTTGGTGACAGTGCTGCCTCAAAGGTCTCCGGATCCGGCTGTAATGTCTCCATATTACAGAGTGCAGGAACTAATTTGCCGTACATTGTCTCCACGTAACTCTTGTACTCCCAGAAATAAGGTGCAAATGTTACGACCTCATCACCGTCATCCAACAATGTATTTGCAATTACTACGATGGCTGCTGCCGCACCACTTGTCATAATAATGCCCTGCTCTGTGTACTTGCAGTCATATTTCCCGTTTAGATAATTTGCAATGTGATTACGAACCTCCGGATGTCCCACGTTTGCAGGATAGCCGTGCAGTGCCAGCGGTTTCTCTGTGTCAATAATCTCTTTTAATGCCTCATTTACTGCTGCAGGCGGCTCCACACTCGGATTTCCGATAGTAAAGTTAAAAATATTTTCTGTGCCGTAAATTGCAGCAAGCTTCTTGCCTTCCTCAAAAATATCACGGATACAAATGGATGAATCCAGTGACTCTCTTAAACGTTTTGAAATCATAATCTATGTCCTCCAAATCCCCTGTTCTTTTTCGCATCAACGCTTTAAATCGTTATATTTTTTCATATCTTATCACATTTCTCGCAAAAATAAAAGGTTTCTTTACATCTAAGTACATTTTTGCTATACTTTTTATGACATACAGGTATTCCATGGCATACCTGTGTTTCACTCAAAAAAACCACAGATGCAGCATTTTGTCGACCTGTATCTGCCTGTTTTTAACAGGAGAAATGCAAACATCAGATTATGGAACCATGATACCTATTTTTAGTGATCCGTATCAGTCCGTTTTTAACAGGAGAAATGCAAATGGCAAATCAGGAAAACAGCAAATATGATTCACTCAATCAGCCTGCAGAAAATAAACAGCAGCTTGCATATCAGCAGATCAAAGAAGATATTTTAAATAATACTTATCCGGAAGGAACCGTTATGGTAGAGCGTAAATTGTGTGACATCTACCATGTCAGCCGTTCTCCGATCCGGAATGCACTTCAGCAGTTGACCCACGAAGGTTTGCTCTCTTTTGTTCCGGGCAAGGGAACTGTCGTTGCTTCCTTTACCACCGAGGATATTCTGGAAGTATACGACCTGATCGAACTGCTACAGACCTATGCGGTCTCTGCATGTATCAATAAATCCAATGCCCTGGCTGTAAATGCATTGGAAGTTGCACTGGAAAATATGAAGAAATCTCTGGATAACGGTGATATTTATCACTGTACCCGCTGGGATCAGAAATTCCATGAACTTTTGGTCAGCTATTCCGGCAACAAACGACTGGAGACAATTTATGAACAGCTGGACTGCCAGCAGATGCTATTCATCTCCACCATTTTAGACGATATGGATCGGGCGCAGAACTCCTACAAGGAACATACGGCAATCCTGGATGCCATCAAAGCAAAGGATTCCGAAGCTGCCCACGACTGCATCTGCCGGCATTATTATCATATCAAACAATACTATATCAACAAACTGCTTAGCAGAATTCATATTTAATTTCAGGAGGTGTCATTATGGAAATACAGACATTACAAAAAGACATGATCGCAGCTATGAAAGCCAAAGACAAGGTGCGCAAGGATGCTATCTCATCCCTGGTATCTGCAGTAAAAAAAGTAGCAATTGATGAGGGCTGCCGGAATGATATCAAACCGGAACTTGTTGACCGTGTCATCTTAAAAGAATTAAAGAGCGTAAAAGAGCAGGTGGACACTTGCCCGGCAGATCGTGCAGACCTGAAGGAAGAATATCAGACCCGTTACGATATCATCAACGAATATGCTCCACAACTGTTATCCGCTGAGGAAGTAAAAACCATCCTGACAGAGCGCTTCGCTGATGTACTGGCCACCAAAAACAAGGGTCAGATCATGAAAGCGGTCATGGCTGAATTAAAAGGAAAGGCAGACGGAAAGGTAATCAATCAGGTGGTTGCTGAACTCTGCAAATAAAAATCAGACACAAAATTCTATCAAAAAATCCTCTGAGCACAATGCCCAGAG
>CAKRKO010000119.1 GCA_934358495.1 uncultured Eubacterium sp. | reverse complement strand
CGGGTGTAGTTCAATGGTAGAACACCAGCCTTCCAAGCTGGATACGTGGGTTCGATTCCCATCACCCGCTTTTTTGTTTTACAGTTCACTCATCATATGTATCCAGGGAATGATCATGTTGGCATGAGGAATTACCTGGATGCATAATGATGAAGGGAGCGCCTTTTTATGAGCAAAGGTAGTAGCGTAGTTACGGGGAAGTCCGAATGAGCGCTTTGCGAATGGCGCGAGTGAACTGTATTTTTGTTTTATGGGGGATTCAACATGAATGACGGACAGAAAATTTCGGTAGATGCTGCATTGGCACAGAGTTTTAAGAAACTCGCCTGTGAGCAACCAGTAGAAAAGATTACGATTAAGCAGATTACAGATGGGGCAGGGGTCATCCGTCCCACATTTTATCACCATTTCAGCGATAAGTATGGATTGTTGGAATGGATTCTGGTGCAGGATATTCTGCTACCGATCCAACCGTTGGTGGAAAATGGAATGATCAACGAGGCAATGCAGATTATTTTTTCCAAGATGCAGAAGGAAAAAGAGTTTTATATGTGTGTGGGTCGGATGGAAGGACAGAATTCTTTCCAGGAGATGGTAGAGATTGGAATCCGTTCACTCCTGACTGGTATGATAGAAGAGAAGATGAAGAGCAGAGTGCCGAAGAACCAGTGGCTGACGCCGGAGCGGATCGCGGCATATTATTCTCAGACCATGACATATATTATGATGACATGGATCGAGAGTGGGATGGAGATTTCACCGGAAGAACTGGTCGAGGTATATGGGTTTATGATCACACGATCCCTGGCAGATGTGCTTGCAGATATTTAGCTGAGATGCTGAGAAGAATATGTCAGTTAACTCTGATCAGAATCACAGGCGAGTCTTATGTGCATTTGGTTTAATCTGACAAATCTTGATAAAATGTTTCTAATATATATACAAAACGATAGATATGTATATGATACATTTACATTAATGACAAAAAGAATACAATATAAAGACATTTAAAAAAGATTGGATATTCTATTATCCAATCTTTTTTTCTATTCTATTACAACGAACAGCCGCCCTTTCATGGGGCGTTGACCAAATTGTGAAATATTGAATAGAAAGAGATGAGAAAAGATGCTGAAATTTGGAAAAGGCGTAGTCAAGTCGCGGATCATCATATTTATTGCAGCCATTCTGTTGTTGATCCCGTCGGTATTTGGCTATCTGCACACGCGAGTAAATTATGATATTCTTTCGTATTTACCGAAAGATATCGAGACAATGAAAGGCCAGGATATCCTGGTAGATGAATTTGGAACGGGAGCATTTTCTACTTTTGTAGTGGATGGCATGTCGAATAAAGATGTCAGTGCTCTGAGAGAGAAAATTGAACATGTAGATCATGTTAAGACAGTGCTTTGGTATGACAGTGTGGCGGATATCAGTATTCCAACGGAGATGTTGCCGGAGAAAATGCAAAAAATATTTTTGAGCGACGAAGGTACACTGATGTTCATTATGTATGACACTACAATGTCGGCAGATGAGACGATGGAAGCAGTGGAGCAGATCCGCGCTATTTCCAATGAACAGTGTTTCTTAAGTGGTATGTCTGCTGTGGTTACAGATATCAGAAATTTGTCAGACAAGGAAGTTCCGGTTTATGTGCTTCTGGCGGTTATTTTATCTCTGGTGGTATTGTCACTGACAATGGATTCGTTTTTGATTCCGATTTTCTTTCTGCTGAGCATTGGTATGGCAATTATATATAACCTTGGAACAAATGTGTTTATGGGAGAAATTTCCTATGTTACCAAGGCGCTGAGTGCAGTGCTGCAGCTTGGAGTGACGATGGATTATTCTATTTTTCTGTGGCACAGTTACGAAAATCAGAAAAAAATATTTGCAGACGATCATAAAAATGCCATGGCACATGCCATATCCCAGACAATTACTTCCGTTGTGGGAAGTTCAATTACTACGATAGCTGGATTTATAGCCCTTTGCTTCATGAGTTTTACACTTGGTATGGATCTTGGAATCGTTATGGCAAAAGGTGTTGTATTCGGCGTTATCGGCTGTGTCACAATTCTGCCGTCCATGATCCTGATTTTTGACAAACCGTTGGAGAAAACAAGACATAAAGCTGTGCTGCCGGATATCGGAAAATTATCCGGGGTTGTGACAAAGCGTTTTCCAATTTTTCTGTTAATCTTTGCTGTACTTTTAGTTCCGGCAATATACGGACAGAAAAATGCAGAAGTTTATTATGATCTGGCAGGTACGTTGCCAGAGGATTTGCAAAGTTTTATGGCAAACCAGAAAATGGATGAAGAATTTGATATGAATTCCACACATATTTTGCTGGCAGACAGTCATATGAAGGCAAAAGATGCGGAAGCTATGCTGGAACGAATAGATGGTGTGGATGGTGTAAAGGCAGCTATCGGAATTGACAGCCTCATTGGCCCATCTGTCCCGAAAGATATGATTCCACAGTCTATTCGTGAGATCATCGAAGATGACAAATATCAGATGATCCTGATCAGCTCGGAGTATAAGACAGCTTCTGATGAAGTAAATACACAGATTGATGAAATCAACAATATCGTGGCAGATTATGATGCTAACGGGATGTTGATTGGTGAAGCACCATGTACAAAAGATCTGATCACAATAACAGATACCGATTTTAAAGTTGTCAGCGCAATTTCCATTGTAGCAATTTTTGTCATTATTGCACTGGTGTTCCGCTCGCTTGTATTGCCAATCATCCTGGTGGCGGTTATTGAGTTCGCAATTTTTGTAAATATGTCGATTCCGTTCTACACACACACATCGATTCCATTTATTGCATCGATTGTAATCGGAACAATCCAGTTGGGAGCAACCGTTGATTATGCTATTTTAATGACAAATAATTACAAGAGTGCCCGTGCAGCAGGAATGGAGAAAAATGATGCGGTACAGCGAGCCGTGGCAGCTTCCGCACAGTCCATTGTAGTCAGTGCACTGAGTTTCTTTGCATCTACGTTTGGTGTAGGTATCTATTCAAATATCGATATGATCAGTTCGCTGTGTATTCTGATGGCGCGGGGGGCTCTGATCAGTATGGTAGTTGTAATTTTTGTACTGCCGGCCATGTATATGGTATTTGACAGAGTGATATGTGCAACAAGTGCTGGTTTTAGAATAAAGAAGAAGGAGAGAAAAGAAAATGAAATTTTCAAAAGTAAAACAGTTTCTTAAATCAAAAAAAGTAATTCGTACCGGTGCCTGTGTACTGGCAGCAGTTATTGTGACCGGTGGTGTGGGTGCTTATCATGTCTATGGACAGAAAGCAACTTCCGCACAGAAAATGACGAAAGTGGCAGAATCTGATATAGATAAAAATAACGAAGATACCGAAAATATTTTAACGCAAGTACTGAAAACACAGACTGATGTACGGTCTGAGGATGCTACGAAGAAAGAAGAGACCGTGTATGTAGTAGCTGATCCGGATGGATCACCGAATGAGGTGATCGTCAGTGACTGGCTTAAAAATTTTGATGGCGCAGATACAATTGAGGATTTCAGCAATCTGAGAGATATCGAAAATGTAAAGGGCGATGAGACTTTTACACAGGGCGCTGATGGAAAACTGACCTGGCAGGCAGATGGAAATGACATATATTATCAGGGAAAAACAGACAAAGAACTTCCGATTGATATGAAAATGACATACTATCTGGATGGAGAGAAAATCACACCGGAGAATCTGGCAGGAAAGAGCGGAAAAGTGACAATCCGCGTGGATTACACAAATAAAGAAAAAACAGAAGAGGGTGTCTATGTACCGTTTGCAGCTGTAACCGGTATGATGCTGAATAAAGATTTCACAAATGTGGAAGTGACAAATGGAAAAGTGGTCAGTGATGGAAGTAATCAGGTCGTTGTGGGATTTGCATTCCCGGGATTATCAGAGAGTCTGGATCTGGACAGTAAGAATATGGAAGATGTCAATATTCCGGAATATGTGGAAGTAACTGCAGATGTCAAAGATTTCTCCCTGGATACGACCATGACATTTATCATGAGTGATATTTTACAGGAGCTGGATGTGGATCAGGACATTGATCTGTCCGGTATCGAAGATGCTATTGATTCCCTCAGCGATGCTTCCAAACAGCTTGTAGACGGCAGCAAAGAACTTGTTGACGGAACTGGTACATTGCTTGACGGAATCAAAGCATATACCACAGGTGTATCCACGTTAAAAAGCGGTATCAATGCTTATACTGGTGGTGTGGCACAGGTGAAATCCGGCATGGATGCTTATACTGATGGTGTGGCACAGGTTGCTGGAGGCACAAAACAGCTGGAAGAGAAATCCGGAGATCTCAAAGACGGTATCACACAACTGGTAGGCGGTGCATTGCAGGTGCAGACTTATTTTGAAGGCGATAATGGTATTGTCAGCGGTGCAAATAAGCTTTCCGCAGGAATTGAGCAGCTGGATGCAGCATTAAATGCAGGAGTGACAGCTGATGAGGCTGCACAGGCAGAAACATCGGTAAATCAGATGTTTGCCAAAGATGGCGAGACTTATCAGGGGATCGCACAGCAGGCAGCCGGTCAGTATAAAGCAGCTTTAACAGGAAGTGATGAACTTCAGACAAAGGTAGAAAATGGCGTCAGCCAGGCAATGTATGGTGCATATAAAGCTGCTTATCAGCAGTTGAATGCACAGGCTTATGCAGCCGCAGGCAAGAGCGGTTCGTTGGAAGCGGACGCTGAGAACTATGCGTCCCAGATGACTGTTGCTTCAGCATCTTCTGTATCTAATGTATCAAACCAGCTGATCAGCGGAATAGCTGACGGTACATCTGCCCAGATTGGCAAAATGGCGGCAGAAGCAGCAAAACAGGGTGCTGTGGAAGGTGCAAAGAGTGGAATTGCTTCCACGAAATCAGCCATTGCATCCCAGATTGAAAATGGTGGTCTTGTAGCCGGTGCACAGACATTGAGTGCCGGCGTGCAGAAACTGTATAGTGAGGGTATTCAGCCGCTGGCTGTTGGCATGCAGACGTTAAGTGAAAGTGTTCCGGAACTGATGAAAGGAATCCAGACGTTAAATAATGGAGCTACAGCACTGAATAACAATAGTGCAGCATTGAAATCCGGTGTAAATACTTTAAACAGCAAAGGCAGTGAATTGAATGCCGGTATTGCTGCTTTAGATTCAAACAGCGAAACATTAAATGATGGTGCTGCAAAATTGAATGATGGTGCAAAAATGCTCAGCGATGGTATGATCCAGTTTGATGAGGACGGTATTCAGAAACTGAGTGAGGCATATCATGGAGATGTGGAAGAATTGTTAGACCGTGTCAATCAGGTGCTTGAGGCCGGGGAGAATTATCATACGTTTTCCGGATTAAAGGAAGATATGAGCGGAAGTGTGAAATTTGTGATTCGCACGGATGCTATTGAAAAATAATTCTTGTTTAGGGTAAGTTGGAACAAGCAGAAACGAACTCCAACAAGAACCTGAAAAATTTTCTGTGACCACTG
>CAKRKO010000118.1 GCA_934358495.1 uncultured Eubacterium sp. | reverse complement strand
TTTTTTCTTCTGTCAAGGGTAGCGTCCATAGCCAAGCGCTTACATGCAAGTCATCTTTCGATATGTTAATCTGCGCATGCAACACGGCATTTATTCTTTCAAGGAATTATATGCATGCGTGGCACGCGGTGCCGTCGTGTAAATGGAACAAAGATGAAAAAACTCCAATGCAAGGCAATAGACGGATTTCCGTTATCGGAGCGAGCATAGCCCGACCGCGGGAGTGTGTTTGAGCCAACAGCCGTTTTTGCTGTTGGTGAGTTCGCGGGAGCGGTCGGAGATAGGCGGCGCAGCGAAGATAGGAAATCTGTCGTGCCGGCATTGAAGTTTTTTCATCTTGTTTCTTAAACGACAAACAAGAATTTATACGCGGCGAATCAGTTCCCACCAACCCATAGCAACTACCGGCGGCATGATTTTACAGAACAGTCGATGTACAAAACAGACTGGTCCTGGAGTGGATACCCAAAATCCAAGTTTGTTATCCAGCAAGGCAAGACGTACCACGGATTTTGTCTTGGAAGCCAGTGGAAAGTGATGCACAGAATGAGCCGCTTTTGGGTTGTTGGTATCTTTTGCAACACCGATAAATTCGGTATCTTTGATCCAGTATGGGCAGACCGCTGTCACATAAATCTGTTTTCCTATCAATTCCCAGCGAAGCGCCTGACTGTAGCGGAGTAGAAATGCTTTCGATGCAGCGTATACATTGAGTCCCTGCATTGGTTGAAAACCGGCAGTGGAACAAATCTGTAAAATTCTGGAATCCTTGTCAAAATGTGGCATACAAATTGCTGTCATATGAACGGCTGCTTTACAATTCAGATCAATCATATGGGTTAATTCTTCCGGCTGCAACGTAAATGGTCCGCCAATTTTGGCAAGACCGGCAGCATTGACCAGATATTTGACAGTAGGAGCTTCGATGTCCAGTTTATCCTGAAAATCTTTCATCTGTTCGTCATCTGTAATGTCCATCGGCATAGCAGCACCGACACAGATTCCTGTGGCAGAAATTTCCTGTGCCAGAGCGAGCAGAGGTTCTTTCCGTCTGGCAAGGAGCCAGATTTCATCAATTTCAGAAGCGTAGTTTTGACAGATCTGCAAAGCAAATTCACGTCCGAGACCACTGGAAGCACCAGTGATAATTGCAATATTCATATATATAAAATCCTCCGGATTATTTTGAAAAATAAGTTGCCGTTCTATCAATAAAATTTCCATAATAAAAATGGTGATAGAACCTCTATTATCTTATAACAAATGCGAGTGCTACGCAAGTCATCGAGAAATAAACAACAGAGAGAATACATAAATAATTTGCTTATGCCGCAAATAGAATGAAAAATTATAAAAATACTTTTGTACCTGATATTGTTATAAAAATAAGATTACATACAGGTAAAACTATGATAAGATGATTTGGTGGAAATTACAGAAAGTTAAGAGGACGTGTTTATGAAAAAAAATTATAAATGCATCAACAGTTTTACATTAAAAATGATTGCCATTATAACAATGGTCATTGATCATGTGGGAGCAGTACTGTTTCCGATGAACATGATATTTCGTTATATTGGAAGAATTTCATTCCCACTGTTTGTGTTTTTACTTGTGGAGGGAAGTATTTATACCAGTAAAATTCGAAAATATGAATTACGGATGTTTCTGTTTGCATTGATTTCGGAAATTCCGTTTGATCTGGCTTTCTCAAACGAAATTGTGGATATATATTCTCAGAACGTGTTCTGGACATTGACGATCGGTCTGGTGATGCTGGATCTGATTCAGAATGGAGCGTCTTACGTGAAATTACATAAAGGAAATAGGATACAGCTGGCCTGGATCGAAGGACAGCCGATTCCAACAATCTGGCAGTTTGTTGTAGTTGCAGTTTGTGGCTGTGTGGCACAGGCATTGCAGACAGATTACGGTGCAGGTGGTATCTTATTGATTTATTTTATCTGGATGCTGCATGAGAACGTGATTGGGCAGGCAGTGACATTTGTCATTATTTCGCTGTTGTTCTTCGGAAGCGTGGAACTGCCGGGTGTGATTGCCTTTTTGCCAATATTTTTGTATAATGGAAAGAAAGGACCATCGGCAAAATATGTATTTTACGCATTTTATCCGGTGCATTTGTTTATTTTACATTTAATACAGACGAGTACGGCATTTGTGTTTATCACATTTTAAGTATGCTATTTGTATGGCTATGGAGGAAGGATGTATTTGAGCGCAAAATAAGCATTCCCCTGCTTCAAGTGTGCAGAGCACTAAGCGGTGGGTAAGGGGGATGCTTATGTCCGCTTTACAATCCTTCGATTTGGAAATTAAAACGGGAGGCATATTTTTTGAAATTCTGGAAACATTTAAATACAATCAATCATCATAAAATGCTGGTCATGAAAGGCTGTTTTCGGGTAGGTCTGTACAAGCAGGGATTACTGCATGATCTGTCAAAATATATGCCGTCGGAGTTTTTGGTTGGCTGTAAATATTATCAGGGAGATGTCAGCCCGAATAATGCGGAGAGAATGGCTAAGGGGTATTCTTCTGCGTGGCTGCATCACAAAGGGCGCAACAAGCACCATATGGAATATTGGATTGATTACGGAATGCCGTCAGAACCGGCAATAGTAGGTATGCGTATGCCGGACAAATATGTGGTGGAAATGTTTATCGATCGTATGTCTGCTTCGAAAAATTATCAGAAAGAAAAATATACGGATCGCAGTGCACTGGAATATTACCTACATGGCAAAGATCGTCATATTATGCATCCGGAAGTACGGGAACTACTGGAAAAATTGTTGTATATGCTGGCAGATGAAGGGGAGGATGTGACCTTTGATTATATCCGCAGAGAAGTATTGCATAATAAGAAGTAAATACTAATTGCCGGAAGGTATGCGTAGGTTTTATCTCAGTCAAAGTTTTATGACTGAGATAAAAGTTGTTGCATATCGTCTGGCAGTTTTGCATTTATGGTTAATTTTTCTCCTGTGATCGGGTGTGTAAAAGTCAGGGATGCACAGTGCAATGCCTGGCGGTTCATGGAGTAATTCCCCGGATGATATAAAAAGTCTCCGAGAAGTGGATGCCCGATATGTTTCATGTGCACCCGGATCTGATGGGTACGTCCGGTTTCCGGTTTGAGAAGAACCAGAGAAATCTGTCCGTTGGTCCATTCCCGGACAAAACGTGTCACGGCAGAATCACCATTTTCGAAATCTACGCACCGTTCAATGACAGAATCTGCGGCACGGCAGATTGGTGCATCGATCGTTCCTTCTTCTGGCGTAACACCATCACAAAGTGCCAGATATTCTTTCTGAATCTGTTTTTGCTGCATCGCTTTGGACAGGACAGAAGCAGAAAGCATGTGTTTGGCCAGAAGCGTGACACCGGTGGTATCCCGATCCAGTCGTGTGATACAGCGGAAGGTATATGGAATCTGTTGGGCGGTATAATACCACAGCACGCCATTTGCCAGCGTCTGCTCATAATGGTTGATGGAAGGATGAATCGGCATATTGGCAGGCTTGTCAATGACCAGAATGTCCTCATCTTCATACAAAATGGAGAGCAGCATTTCGTTTGGCACAATATTGTCGGAGCCTTCGTTTTCTTCTATGCAGATCTGAAGGGTGTCTCCGGCATGGAGCGGTTCATTTACATAACTCCAGATGCCGTTCTTTAAAATACTTTCCGGTGTTTTTTTCAAATGTACGATTAGGTTGGAAGAGTAGCCGTGCTCCTTTAAAAACGAAAGGATGCTGTCGGTCTCTTTGGTAATTTTATAATCTAAATTTCGAATCATATTATGAAAATGAAAAATTGCATATCGATATCACATAAAAATATGTATAGTTTATGAGTGACTATTTTTGCTGAAGTAAGTTATATACTATAGTATATAATAATGTGGTATAATGTCTTCATAGTGTCCGTCTGGCATCCGGAAACCACCCGGAATAACGCCAAGTTTCGTGAAACCAATGCGCTCATATAAATGCAGGGCATGGGTGTTGGAAGCATCGGTTGTCTGGCATTCTCTGATTTTTATATTCATGAGAGGTTCCTCCTGATTTAATTATTGGAATAAGACGTCAGATATGATTATATATTGTTATCTGTTACTTGACAATTCCGAATTTCCGTGAAATGCTGTTTATGTGATAAGATCGACGATAGAGTTGAATGATGTTTCAGACTACATAGTAAAAATGGGATAAATCAAAGAACGGAGAAAAAATGTATTTTGAATATGGAGAAACAGAAATCGAATATCTGAAACAAAAGGACAAAAAGCTGGCGGAAGTGATAGATACACTTGGAATGATCGAGAGAACGGTGGATACGGATCTTTTTTCTTCCGTAGTGCACCACATTATCGGGCAGCAGATTTCCATGAAAGCCCAGGCAACGATCTGGCAGAGAATGCAGAATGATCTAGGGGTCATTAATTCAGAAACGATTCTGGAAGCGGGGATACCGCGATTGCAGGCATATGGAATGACCTTTCGCAAAGCAGAATATCTGATGGATTTTGCAGAAAAATTAAAAAATGGGGAATTTGATCTGGATGCTGTGTGGCAGATGTCAGACCAGGAGGCGGTTGAATCATTATCATCATTAAAAGGAATCGGTGTGTGGACAGCGGAAATGATTCTGCTATTTTGTATGCAGCGACCAGATGTATTTAGTTATGGCGATCTGGCAATTTTGCGGGGACTTCGCATGGTGTATCATCACAGAAAAATTGATAAAAAATTGTTTGAGAAGTACCGCAGACGATTTTCACCGTACGGCAGCGTGGCGAGTCTGTATCTATGGGCGGTGTCAGGTGGTGCCGTTCCCGGTATGAAGGATTATGCTCCCAAAACGGTAAAAGGTAAGGCAGAAAAAAGAAAGTTAGATAAAAAGGCATCTCAATAGTTTTGCAGAAAAAATTGGCTGGGACAAATTTAGAAAGCATAGGGGTTTATGATAGTCAATTGGAATTGAATGCAAACAAAAGTGCATCAAAGTAGACTGATGAGAAGATATGAGGTAGAAATATGGAATACATACATCGTTATAAATCACCATTGGGAGGCATCACCATGGCAAGCGATGGCGAAGTATTGACTGGGTTGTGGTTTGATGGACAGAAATATTTTGCTGTGACTTTATCAAAAGAGTATGAAGAAAAAATGCTGCCGGTATTTGACGCGGCAGACCGTTGGTTAGACATTTATTTTCAGGGAGAAGAGCCAGATTTTTTTCCACCGGTTTCTTTTGCATGCGGATCAGAATTTCAACACAGAGTGTGGAAAATATTACTATCAATTCCGTATGGAAAAACCATGACTTATGGAGAAATCGCGGCATGTATCGCAAAACAGCGTGGACTTACGCGGATGTCGGCGCAGGCAGTGGGCGGTGCGGTTGGCCATAACCCGATTTCGATTATTGTGCCATGTCACAGAGTGGTTGGAACAGATGGAAGCTTAACCGGGTATGCGGGTGGTATTGATAAAAAAGTTGCTTTATTAAAGCTGGAGCATGCGGATATGGAGCAGTTTTATGTGCCGAAAAAAGGATCAGCGTTGTAAAAACGAATGAGTGATGATCAGAAGGTTTATTATCAATATTATTAGTAAAGAAATGGGGGAAGTTGGTTATGAATCAGATAAAAAGAGTTTGTTCTGTTTATTTC
>CAKRKO010000117.1 GCA_934358495.1 uncultured Eubacterium sp. | reverse complement strand
TCAAGGTTATTTCACTGTTCAGTTATCAAAGTTCTTTGTCTTGCTGTTGTTCAGCAACTTTTATATCTTATCAGATATTCAATTGCTTGTCAACAACTTTTTTAACTTTCTTAAAGTCATTCGTTATCGCACTGCTTATGCGACAGCTCATATAGATTATCACAGGTTTTTGCGCTTGTCAACAACTTTTTATCCTTTAAGTTGTTTTTTTCTTGCGTGTCCCCCGCGACAGCTATTAGATAATACCATCGGTACTTTACATTGTCAACACTTTTTTACATATTTTTTTACATTTTTTTCATGTTGCCAAACGTAAGAATAGATGTTGTGGTTTTTCATATATACTACCACAACATCTACTTTTTCATCTCTATTTTCCAAACAAAAATCCTGTTAAAATTCTGGATGGGACGTTATTATAATACAGATATCGCAAAATACTGCTCTGATCAATCTGCCCAATGAGCATTTTTCCTTCTTCTGTCCCCGCAAACAAGGACAAAAGCATAAACAACAGCCACACGAAGATCAAACCCTGAAATGCTCCGGCAAAAATCCCAAGAGTCCGATTGATTCCCTTGATTACTGGAATACGATTAATGATACGCAGAGAACGCCCGATCATAGATACAATGATACCTGCGACTAACAGAGCAACAAAATAAGATATCCCTGCCAGAATCCAGTCTGCCATTTTTTTGCCAAGAGCCTCATATACCCCTGCCTGATCCAACAGATTGTTTCCAGAATCTGTTATATAGGAAGTAACCTGCTCCGGAAGGGATACACCGGCCACAATGGTACCGTCATCAACAACATCTGAAACCTTCGACTGCCCGCTGTTCCGAAAGGCCTGCGTGCAGCGCTGCTCAAGTGCCGCATAAACACCCGTATTGTTCTTAATATAACTACTGATGTACGGTGTTGCATAGGAAATCAGCCCCATCAGCAACACCACCGAAACCAACGAATATAAAATTCGAAGCAATCCTCTGTTCCACCCGCGGATTGCACAGAATAAAATGATCGCACATACTACTATTAATAACCAGTTCATTATTTGCTGCCTGCTTTCTCGTTTCCAAACAGTCGGAAACGAATCTGCTGTGTTTTTCCTTCCATTATAAAGGCATAATGGCGATATCCGCCCAAATGCAGAACTTCAGTGAATGTATCTTCAAATTCATAATAGAATTTTTTCCGTCCTCCCAGCGTATAAATAGAACACAAATTGCTACTGTACAGGCAGATTTCGTGATTATCCAAAAAACGCATTTTTTCAAACGGAAAATCTGTGATAAACTGTGTCTGTTCCTCACATTTCATATTATAAACAACTACTTTCCGTTTTGCTTCGTCTTTTCCTGCTGCAAATACAAGTGCAAAATAACTGTCATCATAAAATACAGATTTTATCTCATCTTCAACCTGTTTCTTCGGTCCCTCTTTTGGTGCATTTCCTCCAGTAAAGGTATAGACTCCCTGATTCGAAAATGCAATCAATTGATCCGAACCAACATATGTCAATTCCGGAATAACTGCATCATCATAAGCATAGGAAGCCACGATGTGATCGACCTTTTCCTCTCCCACGGATCCGAAATCATAAAAAGTAACTGTACTTTTTGCACTTCCATCATGAATATCAAGGCTGGATACTGCCAGCTTTTCTCCATCCTGGGAAATCGCAATATCCATTGGTGTACCACCATTTTCCACATGGATTGCACCTTCTGCCAGCTGCTCGCCACTCTTGCTGTAAAGCGACAGATAGCCGGTTCCGTCTTCCTCCATCATAACAGCAACTGTACCGCTGGCCGACACATCGATTCGCTGTATCGGCATTGTAACACTAAATTTTCCCTGCGTACCACTGCTATTCATCACATAAATCTGTTTTCCATCCTTGTCCGCAAATGCCACATACTGTTTACAGATAGCCAGTATCGGATCCTGCATCTCAAAGCTCTGATTCCAGATGATCTGATTATCTGTTGTAACACAGGCCGCACCGTCATTGCTGTATTTTAACAGATTTCCATTGAACTCCGTAAATTGGGTCGCACTTGTATCCGAGCGGTCAACTGTGCTGACGATTCGAAAGTCATCATAAGATTTATGTTGCACATATATATAATATGTGATTCCAAGAGCCACACTGACTCCCACTATAATAGCCAGTATCTTTAACTGCTTTTTATGATGTTCACGCACCTTGCGTTCAATTTCTTCCCAGTTTTCCCGAACCATTTGCAGATTACTTTTTCCTGCGTTATTCATACTTTCCTCCACTTCAGAATGTTTTCATCTGTTGTATATCATAAAGCATTTTTTTTCGAAAGTCCAGAAAGATTACGGCAACAATAACTGCTGTCCCTCATAGATCATGTCCATGTTTTCAATCTGGTTCGCATTACAGATATCCTGCACCTTCTGTGTGGTGTGATAAACCGCTTTACTGATAGACCTCAGGCTGTCACCTTTTTTCACAGTATAATAGCGGGCGCTGCTCTGCGCATTCTGGTTATTATTTTTATTTGACTGATTTTGTGCTGTCTGTTCTGTATTCTGTGCCGACTGATTGTCCGCCGCCTGACTTGTAGCCTGTCCTGTTGTCTGATTTTGAGTATTTTCATCCTGAGCATCTACGTTCTGATCTTTCGCTGCCTGCTCATCTTCTGAGTTCTGCTTCTCTGACCCCTGCGCATTCTGTTTTTGTTCCTGTGCATTCTGTTTTTGCTCCTGTGCATTCTGTTTTTCCTCCTGTGCATTGGTAGCCTGATCGTCTACATTTTTACTGTCTTCTGTCTGCTTGTCCTGCGCATTTTTGGAATCCGCATTCTGCACATTTCCGGAAACCGTCTGCAGTGTATGTTCCAGCACTTTCAGATTCTGATAATTTCCAATCTGCGAAATTCCGGTAGCTGCCACCACAGCCAGCACAGCCACACCTGCCACGTACACAAACGGCTGATGCTTTTTTCTTGCCGGCCGTTCATTCAGTTTGTTCAGAATAGCCCGATAGTTCTGCGCCACATCCGATGCTTCCCGTTCCTGTCGTTCCGTTTCTGTCCGAAGCGGTTCTGTATGCCTGTTCTGCGCCACCAGAAATTCCTGCATAGCCGGATTTTTTTCATAATAAACAGCATAACCATCCAGACGCTGCAGATAGCCTTGCGCCTGTACAAAAAAGGCATCCATCCGGTTCAGCTTATCCTCATAATACAAAAAGCGGGAACCGTGTTCCTGCGTTGCGTCAAAAAACTGCTGCATGGAGGTCGTCACTTCCAGGTTGCTACCCTCCAGTGAAAAATACCAACCCAGAAGTTCATAATCCGAAAAATATTCTTTAATTCCCTGATAAACCCGTTCCCAGAACAACTGTTGGCGATCCTGAGACGCCACAGATGCAGACGGCTGCTCTACAATGTCGATATCCGGCACGATAGTTGTATCCACCTTACTGGTCAGTTCATCCGAAGTACGCTCAATGTCTTCCTCTGGCGAAAATTGTTCAGCATATACCGTCGACTCTCCTGTAAAAGAAAAATCCACCTGCTGCGCGCCACTGATAAATATGTACTCCTGATTTCCCCGGCGGTATGTTTTCCCAAGCAGTACTGCTGCCGAAATTTCATTTTCTTTTACTTCTTCGTGCAATGTCCGATGGACATATGTGTAAACAAAATCTTCTACATAAATCTGACAGGTGCCACCAAGTTTTCCCATCTGACGAATATTTTTCGGTAAATGAAACTGTCTGTCCTTCTGATTTCCCATGTTTTGATTCCCTCTTTCTATCTTTTATACAATCACAATGTTTTAAATTTCTCGAGGAATTTTATCATGAGAGAGTTGTAGAACTTTGCCGATTTCTGAAAACAACTTCTTGTTTAGGGTAGTTTTAAAAGAAGCTGGAAGAAAACTCCAATGCCGGCACGACTGATTTTCTATCTGCACTGCGCCGCTTATCTCCGACCGCTTCCGCGAACTCACCAACAGCAAAAACAGCTGTTGGCTCAGACACACTCCCGCGGTCGGGCTATGCTCGCTTCGATAACGAAAATCAGTCTACCGCCTTGCCTTGGAGTTTTACTTCCAGCTTCTTTTATCTACGCCGTGGCACTGCGCGACACGCATGCATATAAGTTAATAGCAAAATAAATGTTGTGTTGCATGCGCAGATTTACACAGAGAAAAGGAAAAGCGAAAGGAATTGACTATTTACGCCACCCTTGACCATATACAAAAGAACTGCTATACGTCGATTACCGACGGCAAGAAACTCAAAAACAGTTTCATTTTTCCATCGCTGACAACAGTGTAGCAGTTCTTTTTGTATATGGTCAAGGGAACCGCGTTGCGGTGGCTCCGATCCTACCTCTGGCTCAAAATCTAAAAACAGTTTAAAAAACCGTATGGTACAGATTTATAATTACTTTACGTTTATCCATAGTTGCTAATTTGGGTGGCGAAGCCACTATATGTTCTTAGATTCTGAGCCTGAGGAAAGATTTCAGCTACCGCGCAGCGGCATGCCCTTGAAAGAGGAAAAAAGAACGGCTACACTATTGCCAGCGACGGAGAAAATTTACATGTTCTTGAGTTCTTTGCCGTCGGTAACAAAGGGAAAGCCGTTCCTTTTTTATTCTGTCAAGGGTAGCGTACGTTACCATTCTCATAAATCAATTTTTTTTATGTAAATCTGCGCATGCAGCACAACAGTTATTTTGCCATTAGCTTATATGCATGCGTGGTACGCGGTGCCACGGCGTAAATGGAACAAAGCAGAAACGAACTCCAGCGAAAGAACCATTGTAAAATTTTCGTTGTGACCGCTGCGTCTAGCCCGACCGCGGGAGTGTGTCTGAGCACGCCGGTTTTGCGGGCGAGTTCGCGGGAGCGGTCGGAATAAGCGACGCAGTGGTCACAGAAAATTTTTCAGGTTCTTGTTGGAGTTCGTTTCTGCTTGTTCCAAATTACCCTAAACAAGAATTTAAGCCATGAAGCCTTTTACTTTTTTATAAATACTCTCGCTATCAAGTTCATATTTCTTGATCAGCTCTGCACCAGGTCCAGACTCACCAAAACGATCATACACACCGATCTTCATTACTTTTGTCGGAGCTTTCTCGCTCAATGTGTCGCATACAGCACTTCCAAGACCACCGATTACAGAATGCTCTTCTACTGTTACAACTTTGCCTGTTTTCTGTGCGGATGCAATAACCAGTTCCTCATCCAGCGGTTTGATTGTATGGATATTGATCACTTCTGCATCGATACCGTCTGCTGCCAGCAGTTTTGCTGCCTCTACTGCCTCATTTACACACAGACCAGTTGCAATGATTGTCACATCTTTGCCCTCTTTTAATACAACGCCTTTGCCAAGTTCGAATTTATAAGTTGCTTCGTCGTTGATTACCGGAACAGCCAGACGGCCGAATCTTAAGTAAACCGGTCCCTCATACTCATAAGCAGCACGAACCGCTGCTTTTGCTTCTACATCATCACATGGATTAATCACTACCATGCCCGGAATAGTACGCATCAGGGCAATATCCTCATTACACTGATGGGTTGCACCATCCTCACCTACGGAAATACCTGCGTGAGTTGCACCGATTTTTACATTTAAATGCGGATATCCGATGGAATTACGAACCTGCTCAAATGCACGTCCTGCTGCAAACATTGCGAAAGAACTCATAAACGGAACTTTTCCACAGGTAGC
>CAKRKO010000116.1 GCA_934358495.1 uncultured Eubacterium sp. | reverse complement strand
TTGTCTGCCATGATCTGAATTTCCACATGGCGCGGATTTTCGATATATTTTTCGATGTACATCGTATCATCACCAAATGCATTTGCAGATTCCCGTTGTGCCATATTGAAATGAAATTCAAATTCGTCTTTGGACTGTGCCACGCGCATACCTTTTCCACCGCCGCCGGAAGATGCTTTGATCATTACAGGATAACCGATCTCATCAGCAAATTTTTCACCGGTTTCAGCATCATAGACTGGTTCTCTTGTGCCGGGAACGACAGGCACTTTGGCATCCATCATGGTCTGGCGGGCATGGGATTTATTCCCCATACTGTTGATAACTTCAGCAGTCGGACCGATAAATGCGATACCATATTCGTTGCAGAGACGGACAAAATCTGCATTTTCAGATAAAAATCCAAATCCCGGGTGGATAGCGTCAGCACCGACATTGCGGGCTGCTGTGATAATGCGTTCCATATTCAGATAATTGTTGCGGGCAGGACCTTCTCCAATGCAGACACGCTGATCCGCAAGTTGTACGTGAAGACTGTTTTGATCTTCTTTGGAATATACAGCGACGCTGCGGATTCCCATGTTTCGGCAGGCGCGGATAATGCGGACTGCGATTTCTCCACGATTTGCGATTAATATTTTGTGAAACATCAGCAGGCCTCCTTAGTCATCCAGTTTCTTTACCTTAAACAGTGGCTGGCCATATTCGATTTTCTGTTCATTGCTGACCAGTACTGCTTCGATTTCACAGTCAAAATCACTTTCAATTTCGTTCATCAGTTTCATAGCTTCCAGAATACATACAGTCTGGCCGGCTTTGACTCTGTCACCGACTTTTACGAAGGCTTTTGCTTCCGGTGACGGAGCAGAGTAGAAAGTGCCGACGATCGGAGATGTGATGTAAGTTTCATCTTCGGATTCTTCCTCTGCCTGGGCAGCAGATGCTGTCTGTGCGATGGTGACTGCGGCTTCTCCCGGAACACCAGCAGTTCCGCGGCGGCTCATTTTGATCTTTGTATCGCCTTCCTGGATGGAAAACTCCAGCATGGAAGAATTTTCAATAATCTGTACAAGTTTTTCAATCTGTTGTAAATCCATGATAATTTGTTACTCCTTTAATTATTCAGTAGTTAGTCCTGAAACAGCTTTGTCAGGCGCTTAGCTACCAGCCTGCAGTCCAGTACCTCTTTACATGGCTGATAAATCTGTTTGCGGAATTCCTGCATTTCGTGCAGTTCATCCTGCATCAATTGCTGGGCTTCTTCTACAGTGATTGCCTGAAACCGTACTTTGTGATCTGTTTTCCGCTGAACCAGTTTTGGAATATCCACGGAAATGACAGTGGCAATTTTGGCATATCCTC
Source organism: uncultured Eubacterium sp. (assembly GCA_934358495.1). Lineage (GTDB taxonomy): Bacteria > Bacillota > Clostridia > Lachnospirales > Lachnospiraceae > Eubacterium_I. The sequence goes on along the minus strand of CAKRKO010000116.1, from coordinate 4,570 downwards.
CGGTGGTCTGGCGGTCGGAAAGCAGAATGATCGGTTTTCCGTGGCTTGGTACCTGAACAGAACCGAAGGCAATTCCATCGGAAATGATATCCGATGTGGTTTTGTAGGCGATAAACGGTCCTTCCAGACGGCATCCCATACGGTCAAATTCGCTGGTTACCGTATATTCGGATTCCAGGAATGTTTTTCGTCCTGCGGTGGTAAAGGATTTATCCTGTGGCCCCATGATGACACGTAAAGTCACCTCATCCTGGTCAAATTCATCCAGATCCAGGGTGCGGGACAGGTAATAAGGTAAATATCTTCGCTTGATACGGAAACCGACATAATCTCCGTCCATCAGACGGCGTCCCTTATATCCTCCGATGGAGCATTTGATATTGGTAGAACGGCTGCCCATTACCACCGGGATATCCAGGTAACTGGAAAAAGCGATGTAGCCGCGGCTTCCGGTTCTGGCTCCACGGAAAGATAAAATATCACCGCGGTGCATGTAAACTGCGGTATAGTTTTTGATCGGCTTTCCATTTACCTGTGGCTGGAAATCACCGCCGGTGATAGCAATGATGGTCTCGGAAGTAAATTCCAAGGTCGGTCCCATCAGGGTAAATTCCAGAACGGCTTCATTTTCCGGATTGTCCAGAAGCAGATTTGCAATTTTAAAGGAACGTACATCCATGACACCGGACACGCCGAATCCCTGGCTCTGATAGCCGGTTCTTCCAAGATCCTGTACGGTTGTGAGCATGCCGCCTTTTAATACACGAACGCCCATGGGTTACACCTCCTTTGGATAAATGGTACAGGTATAAGTACCGTTATCCACTTCATTTTTTATGTTTGCAAAATCAGATTCACTGACCGGGACGAAACGGATGTAGTCACCTGCTTCAAAAAGAATCGGAACTTCACGGTTCGGATCATAAGTTTTAACCGGTGTCAGTCCCAGTAACTGCCAGCCACCCGGGGAATCCAGTGGATAGATGCCGGTCTGGGAACCGCCAATGCCGACACTTCCGGCCGGAATCCGGATACGTGGATTTGCCAGACGTGGGGTGTGGATACGCGCATCCAGACCGCCCAGGTAGGAAAATCCAGGCAGAAATCCAAGCATGTAGATCAGATAGTCACTGGATGAGTGAATAGTAATGACTTCCTGGGTGGTAAGGTTTGCATGTTTTGCAATATTTTCAAGATCCGGGCCGTATTCCCCGCCGTAGCATACCGGAATTTCAAAAATACGGGAAGAAGAAGCTTTTTTGCTGACTTCCAGTTTTAATAATTTTTCCAGACGGCGTTTTAATTTGCGATAGTCAATGACCCGCGGATCGTAGTTGATGAGAAGACTTGTGAAGGCTGGGATCACATCTGTGACACCTTCCAGATGCTGTTCTCTCATCAGATGCACAAATGCAGTGATCTGTGCATTGATTTCAGGAGAAATCTCCTGTCCAAACTGTATGAGCAGGGAGGAATCTCCGGCGGTAAGAATTTTTGTTTCTTTCATAATTGATCATGCTCCATTATGCAAAAAGTGTTGCAAGGTTTCCAAGGGAGGTGATGCCAAGGTATGCAGAGATGATAACAACAATGATACCAAGGATCAGCAGCCAGGTTGGATGGTGGTAATCCTCACCCATGATAGTTTTCTTTTTGGAAGCTACCAGACACACACCCAGGGTGATCGGAAGAATCAGACCGTTTAAGGCACCTGCCAGAACGAGCAGAGTAGCCGGCTGACCGATCAGAGCCATAACGATGGTGCTGAGGATGATAAATCCGACAATAAACCATTTTTCATTTTTTTCGATTACTTTGCTGAATGTCTTCAGGAAAGATACGGAAGTATATGCACAGCCAACGATGGAAGTGATGGCAGCACATAAAAGTACAAGCCCGAAGAAGCGATATCCGATCTCACCGGCACCGATTTTGAATGCATCAGCAGCAGGGTTGGACGGATCCAGTGTATGAGCACCGGAAGTTGCAGTAGCAACGACAACACCAAGGATAGCAAGGAATAACAGTACACGTACGATCGTTGCGATACCAAGTCCCATGACAGAACTTTTTCTGATTTCACTCAGATTTTCCTTTTTCGTGATACCGGCATCAATCAGACGATGTGCACCGGCAAAGGTGATATATCCGCCGACAGTACCACCAAGTAATGTCAGGATTGCAGGAAAGATATCGCCCATTGGTGCAGATGGTGCAACGGTTTCTTTTAATGCATAGCCAACTGGTGGACGAACAATGAGGATCACTACAAAGATAACAGCGATCATGAGTCCGCCAAGTACTTTAGTCAGTGTGTCCATAGCTTTTAAAGCATTTTTGAATAAGAAAACAAGAACGGCAATGGCACCCGCCAGGAAATATCCTGCGGTGGTCGGGATACCAAGCAGTGTGTTAAAACCAAGCGCACCTCCGCCAACGTTACCGATGTTGAAGACCAGTCCACCGGCAACGATGAGGAAAGCTACTACATAACCGAGTCCCGGAAGGACTTTATTTGCCACATCCTGTCCACGCATGCCGGATACACAGAGTACACGCCACACATTTAACTGTACGATGGCAGCCAGTATGATAGAAATTAAAATGACAAAGCCGAAACTTCCGTGTAAGCTGTCAGTGAATTTTCCGGTCTGGGTCAAAAAGCCCGGACCAATGGCAGAAGTTGCCATAAGGAATGCGGCACCGATCAGGGCACCGGCATTTTTTTTCTGATTGTTTTTGTTCATAAGCATCTCCTTCTGTATGATATGTACTCTCAGAACTGTTAAAAAGATTTCCGGAGTCCATTTTTTATAGTGCTACTATTATACATAAATATAAGAAGAAGTACAAACTTTTTTATTGTTACAGTTCACTCATCATATGTATTCAAATATTGATCATGCTTGCATGAGGAAATATTTGGATACATATGATGAGTGAACTGTAACTTATAAATAAAGTGAAAGTGTCACTTGTATGTTCTCAGAATTAGTGCTAAAATAATCTTAAGAATTGCATAGGGATTTGCATGAGATTATGAGCTGAGCAAAAAGAAAAACCATGAGAGTGGTTTATTTTTGCTCGGCTTTTATTAGTTAAAGGAGAAGAATGTTATGTATGATGTAATGATCATAGGAGCAGGCGTGACAGGAAGTGCCATTGCCCGGGAACTGATGCGTAAGAAAAGAAATGTAGCAGTATTGGAGCGCTGCAGTGATATTTGTGAAGGAACCAGTAAGGCAAATAGTGGTATTGTACATGCCGGATTTGATGCAACACCTGGAACATTAAAAGCGAAGATGAATGTGCAGGGAAGCAAAAGAATGGAAGCACTTTCGAAGGAACTTGATTTTTCTTATAAGCGGAATGGTTCACTGGTTCTTTGTTTTGAAGATGCGGACAGATCAAAATTAGAAGAATTACTGGAAAAAGCGGAGAAAAATGGCGTGGAAGGATGTCGGATCATTTCCGGTGATGAAGTACGGCAGATGGAACCGCAGGTATCGGATCAGGTCGTGGCTGCGCTGTATGCGCCGGCAGGCGGCATTGTATGTCCTTTTGGATTGACGATCGCACTGGCAGAAAATGCATCTACTAATGGTGCACAGTTTTTCCTGAACCAGGAAGTTCAGAATATTGTAAAAAAAGATGGATATTATGAGATTCACACGCAGGATCAGGTGTATGAGACAAAACTGGTAGTAAATGCTGCAGGAGTTTATGCGGATGTTTTTCACAACATGGTCAGTGAACAGAAGATTCAGATCATTCCACGCAAAGGTGAGTACTGTCTGCTGGATAAGAAAGCAGGTGCGTTTGTCTCTCATACGATTTTCCAGCTTCCGACAAAATATGGAAAAGGTGTACTGGTAACGCCGACCGTACATGGTAATCTGATGCTTGGACCGACGGCGGTAGACGAATTGGATAAGGAAAATATTGCAACCACAGCAGAAGGTCTGGAGGATTTGCAGCAGCGTGCAAGCTTAAGTACACCGAACCTGCCAAAACGCCAGACTATTACGTCATTTGCCGGTCTTCGCGCACATACACAGAAGAATGATTTTATCATTGAAGAAGTGGCAGATGCACCGGGATTTATCGATGTGGCAGGAATTGAATCTCCTGGACTTTCCAGTGCACCGGCGATTGGCGTTTATGTGGCAGAAATGATTGAAAAACTGCTTCCGGCAGAGGATAATACAGAGTTTATATCCACAAGAAAAGGTGTGGTCTGCATGGAAGAACTGAGTGTGGAAGAACGCCATGAGATGATCCGTAAGAATCCGGCGTATGCGAATGTAATCTGCCGCTGCGAGATGGTGACAGAGGGAGAAATTCTGGATGCGATCCACCGTCCATTAGGAGCCACAACTTTGGATGGCGTGAAACGCAGAACCCGTGCAGGAATGGGCAGATGTCAGGCAGGATTCTGTTCCCCGAAAACCGTGGAAATCCTTGCAAGGGAACTTGGATGCGACATTAGCGAAATTACGAAAAAAGGCAGAAATTCAGGATTCCTGACCGGATATGATAAGGAGGAACTGTAACATGAAAACGAAAATTG
>CAKRKO010000115.1 GCA_934358495.1 uncultured Eubacterium sp. | reverse complement strand
AAGTTCTTGAAATTTATTGTAATTAAATGTTGTTTGTGCGACAATACAAACCTTTTTCCGTGACTTCAGTTCTAATTTTTTCGCATCTGACACATTATTGATGACAACTGTGTGCTCTGCATCGGACCATCCGACAATACCCTGCACTTCCGGATGATCGCCACTTCCGATGATAATGACATCATAGCCTTTTTCGGAATACTCCTGCACCAGTTTATGAATTTTCTTTACAAATGGACAAGTAGCATCCACAACACGCAGTCCATCTGCCATCAATGCATCCTGCTCGTCCTTAGTCACACCATGAGAACGAATGATTACGGTGCCTTGCTGCTGCTCCTTCGCTTCTTCCAGAGAGCGGAGCACCTTGACACCTTTCCGTTCAAGATCTGCGATCACTTCCTCATTATGAATGATCGGTCCATACGTATACACCGGAGAATGTTCTGCCGCTTCCTGATACACGGTATCCACTGCACGGTTGACGCCAAAACAGAAACCGGCCATCTTTGCAAGTTCTACTTTCACGCTTTCAATCCTGCCTTTTTTGCTTGCTCATAAATAACTTCTACCACTTCATCAATGTTCAAATTCGAGGAATCCAGCATGACGGCATCTTCTGCTGCCTTTAACGGTGCAATCTCACGATGCATATCACGATAGTCACGCTCGCTGATATCTTTCTCGATTTCTACCAGATTACAATGTTCTCCTTTTTCCACCAGCTCGTCATAGCGGCGTTTTGCACGAACTTCTACGCTGGCTGTCAGGAAAATCTTTAGCTGCGCATTCGGAAGTACACAGGTTCCGATATCACGGCCATCCATGATGACATTGTGCTTCGCTGCCATATCCTGCTGCAGGCTCAGAAGTTTTTCACGGACAAAGCCGTAACCACTTGTAGCAGATGCCATATTACCCACTTCCTCCTGACGTATCTTACCGGAAATGTCTTCTCCGTTTAACAGTACTTTCTGCACACCATTCTCATAAGCAAGGGCAACGGAAATATCATTACAGGCTTCTTTTATTTTTTCCTCTTCCTCTGCCTGAATACCATGCTGTAAAAAATAGTATCCCATAGCACGGTACATGGCACCGGTATCTACATAAATAAAGGATATTTTTTTTGCCAGCTTTTTCGCTATCGTACTTTTGCCGGCACCTGCCGGTCCATCAATCGCAATGTTAAAACTCATATGTTCCAAACCTCTCCTATTCTATACTTATTCCTGCCAGATATCCGGTGGACCATGCGATCTGCAGGTTAAATCCTCCGGTCACTGCATCCACATCCAGCATCTCACCACACAGATACAAACCCTGTACCAGTTTCGATTCCATCGTGGACGGATTTACTTCTTTGACTTTGATGCCGCCCCGGGTGACAATGGCCTCTTCCATCTTTCCAAGTCCCGTGATGGTTCCAGGGAAATGTTTGAGCAGTGTCAGAAGCCGATGCCGCTCTTCTCTGGTGACGGAATGCACCTTTTTCTCCAGATCGATACCGGATAATTCGATCAATATCGGCATTAGTTTCGCTGGTACAAGTCCGTGCAGGGCATTTTTAAACTGTCGGTTCACGTTCTCCGCGAAATCACGTTGCAGACGCTTGTCCAGCTGTTCTTCCTCCAACGCCGGTTTTAAATCGATTTCAAACGGCAGCTCCTGCTTCATATATTTATCCGGAATACAGCTACTGGCTGTCAGTACTAACGGTCCGCTGATCCCCTGATGAGTAAAAAGCATTTCGCCAAACTCGGAATATAATGTCTTTTTGCCTGATTTTATAGTCAGTGTTACGTTTTTCAGGGACAATCCCTGCAACTTTGTAATATACTTCTCCGCCGTCGTCATCCCGATCAGGGAAGGACGCAGCTCCGTAACGGTATGTCCAAGTTTTTTACACAATTCAAATCCACTTCCATCGGATCCCGTTGTCGGGTAAGACACACCTCCGCAAGCCGCCACCACCGCATCAAACTCCTCGGTCTGATTTTTCTGATGTGTATCATGACAGCTCCAGCGAATACCGGTCACTTTCTCACCATCACTTAAAATTTCCTGTACTGTTGTATTCAGACAAATGCGCACTTTTTTTCTGCGCAACTCATCCGTCAGCACCCGGATCACGTCAGACGCATGATCAGACTGCGGAAACACACGATTTCCTCGCTCTGTTTTCATCTTCAGACCCAGGCCTGCAAAATAATCCATCAGCGCATGGTTATCAAAGGTATAGATCGCGCTGTAGAGAAATTTTGCATTTTTCATGATCGCCGCAAATAAATCCTCCGTATTGCAGGCATTGGTCAGATTGCACCGTCCTTTTCCGGTAATATAGATTTTTTTGCCAAGTTTCTCGTTCTGTTCATACAGAGTTACCTGATGTCCATTCCCGGCCGCGATACATGCCGCCATCATTCCTCCGGCACCGCCGCCAATTACTGCCACTTTACTCATTCATTTTCTCCGATTTTATTATTCATTTTTCATCTGCAGAACATCAGACATCCCGCAATGTATTATTTGTTTTTTCCGGCATCATCCCGGTCTACTTTGTCTATTTTTCCATATCGCATTTTCATATGATCATCAATATAATTGATTTCATCACTCTCATAAACCTGATATTCATCCCAGATATCTTCCAGAGTTTCCAAGGTCTCAGCCACCTCGCTCTGTTTTCTCATGCACAGAGCAACGATCAGCGCGTTGATCACACTCAACGGTGCAACCAGGGAATCCACGATGGAGGCCATATCACTTTTTGCAATCAGATTGCAGGAGGAATACAGATTCATCGGAGAATGCACGCTGTCTGTCAGTGTAATTACCTTCGCATTCCGGTTATTTGCAAATTCCATGGCTTTTAACGTACGCATGGAATACCGCGGGAAACTGATACCGATGATCACATCATCTTCGCTGATCCGCACCATCTGTTCAAACAGTTCGCTGGAACTGCTGGTATGAAGCAAATGCACATTATCAAACATCAGATTAAAATAAAAAGACATAAAACTTGCCAGCGGTGCACAGCTTCGAATTCCCACAATGTAGATATGTTTTGCATTTAAAATAATATCCAGTGCTGCTTCAAAGGCATTCTGGTCAATCTGTTCCAGCGTGCTCTTGATTTTTTCCGCATCGGACTGCAACACCGTATCCAAAATCTTTGACTGGCTGATTCTTCCATAGGTTACTTCCATTCGCTGGATGGAATTCAGCTTGTTGCGCACCAGTTCTTCCAGTGCTTTCTGAAATTCAGGATACCCACGATACCCCAGATGTGTTGCAAACCGCACAACCGTGGACTCGCTCACCCCAACAACTTTTCCCAGTTTCTCTGCGGTCAGAAAAACTGCCTTATCATAATTGTCTGTAATATACGTGGACAACAGTTTCTGTCCCTTACTCATACTGCTGTACTTTTCATTGATCCTGTTAATCAGCTCATTTGAATTATTCATTTCTCTTCTCCAATTTTTTATCTGCCACGGCACATTGTCGAGTCAGATATGCTTTCCCCGCATGCCAGTAAAAAATAAAAAATCTGTTTCACTGCTGTCGGGCAATACCGACTATAGTATACCTCATATTTCGCCAAGAAACAATATCAAGAAATTTGCTTTTTCTACTCAAAAAATTCCAAAAAGTCCGCTATGGAATCGGCATTATTTGTAACTATCATTAAAAAACATTCAGTAATACATAATTCAAACACCAGTGGTAATCAAATTTTTCTACTGTTTCCGACGCATATACCGGCTGTGTCAGAATCTGACACCCGTTCAAAAAAATAACACGTTCTCCAATCGCATCTCCTTTCTGCACCGGTGCTTCCAGATAATCCGGCAGATTCCACTCTTTCGTGATCACATCGGTATCAGACAATAATAACTCCTGTTCCATGGGTTCTGTCTCTGCCACAAGCTGTTCCGAATAAGCATATTTCTGCTTTTTTCCTAAAATATACCCCTGCTTTTCTGTCACCATCTCTACTCTATTTTTCTGCACACCATTATGTATCGCTATCCGCTTTTGCTCCGCTTCCCAGGTGCACAGTTGACGCACATATGTTTCATTCCCATAGGCGATCAGTTTTCTGGAATCTTCCCATTTATACCCTTTGTTGTTCGGCCATCCACAGGCCAGCAGTGCAAAAGTGTATACACGGTCATCGTTGTGGTATGCTCCCACGTAACAATACCCCGCCTTTGCCGTAAATCCGGTTTTCCCAGATATCACACCATCTACCATAGAAAGCAGTGCATTGTGATTATTCAACGTTGCCTGAAATGCGCCATCCACACTTGTAATGGTTTTAGAAGAAGTTTCCGTAATCTCCAGAAATTTGTCATCTTTCATGCATGCTGCCATGATCAGGCTGAGGTCATAAACCGTTGTCTGATGGGCACCGCCCGCATCGGAACTGTCCAATCCATTCGGTGTCACAAAATGAGTATTCTGACAGCCAAGTTCCGCCGCCCGTTCATTCATTTGTTTTGCAAAAGCATCCACACTTCCCGCCACATGCTCCGCAATGGCTACAGCAGTATCATTATGGGATTCCAACATCAGAGAATACAACAAATCTTCCAATATGAACTGTGTTCCATCAGGACAGCCAAGCCGCACCTTCGGCATGCTACAGGCATTTTCTGAAAAAATTACGGTATCACCAAGCTTTCCACTCTCGATTGCCAACAAACAGGTCATGATCTTTGTGGTGCTTGCATTTGCCATGGGTGTCATTGCATCTTTTCCGTACAAAATCCGCCCGGTTTCTGCGTCTATCAAAACAGCACTTTTGGCATATAGATTCAGGTCAGCAGAATGAAAATCTGCAAACTGTTCCGCCGAATCCTGCCAGACCTTCCCAGGATTTCGCACCAATGTTACCATTTTCTCCGCTCCTGAAACCTTTGCACACGGGAACATCATGACAGATACCAGGCAAACACATATCATCATAAAGAAACATTTCATACAGCAAAACATCCAGAACTTTCTTATTAATTCCATTTTATGCCTTTGTATGCCTGCCATGAAAAAAGATTTCAACACAGGATCTTTAACAGGATTTTTCTAAGACTAAATACAGACATAAAAAGGCAGGACAGTCACTGACTGTCCCACCTGTAGTTATTCAAGTCGAACGCTCGTGAGACTTGGTGCGTGATTCTGGTCAGCGAAAGCTGACATATTCTTCTCAGAATCACTGCACATCCTCGCGGAGCATTTATCTCTGATTTGGCATTTTCCAAGCTTCATGATCCGTATGCAACAATTCATGAGATTTATGGGATAATGGTTTCTCAAAGAAATCTTCGTATGCTTTGATCACAGACGGATTTTCATGGGAGAAACGCAACGGATTCTTTTTATCCAGCTTGTATAGGTTTCTTCCTCGTACATCTGCCAGTTCCACACCATCAGTGATCGGCTGTCCACCGCCTCCAACACATCCGCCCGGACATGCCATTACTTCTACGAAATGATATTCCGCTTCTCCGGAACGGATTTTCTCAATCAGTTTTCTTGTATTTCCAAGTCCGCTGACAATGGCTGCTTTGATCTTGATACCTGCAATCTCTACTTCTGCTTCTTTGATACCGTCCATACCACGGACTGTTTGGAACATATCCGGATCCGGATTTTTTCCATTTAGTACATAGTATGCCGTTCTCAGGGCAGCTTCCATAACACCACCGGTAGCACCAAAAATAACACCTGCACCAGATCCAACACCTAGCGGCTGGTCAAAATCCTCTTCCTCCAGAAATGCCGGAGAAATCAGTTCTGCTTTCAATACACGATCCAGTTCTCTGGTTGTAAGGGAAACATCTACATCCTGGCCTGCTCCCGCATCATTCATAACCGGGATTGCGCACTCGTGTTTTTTTGCCACACATGGCATGATAGAAACACTGAAGATTCTGGAAGGATCAACATCCAGTATCTGTGCATAATAGGATTT
>CAKRKO010000114.1 GCA_934358495.1 uncultured Eubacterium sp. | reverse complement strand
TTTTGAGTTTCTCGCCGTCGGTAATCGACGTATAGCAGTTCTTTTGTATATGGTCAAGGGTGGCGTAAATAGCCAATTCTCTTCGTTTTTCTCATTTTTCTTAGCGTAAATCTGCGCATGCAACACAGTGCTTATTATTTCAGGGAATTATATGCATGCGTGGTACGCGGTGCCACGGCGTAAATGGAACAAAGCAGAAACGAACTCCAACAAGAATTTCTTAAGATTTTCATAAATTATCATTTTTCCCTTAATTCAAGGTAGTTCTTCCAAATAAAACTTGCTACAATAGAAATTGTTCGGGATTCTGTTCAGCGCCCGAACATTCCTACAATCATTTTATCTATTACATATAAAGTTTTAGTTTTAATCAAGGAGAACAATCTTATGAAAAACAAACAAATTGCAGCTGTATTATTTGCTGCAGGACTTGCTGTTGCAGGTATGACAGTTCCAGCATCTGCCGCACAGTCAGACAGCTCCGCTGCCATCGAAACACAAATTTCCGATGAAACCAACGCACAGGAAGCATTCGTTTCCAGTCAGACAGCAGACTTACCAGCAGATACAGATTCCGCTCAGCCAGTTGCAGAAAACGAAAAGCAAGTAAATACACCCAAAGAAGCTGATGACGCAACCAATCCGGCGGATAAGGAAACCCCTGAGAACCCAGATGACGAATCCCAGGAAGATCCGGAAGCACCTGTCGAGCAGAAAAACGGTTTTGTCTACGACGAAACAACACAAAAATGGTCTTTTTATAAAGATGGTGTCCTTCAGTCTGATTTTACAGGATTTGCCGAAGGTACTATTGAAGAAAAAACGGGATGGTATTATGTAGAAAACGGCTCTGTCAACCTGAATCGCACCGGATTTTATAAAACAAAACTGAATGACGATACAACAGAGCATCTGTATTATATTTCTTCCGGCTGCATCGACCTTACTTACACTGGTGTCGGTCTGGATGCAGATGGAATCATCGACAATTCAAAATCTCACTGGTATGTCAAAGACGGTAAATTAGATACCGCTTATACCTATACCGGATTTGCCAGTGATGGTAAAAACTGGTGGTATCTGGAAAACGGAAAAGTTCACTATAATAAAAAAGATGTTATCAAAGGCACCGTCAACGGTGACTACGCCTGGTGGCATGTAATAGACAGCAAAGTAGTATTTGACAACACCATTGCAAAAAACATAAATGGATGGTGGCGCATTGAAAATGGTAAAGTAAATTTCAACTGTAATTCCGTGGAAAAGAATGAGAACGGATGGTGGTACCTCCGCGGTGGTAAAGTTAATTTCGGCTATACCGGCATTGCCAAAAACCAGAACGGATGGTGGCGCATCGTCAACGGCAAAGTTGATTTTGGCTGCAACAGCGTAGAAAAAAACGAGAACGGATGGTGGTATCTCCGTGGTGGCAAAGTTGATTTCAGCCACACCGGCATTGAAAAGAACAGAAATGGATGGTGGCGCATCGAAGGTGGCAAAGTTAACTTTAACTGCAATTCCGTAGAAAAAAATTACAACGGATGGTGGGTACTCCGCGGTGGTAAAGTTGATTTTGGCTACAATGATGTTGCCAAAAATGCAAATGGATGGTGGGTCATCAACGGTGGTAAAGTAAACTTCGGTTATAATGGTGTTTACCATGTTGGTGTCCGTTCCTACTATGTTTCCGGTGGCCGGGTAAATGGTTGCAACTACTATATGCCCCAAGATGTCATTGCACTCCCAAGTGGCGGATATAACCTGTCTCAGGCAAATATCGGGCTGAAAGTTATTAAAGTAAACCAGGCTGTATGTGGAAACAGCAGCGAACGTTACTCTGTCCTGACAGAGCGTGCCGTTTATAATTTCCAGTCCAGACACGGCCTTCCTGCAACCGGATATGTCGATCTGGCAACCTGGAAGACAATGGGATATTCCGAAGATGACTGGTATAACCTCGGCACCTATCGCACACCGATGAAAACAACCCGCAGCAGTAACCGTCAGGATCGTATCAATGCAATGATCCAGACAGCCATCGACTATAAAAATGCCGGCACCGGATATAAAGTTGGCTGTTCCGGCAAACCTGGTTCCTACGTGGACTGCTCCGGCCTGATTTACCAGTGTCTGTATGCAGCCGGAATCAATCCATCTTCCAATATTGTCGATCATGCATTGGCCGTTAATGAATACACCTCTGCCAACCTTGCCGCTGATGGCAAACTTGGTCAGTCTGTTACTTCCAATTCCATGCAGCGCGGAGACCTTGTGTTCTATGCAAAAAACGGCAAAAACAACGTGTGCCACATTGCAATTTACGCAGGAAATGGAATGATTTATGATTCCTGGCCTGGACGCGGCGTTACTCATCGCTCCATGAATATCGGTGGATATCATATTACAAAAGCAACCCGTGTATTCTAACAAACACAACTTTACTTACCCAAAAGGGGCATTTATGTCAACATAAATGCCCCTTTTTTATCTCTAAAATTATTCTGACACTAATCCAAATACCGGCACCAATATCCATATTCTCCCGTTTTCTGCCTCGTCACCTGTTTTGTCCGAAATTCCGGGAATCCAAAAATCCCCGCCAGAAGCTGCTCCTGATTCGAAAATACTCCAGGCACTCCCAAAAACCAGCGCCGCTTTTCTTCCTCCATATATCCAAACAAAATCATCTCATAATTAAAATATCCATGAAGCAGGAAATTATTATTCGCCAGATACTGATACCGTTTCGGTAATATTGTAAAATCCTGCAGCTTTAATTTCACCGCATAGACATGATCGTCTTCGTCAAAAGGGCAGATCAGAGGATGTGCCGCTGTAAAACGTTCCCACTGCTGTACCCAGCTTAGCTGTAAAGGATGTGCCATGGCGGAAGAGGTCTGGGTTGCATGCAGTTCACTAGCACTGTCATTTTCCACTCTTTGCTCTTCGTTTTTCTGCGCTACGTTATCCTGGTACTTCGCTCGTTTTTCTATTCCTTCAGCTCCGCCACTTGAATCTTTCTCATTCCCATTCGAAATTATCTCTGCAACAGCTTCCGTATCAGAATTTTCTGCATTCTCAACTGTGTCCATTGATTCTGACAACTCCTCAGCTGATGATTCTTCCACTTTTGGACGCCACGGATGAAACCGTCCCCAGACCGTCACCTCATCATCCCACTGACTCGCCACAAACTCCGCATGCTCCAGCGGAATATAAATTCCCCGCATCTGACCAATGGCATATTCACTCTCCCCCACATGATTGCTGTTACAGAAAAATGTCTGCTCCGCCACTCCATTTTTCGTCTGCATCGATCCAAGCAGAACTCCCTCCGGCTCCATCACATTCTGATTCAACAGATATACATCCACTGATTCCTGTCGGATTCCCTTCACCTGCAGTTGAATCCGGCACTGATCCTGTCGGATTTCTACTTTAGCAAAACCACAGTTCTCCAGCTTTTTTTCCTCTTCATATAAAAACAAATATGTCACAAATCTCTGATATCCGGGCACAGTTTTACTCCCTGTACGTCTTTATATAACGTATGAATAAATTTTCTAAAAATTCCTCATAATTTTGTTGACAAATCAGACTCCACATGCTATATTAATTTCAACAACAATAATCATTATCATTTTGAAAGGAAAATAAATGTTAAAACACAGCAAACAACGAGATGCAATCGAACAATTTCTGGCTACCAGATACGATCATCCGACTGCAGAAACTGTTTACATGAATCTGCGGGAAGAATATCCAAAGATCAGCCTGGCAACTGTTTACCGCAATCTGTCGCTGCTTGCCGAACTGGGAAACATTCAGAAGATCCCCACCGGAAACGGACCTGACCGCTTCGACGGCCGGCCGGAACCGCACAACCATTTTCTTTGTGATGAATGCGGCAGTATGATAGATTTACAAATGAACAGCATTGATCATGTAGATGAGATCGCCGCCCATACTTTTGACGGTGTGATCAAAGGACATTCCATTTTATTTTATGGCATCTGCCCGGAATGTTTGAAAAAAGAAAAGGAACAATAATAACAGAACAAACCAGTTGGAGACAACTGATTTAATAAAAATGATATTAAAACTAATTTCAAGAGAAAGGAAATGAATTATTATGAAAAAATTTGTATGTACAGTATGTGGTTATGTTTACGAAGGCGAGAAAGCTCCGGAAGTCTGTCCAATCTGTAAAGCTCCGGCAGAAAAATTCAAAGAGCAGACAGGTGAAAAAGTATGGGCTGCTGAGCATGTAGTAGGTGTTGCACAGGGCGTTAGCGAAGACATCCTTGCAGACTTAAGAGCAAACTTCGAGGGCGAGTGCTCTGAGGTTGGTATGTATCTGGCAATGGCAAGAGTTGCTCACAGAGAAGGATATCCGGAAATCGGATTATACTGGGAGAAAGCAGCTTACGAAGAAGCTGAGCATGCTGCAAAATTCGCTGAGTTACTTGGTGAAGTTGTAACAGACAGCACAAAGAAAAACCTTGAGATGCGTGTAGACGCTGAGCACGGCGCAACAGAAGGCAAATTCGACCTTGCAAAACGTGCAAAAGCTGCAAACTTAGACGCAATCCATGATACCGTTCATGAAATGGCAAGAGACGAAGCACGTCATGGAAAAGCATTCGAAGGATTACTGAAGAGATACTTTGGCTAAGCTACAAGCCGAGTAAGATAAAAAAGGAATCAGGCTGGGAGGAAATTTATTCACTCTCCAGCCTGATTCCTTTTTTAGATGTATTGGGCGACAGCCCAACATGAATAGCCCGTAAGGGCTATGAATGGCTCGGCGCAGCCTCAACGGCGCCAGCCGTCCATGAGGAAGTAGCGTTAGCGAATTCCGAATGGTGCATGGCTTTTAGATGTATTGGGCGACAGCCCAACATGAATAGCCCGCCAGGGCTATGAATGGCTCGGCGTAGCCTTATTTCAACTCCATCTCCACTTCCACATCATTTCCCACAGAAGTCACCTTTGCGTAGCTTCCGCAGATCAGTGGCATCGCCGGTGGAATATGTCCAATATCCAAATCCATAAGGATCGGCACATTATATTTTCCAAGAATTCCTGTCACAGCCTCATACTGATCTAACCCTAAGAATTCCTCACCATTACAATACGGACGGCCGATCAGAAATCCTTTCACATACCCAAACCATCCTGCCTGTTTCATCTGCCATAATGCCCGGCGGATTCCCATGACGTTCAGATCACAGGCTTCGATAAACCAGATAATTCCATCCTCTTTATAACGTTCCGTAAACTCCTGCACTTTATCATATTTTGTACCAAGAAGCAGTGTCAGCACATCGAGACAGCCGCCGATCAGACGGCCTTCCATTTTGATATCTGTATCCGGCACTTTTTTACGAATGCATGGCTCTGTCACATTATAAGGTACTAATGGATTTTCTTCATCTTTTAATCCTTCTTTTTCATACAGATCATAGCCTTTGATCGTCAGCTTTTTTCCTGTCAGTACATCAAAGGCATCCTGAATCGCCGGATGCCACGGTTCCATACCAAAAGCTGCCGCGCATGGGCCGTAAATGGATGCCACATCACAAAGTGTGGTCAGCAGAAATGTCATATTTGTATTATCGGAATAACCAAGATACCATTTCGGTTTTGCCTCTCTGATTTTTTCGAAGTCTACATATGGCAAATCTTCGCACATCAGCTCTCCACCGCCACAGGAAATCAAAACATCATTGGTATCATTGCAGTAATATTCCATCAATTCCTGTCCACATTTTTCCGGTGTATTGCTGATACCAATGCCACAACCTTCATAACAGTTTGGTCCCAGCTCTGTTCTGTGACCCATTTTTTCAAACTTATCCAACGCATGTCCAAAAGCTGTTTTGTACGGTTCAATGTTACAGCCAAAGGATGGTGCTACAAAGCCGATACAACCATTACTTTTTAAAAATTCCGGATATCTCATAATTTTTACTTTCCTTTCTACTATTGCCTAAATCTATATTTAAACATTGTCAAACAAATCATCCAAAACAATTACATTTGAAAATGCACTGCTATATTCATTATAATTCAGACCGGAAGTTGTTATCAATGTACTGTGGATTGCAAATTTAGGTGAAATCCTTTCAGCCAATATTGCTTGTCGTCGTGACATGCTCCCACCACTTAAATCACAGATTTTGAAGTGGGGGCTTCTTGCTCAATGACTCTACTGAGCCAAGTAT
>CAKRKO010000113.1 GCA_934358495.1 uncultured Eubacterium sp. | reverse complement strand
CTGTTTTTGAGTTTCTCGCCGTCGGTAATCGACGTATAGCAGTTCTTTTGTATATGGTCAAGGGTGGCGTAAATAGCTAATTCTCTTCGTTTTTCTCATTTTTCTTAGCGTAGTAAATCTGCGCATGCAGCATAGTGCTTATTACTTCAGTGAAGTATATGCATGCGTGTCACGCAGTGACACGGCGTAGATAAAAAAAGCTAGAAGAAAAACTCCAAGGCAAGGCGGTAGACTGATTTTCGTTATCGAAGCGAGCATAGCCCGACCGCGGGAGTGTGTCTGAGCCAACAGCTGGTTTTGCTGTTGGTGAGTTCGCGAAAGCGGTCGGAGATAAGCGGCGCAGCGCAGATAGAAAATCAGTCGTGCCGGCATTGGAGTTTTCTTCCAGCTTCTTTTAAAACTACCCTAAACAAGAATTTATGCCAGTCCCATAAGACGCTGCACCAGTCTCACCGCATCGGCTGCATCCTTGGAGTACCCATCAGCGCCAATCTCATCTGCATAACTCTGCGTGATAACCGCACCACCGATGATCACTTTCGCATCGATATTTTTTTCTCTGACCAGTTCCACCACATCTTTCATACGCATCATAGTGGTCGTCATCAGCGCTGACAATGCAATGATATCCGCATTTTCATCAATGGCCGCCTGCACAATGGTCTCTTTTGACACATCTTTTCCCAGATCTACCACCCGAAATCCATAGTTTTTCAGCATCAATGCCACCAGATTTTTTCCGATATCATGAATATCACCTTCCACGGTTGCAATGACAATGGTCACTTTCGGACCGGTCTCATCGCCTGAGGACAACATTGGCTCCAGATATTCAATGGCCTTCTTCATGGTTTCCGCGCTGGCAATCAGCTGCGGCAGAAAATATTTCTGCTGTTCAAAAAGGTCTCCCACCTCATTTATAGCCGGAATCAGCTCCTCGCTGACAATTACTCCTGGTTCCATACCGGCTACAAGTCCTGCTTTTACTTCGTCCAGAATATTTTTCATGGACCCGTTTAATACAGCTTTATAAATAGCGCTGTGCGCAACGGAAGTTTCCTCAGTTTTTTTCTCAGCAAGAACAGTGGCTTCTTTTTTTGCATCCTGTTTTACTGTTTCCGCTTTCTTTACAGATTCAGTTTTTTTTTTCGCGTCAAACTCAGCCATGCGGTTGATATAATTCAGATCCGCACCGGTCTTGTTTAACAGTAAATCACTGGCTGCTGCCAGATTCATCATAATATCACTGGATGGGTTCGCAATGGCCATGGTCAGTCCACTCTGTAACGCCATGGTCACAAACGCGGCATTGACATATCCACGATTTGGCAATCCGAAGGAAATATTGGATAATCCGCCGACAGTTGCCAGTCCCAGTTCTTCTTTGCAATAACGAATAGTTGCCAATGTATCCAGAGCCGCATTTTTATTTGCTCCTACGGTTGCCACCAGTCCATCTACTACAATATCTTCTTTGCACATGCCAAGTTCTAATGCACGATCCAGAATCTTATGAATAATTTCCTTCTTTTCATCAATATCCTTTGGCAATCCTGCATCAGACAGTGGAAGCAAAATAAACATTGCTCCGTATTTTTTTGCAATAGGAAGCAGTTTTTCAAATTTTTCTTTCTCCAGTGAAATAGAATTGATCAGTGCGCGTCCCGGATAATGACGCAGGGCAGCCTCAATAATGTCCACATGACTGGAATCGATACAAAGTGGAAGGGTTGTGGTCATGGTCACTTCCTGAATGGCTTCCAGCATCATGGCTTTCTCATCAATTCCATTCATTCCCATATTGATATCAAGGATATGAGCACCCATCTCTTCCTGCTCTTCTGCCATATCGCAGACAACATCCATGCTTCCCTGACGCAGCGATTCCTGCAGCGCCTTCTTTCCGGTTGGATTGATACGCTCACCGATAACAAGGAACGGTCCGTTGATGTCAATTTCCTGCAATGCACGCTCGGAGGCAAGTACACGTTTGTGCTCTTTCATTACTGGAACCGGCACGATATCCTTTGTTGTCTCCACCAAGCGTGCAATGTGCTCCGGTGTAGTTCCACAGCATCCACCAAGTACTGATGCTCCGGCTTCCATCAGCATCGGTCCGAAAGATGCAAATTCTTCCGGTCCCATATCGTAAACAGTTTCACCATCTACCATCTGTGGCAAACCTGCGTTCGGTTTGGCCAGAATCGGCACGTTTGCATATTTTTTCATCTGACGAACCATTTCTGCCATTTTCTCCGGTCCGGTGGAACAGTTAATACCAACAATGTCTGCTCCAAGGCTCTGTAATACAACCATACAGCCTTCCGGTGTATTTCCGTATAATGTTTTTCCTTTTTCGTCAAAAGTCATGGACACCATGACCGGCAGATCACAGGTTTCTTTGATGGCCAGAACTGCTGCTCTGGTCTCCGCAAGACTCATCATTGTCTCTACGACAAAGAGATCTACACCTGCTTCATACAGAATTTTCGCCTGCTCTTTGTAGATATCAATCAGTTCTTCCAGCTCCAGATCGCCCATCGGCTCCAGGCTCTCACCAGTCATCGTCATATCAGCGCAAACCAGACCTTTGTCACCGGCCGCTTCTTTACAAAGCTGCACCAGTTTTGTATTAATCTCTACAATTTTATCGGCCAGACCGTATTCTTCTAATTTAATTCTGTTTCCGGAAAAAGTCGGTGCATACAAAATCTGAGTTCCCGCCTCGATATACCGCTTCTGCAGGTCTACAATTACATCCGGGTGATCCAGAATCCACTGCTCCGGGCATACACCAGTTGGCATACCTGCTTTCTGCAGGTTACTTCCGGTAGCTCCATCCAGAAATACCGGACCTTTTTCCAACAGTCCATAAAGTTCTTCTCTTGTCATTTCAACTCTCCTATACTATTTCCGCGCATCAATGATCCGGCAGATCAGCGATACTCGGTTAAATGGTGTCATAAAATAAAATCCGTCAGCTATATTTTCCAGTTTTTCCATCACAGCCAGGGATATACGGACAGCCACGTCCTCTGCCTCTCCACGGCTCATATCCGGCCGATACTGTGCCACAATTTCATCTGGCACCTGAATGCCCAGCATCTCGTTTTTGATAAACATCGCGTTGCGATAGCTGACTAACGGCATAATACCACATAAAATCTTTGTGTTCAACTCCCGCTTCATTCTGGCCAGCTTTTCTACTTCCTCATCAGAATAAATTGGCTGTGTCATAAACCAGGAAGCACCTGCATCAATTTTCTTCTTCATACGCTCAATTACTTTGTCCGTATTGGCCTGGTTCTGATTCAGCGCACCGCCATAAGAAAAAGCATCCTGCAGGAATATGTCATGATTCAGTTCTTTTACATAATCCATAAAACGGATAGAATTAAAGTCAAACACACTCTTTGTATTGTCGCGCTCCCCGGAAGGAACTGGATCACCGGTAATGATCATCAGATTGCGGATTCCGTTGATATGAGCTCCCAGCAATGTGGAATGCATGCTGATACGGTTTCTGTCACGGCAGGCAATATGTGGCATAACAGGAATATCCACCATGGAACTTACTTTTGCAGCCAGCAAAACAGAATCTGCTCTTGCTCTGGCCAGTGGAGAATCCGCCAGAGTAATAATGTCCACGTTGCTCTGTTTTAACAGGAACGCTCCTTCCATCAGTTTCTGCGCATTCTGGTCAAAAGGCGGATCCAACTCCACTGCAATGACCTTTTCTCCACGCTGTAATTTTGCCATAAACGGATTGTTTCGTGTTTGAGATACGGTATCTTCTGCACCTTTTTCTGCCGCCAGTTTTTTCTGTGGTGCTTTTCCTGCCAGTTTTTCGCAAAGCACCCGAATGTGCTTTGGTGTGGTGCCGCAGCATCCGCCAAGGATATTTACTCCAAGATCTGCGATCTGCTCCATTTTTTCTGCAAAATAGTTCACACCATCCGCATGACCTGCCTGTCCACGGACAATCTGTTGATATCCACTGTTTGGCAATACCTGGATATATTTCTCCGTAGCCAGTTTCTGCGCCTTGATCAGTTTGTACATATGGGCTGCACCAAGCAGGCAATTACATCCATAGCTGTCGATTTCCGGTGTCTGTGCTGCCTCCGCAAACAGACGGCTAATACTGATTCCTCTCGTCGTATATCCATTTCGATTGGCAGCAAAGGAAACCATCACAAACGCTTCCGGGCATTTTTCTTTGATATAGCGAGCCGCTATTGCAACCGCTTTGATATCAGAGAATGTCTCAAAATTAAAAATCTGTGCCCCGCATTCCAGAAAACAATCTGCTAAAAAACGGTATTCCTCTGTCTCATCAAATTCATCCTCGTAAAACAGATTTTCTGCCACCGGGCCGATATCCGCTGCCACAAAAATTTCTTCCTGGCGTTTCTGTGCCGCATCCTGTGCCAGTTTCCAACCAGTCTGGATTATTTTTTTCACATATGCATCCTGCTCCTGACGATTATGAATGCCTTTGCTCAGTGCCATGGCATGGTTTGCCGCAAATGTATTCGTACGGATCAGTCTGGCTCCCTGCTCCAGATATTCCTCATGAATCCGGGTGATCAGTTCCGGCTCCAATAGGTTTGCTTCCTCTGCAATTCTTCCATTCTCTGTCTTTTTTCTGTCATAGTAAGTACCCATGGCACCATCTGTGATCAGAATATGTTCTTTTAAATACTCTCTAATCATTATTTTCTCCAAATTTCATCTTATGTATTATAACGCATTTTAACAGGTACTGAAAATGGCTTTTATTCCTTCTTCTGACCTGCATTGCTGTAAAGTTTCTTCTTAATTCTTTTTTCTACCAGTTTTAAAATACCATTTACACCTAGTACCATCGCTATGGACAACACGGTTCCCCAGACGATTTTTACCACATTCTGGGTACGCATGCCTTCAAATAATATGGTTCCCAAACCGCCTGCTCCAACGGTCGACGCAATGGTCGCAATTCCAATGGTAGAAATGATCGCAATATGGATTCCCGCGATCATGGTATCTAACGCCAGTGGCAATCGGATTTTTCGAAAAATCTGATTTCTGGTCATTCCCATTCCAGTGGCTGCCTCAAGGACTCCTGGTTCCACCGCCGTAAATCCGTCGGTAAAACTTTGCACCAGAATAAACTGATTGTAGATCACCAGCACCAGAATCGCCGTCTGCATGCCCAATCCCGTCACCGGCAGCAGCAGGGCAAACAGCGCCAGACTTGGAATCGCATAGATCATACTGGAAACCCGCATGATCCATGTTGTGATTCGCTTATGCTCCATCACCAGCATGGAAATCATAAATGCCAGAGCGATGGAAATCAAAAGTGTAATCCCTACAATCTCGAAATGCTCCAGAACAGCCTGTATTAACTTGTCATAATGTCTCGTTGTATAAGATATAAAACGTGTCATCTGAAAAAGTTTAATCCTTCCTGTACCGACTGTAGCAATGAAGCCACATATTCATTCGCCGGATATTTCAAAATCTGTTTTGCAGTATCAAACTGCTGAATTTTTCCCTGATTCATGATCATGATCCGGGTTCCAAGTTTCAATGCTTCTGTCACATCATGAGTGACAAACATACAGGTCAGCCCTGCACGCTCATGTATTTTCAATAATTCATCCTGCAATTTTGTCCGGTTGATGGCATCGATCGCGCCAAATGGTTCATCAAGAAGCATCAGGGACGGACCAGCTGCCAGTGCGCGGGCAAGCCCCACGCGCTGCTGCTGTCCTCCGGAAAGCTGCGAAGGATAGCGGTTTCGATACTGCTTGGGATCCAGATTTACAAGTTCCAGAAGTTCCGTGACACGGTCATGTATCTGCGTAGAACCCCATCCAAGAATTTCCGGTACCACTGCAATATTTTTTTCAACGGTCATGTGTGGAAAAAGTCCCACCTGCTGAATCACATATCCGATTTTTCTGCGCAGCTGCACCGGATCTGTCTTCTGGATATTTTCACCAAATACATGGATTTCTCCGGAAGTCGGATCATATAACCGGTTTATCATTTTCATCAGCGTGGTTTTTCCACAGCCGGAAGTGCCCAGGATCGTGATCATTTCTTTTTCCTGAATCTGAAAACTGACATGATCTACGGCATTTTCTACGGCATTTGGAAACCGTTTTACCACATCCTGAAATTCTACTGCAATGCTCATCCTTCTATTCCTTTCTACACAATACCAGACAATCTTCTCTTTTATGGGAAAAGCTACCTGGTTTCCGTGTATCTTTTCTATTTTTATATTCAAGTCGAACGCACGTGAGACTTGGTGCGTGATTCTGGTCAGCGAAAGCTGACATATTCTTCTCAGAATCA
>CAKRKO010000112.1 GCA_934358495.1 uncultured Eubacterium sp. | reverse complement strand
CAAGATTTTGATTTGAGGAATCAAAGATTTTATGTGTACAGAACCAAACAGCGATCTACATGGATTACAATGTCTGAAACATTAACAGATTTGATTGAGAGATATCTGGAAGAGCGATCAGCATATTTATTTGAAAAAGATGCTGAAGCAATGTTTTTGGTAACAATAGGTCCTTATAGAGGTTCAAGACTTGGTGTTCGGTCAATAGAGCGTATCGTTTCAACTATTCGCAAAAGGCAGCTTTAACGAATAGTTGTTCACCACAGCTATTATATTACCGTCACTACATCAGTTTGTCAATGTGGTAATAATACAACCTGGGAGGCATTTCTTTGACTTGCTTTTTAGCAAAAAGAACGGTTCTTCCTACAAGAAACCATTTTGGGAAAGAACTGCATCTTTTATTTGCCATACTCCTTTTTATAAATAATATTATTATAAGTTTATTTATTATAAGTTATTTTATATAATGGACATGTCCTGTCTGTGGAACAAATTATGACAGGGATATCAACGCAGCAAAAAAGTAGGTTACGAGGTCTGCGAGGCAGGAAGCCCATTGGCTTTAGACAATGGGTAGTTCACCAAGTGTTCGTGTTTAAACATTTTTTATATATCTGCACTTTGGAAATGCGCTACAACCCCAAAATTGTTTTCCGGCATTTGTGCCTTTCTTCGCTGTCCTCAAGACTATCATACTTCCACAACGTGGGCAGATTTTCACTTTTTCGTCAGTAACTGTAATTGGAACATCTCCAGAGATTTCATCGTATTTTTCTTTAATATCCTGAATGTGTATTTCTTTTTCTTCTTTCGTTACCTTGGTCAGTTTCTTTAATTTCTGATATACCGCTTCCACGTCTTCATTTGACAATATATCTTCTTTCTCATTCCACATATCACGTACGGTCGCATAAGTACGGTCTCTATTAATTACTTGAATATCTGGATTTTCCACCGTCACCTTTTTCAATTCACATCGTTCGGAAAATGCAATCAACGAAAATAATGGAATATCTGCTCCAATATAATTTTTCAACCATTTCATATGAGTCTGATTCTGCTTTATCGGATTATAAAAAGAATATTTTTCTTTATTCGGTAGCATCATTGTCCACTTATATTGATTTTCGCTTCCAAAAATCCAACCAGAATAATTTTTGCTTTCAATTACAAAAATTCCCTTCTGAGTAATAAACAAAACATCTATTTCCGATGTCTCGCCGTTGTCTTTTGGTATATATACATTTCGTAATACCTTTCCTTTTTTACCAAATAGATTTAACAACTTCAACTCACGCGCTGTATATGCTTCTCCTACTTTTCCATTTACTGCATCCTTGCCCCCCATGGCATCTATTGTCTTATCTACTACTTTGTCTAATATGCAATCCAATAAACTCTTTCCCACTTATTTATCCTCTTTTCATTCCACTCTCTGACGTGAATTTGGTCAATAAAACACGTTCTCGAAAATATCCTATAATTACCACTACGAATACCATCCCGCATTCATTACATAGAACAAAACCACAATCTGCGTTACAATTATCAGCGGCATTCCAACTGTGAAGTAATCCTTTTGTGTCTTGTGTCGAAACAGATACATAGAAATGAGTCCGCCCACAGATCCGCCGGCAAATGATAATCCCAACAGTGTTACAATTCTGATTCTGGAACGATTTGCTCTGGCATTGGCCTTATCTATTGCAAACACGATGAATGTTACAAGATTTATCACTCCAAGATATATCAGCAATATCCGGTGTTCTGCAAAAAATTTCCAAAATGCAAACGTAAAATGCTCTGCATGATGCCCTTTATAAATCAACAAAATAATCACCTGGATGATGAAAATACATATAATAAACACCCGTGACATCATATTTTCCTTTTCCGCTTTCCTGTCAAAAAGTAAAATCATAAGCAGCATACCAGCCGAACCGCCAAGTAAAGATACAATCGTCACTACCACATCTATCTGTCCTCTTGCAGTATGTCTGTACAAAAGCATATTAATCAGATAAACCAACGCACCAATGACATTGATTGCCAGTAAATAATATTCTAATTTTCCTAATTCTGCCATTTCCTTCTGTTACCTTCCTGGAAAAGTATGATATTGAATACTTATTTTTCTGTCGTATTCGAGCATCATTCCACATTTAATCGTATCTACACCACCAATAACAACATCTGAAACGGAATTTTCTCTCTTGAGAAATCCGGTTTTTAAATCTTCCAGTTTCGATACATAAATCTGTGTGAAACCTATATCTACCAATTTATCCGCTTCCATCACTGTTACGGTGCCCCGTACTACCATCCGCTCCGCGAAAGCGTCCAGTTACATCTGAGTAGATATGTTCTTCGCTTCCATCTGCGCCATAATAGTATCCGCTTCCATTGGTATATATATGACCTTCGCTTCCGTCTGCTTCGTAAAAGAACCCACTTCCATCAGGCTGTATTTGTCCCTCACTGCCGTCGGAGCCGTAATAATATATACTTCCATCGGAATCTCTGCGAATAATCCCATCTTCATCTTCGTTATCAATAAATCCAAAGTATTTTGAAAACAAAAACTCACGGCCTTTGTTCTTTTCTTCCATATACTTACACCCCAAAGTCTTTTCACTTATTGTACTAAACAGATAGAATAATCGCAAGTAAATAGCTCAACTACTGGTTCAATGCACTCCTCCCACCGCAATGTTATTATAAACAGAGAAAATAACGGAGGTAACATATGAGTAAAGAAATTGTACTGAACGGATGCGTAGAAATTCCAGATGATGTTTCAGAAGAAGCTTTCTGTGATGCTTTTATCGAGTTTGTAGAGAATCATGGCTGGTATTACGGTGGCGGAATTTATGAATATGACGAAAAAAGAGACGGAAATGTAAAATCTGGTAAGGAAGAATAACCACTGCTGCCGGATCTGATACATCGCACATTGAACCAACGGTTAATTTGACAAACAATTTATATGTGATATGATAGCGGTAATTGAGGTATATATTTGCGGATATATGCTTAAAGGAGCTAGAGAAATCTGGCTCTTTTGTTTAAAACACAGGATACATAATCAGTAATGCTTGCGCTGGTTACTGTATCTTTTTCTTTACTCTTTTTTTTCAAATGTCGGTTTCGAAAATTAAAGAATTTTAAAATTTTGAAAGTGGTAAACTGTGAAAGTAGTTGATGCGCGCGATATTGCGGACTGGCAACTGAATAAATAGCTATAGAACAGGAGGTGTTACCATGAACCTGACAAATCTGAGCCGATACCTAAGCCTCATTCTCCGGCACAAACCAGAGGCTATCGACATTACCTTAGATGAACATGGATGGGCGAACGTCCATGACCTGATTGATGGTATTGCGAAAAATAATCCTGGATTCGGCATGGATGCACTGGAAGAAATTGTACGTACTGACAATAAGCAGCGCTACTCTTTCAATCCCGGCAAGACATTAATCCGTGCCAACCAAGGGCATTCCATTCCGGTTGACGTGGAATTACCTGAAATGGAGCCGCCAGAACTGCTCTTCCACGGAACCGGAGAAAAATATGTAAGTTCCATTCTACAGCAGGGACTAATTCCGAAGAGCCGATTGTATGTCCATCTCTCCAAAGATATTGATACAGCAATAAAAGTTGGAAAAAGACATGGAAAAGAGGTCATTTTTCAGGTAGCGACCGGACAGATGTGTCGTGATGGCTATAAATTTTACCTGTCAGTCAACGGTGTCTGGTTGACAAAAGAAGTGCCTATAAAATACCTGCAACGACTGTAACGGATCCGACAGCTACATGTAACAGATATGAATTGAACTATAACGGTATACCGTTATAATGATGAACAACGATAAGGAGAGATATTATGGGAGATACCAATATTATTGCACGACGTCTGCGGGATGGTCATGTCCAGTATGGATTTTCCGGAAATGGCGGTTATTTTAAAAACGTGGGATTCCGGCTTTCGCTCTGGTATCAGGAACCGGATAACGTGGAATACCTTTTCGGTCTTGGCCAGACAAAACTGATTGGTCAAAGAGGCAGCGAAAAAGGCGGCGAAGAATGGTCCCTCACACACAGACTGACGGATGAGCCTTTCTGGCTCGGGCAATCTGAACGAAATATCTTCAGTAAGATAATGTTCATTGATTACGGCTACTTTTATGACCTGGACAACAAATGGTACTACATTATCCCCGGGCCGTTCCGTATTAAAATGCCATGCGTTCTTGTGGAAACACATCTGGATGACAAAGATTATGAATTCGATTTTCGTAAACAGCTGATTGATGATATCCTGCGTTATATTTTCACAGATTATGTAGAGAAAGATGTTGAATTTCAGGCATTCCTTGCAGAAAAGGAACTGACACCCGAAAAAATCATGGACGATATCAAAGAGGACAACGGCCTGTTGTCTGACCTCAAATTTTTTGATGTTTGGGACTACGGTAGAGGAAATCTTCTATTTTGAAGCGGATGACGATGAATAGAAAAGATAATCAATTGACATTTTTGAGTGCTAATGCTAATATAAAGATACAAAAAGGCATTATCCGATGGCGGTTTGCCTGATAATATGTTTTAAGTTATTGAAAATAACCGCTTCAACTTTCTCAGGGCTGGGCGGTTATTTTTCCGTCTTGGAGTCATGCTTTCCACGCACGTAACCAAGACCATAAAAAGTCGCACACAGTGAAATCACTGCAATTAAGTCACCAATGGTAAGCATATGTATGTACTCTTTTCCATTAGATTTCCACGAAGGATGCATCTATGTAATCAGAGCTATAACTCTCTGCGTAAAGCAAACCGCCATCCGCACGCCAATGCTAGATAACGCCTGTTTCTATATTACCAGAAAAATGTACTTCTGGCAAATTCATACTATTGGGACACAAAGAGCCGGACGATCGTCCGGCTCTTTGTGTCCCATATAGACTTTTTCTAGCCCATCTTCCTTCTACCCTATCTTGTAATATCCACCTGCTTTTCCTGCTTTTTCTCTTCTTTTGGTGTCCAAGCTTTTGCATGTTCCAGTTCCCGACCTTCCACGCTTCGGTCCAGTTCTCTCACCTGTTTACAAAGCCCATCTATTGTCTGGTTAAGTTTTTCAAACAGTTCCTCATCGGATGCCACACGCTCGATAACTGTTTTGGGATTCTTGCACATTTCCTGCATATGTGCGGCTTCGTCCTTGTCCTTGCAGAGAAAAATTGCTTTATCACCAAATGGATTTCGCTCACCCAAGCCGAAGGTGATAGAGACATGCTCACTACCCAGTCTATTGAAATCATCATTCACATGGACGTTTGCATAGGCCTTATCTGCAACACCTGCTGCCTGCAGTCGGTCATCAACATATTCCTGTAGAATGTTTTTCTTATATCTTTCATCACCTATTGCATACAGGATTCTCCGACGTTCTTCCATTTTGCTACTAATCTCATCGATATTCTGCTCTACTGCCGCTTTCATGTCATCCAGATTTTCACAGTGGTTAAGATGTGTAATATTATCATACAGATGCTTCACAGAATCAATACTATTCATCCATTTGTCATCGTTGGAATAGCAACATAGGATGTTTTCCACCATTCGTTCATCTTTTCCGTCATGCTTATACACTCGGCAAAGCGCAGAACATCTGATTTTCTTACTCTTACTGATAGAAAATTGTACATCCACACTGTAACCGTGCAGATCCGCTGACTCCAGTTTTTCTTCCATAAACTTTTTCAGTTCTTCTTCCATTGGCAACGGCGTCCGCTCTTTGATTCCAATCCAGATATTGACGGAATGCTCCTCATCTTTCCAAGCCGTTATATCCTTAATATCGTCCGCTACTCTCTTTGCAAACTGGTCAGCTGATTCGTATGGCAACTGCATATTCCTCATGCTGATACCATTCTTCACTTCCGGTGATTCCTTCACATCCGGACAGTATACGATGGTCTTGTCATCCACCTTTACCTGCAGAGCAGAATTGTCATCCAGTTCACTTCCATCCATGACAGCAATGTTCATTCCTCGCAACTCATCGGATTTAGTTATCTCATTCTTGATTTTTTCTGCAATAATTACTTTATCTTCTCTCATATCTTCCTCCTTCTGCCGTATTGTCGACTTTATATGAGATATACATGGAGCGGATTTGTGTGGTAGGAGGTTCGGCGAATCTGAAAAAAGGGATTATGTGGAGACATGATTAAGGATTGTGTGGTATGATAGATGCAAATATAAATCGAATTAGTGAGAATAACTATATACCATTAAGAAAATAAATATAACAAATCGGAATTTTGCTTTCGATGACCAGAATGAAAATCGTTACCGTTGCGCCTGTTTTCACAAGCGTTGCGTGA
>CAKRKO010000111.1 GCA_934358495.1 uncultured Eubacterium sp. | reverse complement strand
GCTAAATAAAGTCTGCCTTGTGGCTTAAAATTTAATATTTAGGACGAAAAAGTGGTATTTTACCTCTGCAGCTAACAGTCGCTTGCCGAGGAAAAATACCACTTTTTCTTTATTTAATTAAAGCAGCATCTGTACAAAGGACACAAATAATTTTATTCCGTATCCGATAATGATCACGCCACACACGATATTGATCCATCGCATAACTTTTGCATTGAATTTACTGCTGACCAGTGAGATCAGAAATGTCAGTCCGATGAACCAGGAAAATGAGGCGCATGCCACGCCGGTGATAAATGGTGTCTCCTGGCCGGCTGCTAATGTAACATGGAAAGCACCGAGCATCATGGTACCGTCAATGATTGCCTGTGGATTAAACCAGGTTACGACACAGGCGGATGAGATGGTCTTTTTGATGGACATGGTTGCCTGATCTTTTTCCAGATCTTTTGTCTTTGACCGCAACAGGCCGACTCCGATATAAATGACGATCAGGCTCCCCACACACAAGATCACCATTTGCAGCCATTTGAATCGCTGCATGATTGTTCCGATTCCGAAAAAACATGCAAGTGACAGTGTGATGTCAAAAAAGATGACGATCAGTGCTGTCAGCAGTGCCCGCTTTCGCTTGTTTGTCAATGCAGAATTAATGACAAATAAGTTCTGCATTCCTATGGGAGCCACATAGGCCAGTCCCATAGTTAACCCCTGTAAAAAAATATTCATATACCTTTCCTCCATTTGATATGATACTATCATAATAGAAGATTTTATGATGTATGTAACCAACCAAACTCACATGAATGATACCAACCAAGGGGGATTTTTATAATGAAGAAGGCAACACCTGTTCAGATAAACTGGAAGCCGGATAAAAATAGTCCGATTCCTTTATATCAGCAGATTGTAGATTATGTTTATCAGAAAATATCCAGCGGTGACTGGCCGGTGGGGACACGCTTGCCGTCTCAGCGCGCACTGGCAGAGCAGTTTGATGTAAACAGGAGTACAATAACAAGTGCTTTGGACGAGTTGACAGCGTTTGGAATTATCCAGAGCGGACATGGTGCCGGAACGCTGGTAATTAATAATACCTGGGGACTGATGCTTCCGGAATTTCAGAAATGGGAAAAATATGTTACTTCCGGCAGTTTTATGGAGAACAATCAAACCATCCAAACAATCAACCGGATGGAGTTTGAGGAAAATATTATCCGGCTGGGAACAGGGGAATTAGATCCGCGTATTTTCCCAAAGGATAAGTGGAATCAGGTACTGAAAAATCTGACACCACAGATTCAGTCGCTTGGATATCTCGGACCGTTGGGCCTGCCGGAACTGCAGGAAGCTTTAGTGCGGCACCTGGCGTGCTGTGGCATACATACGTTACCCTCCAATATTTTAGTGGCATCAGGGGCGCTGCAGGCATTACAATTAATATCAGTAGCGCTGCTAAAACCAGGATCTACGGTATATACAGAAGCACCAAGTTATATGAAGTCTTTGCAGGTATTTCAATCGGCGGGTATGCGCCTTTCCGGGGTTCCGATGGATGAATACGGGATTCAATATTGGAAATTACAAAATAAAACGTCCCTGCAAAGCGGACATCATTCCAGTATTCTGTATACGATACCAACAAATCAGAATCCAACCGGTATTACGATGGATGAGGGAAGGCGGCAGGAATTGATAGATTACTGTGTTTCCTGTCAGCTTCCGATCATAGAAGATGGAGCATATCTGGAACTTTGCTATGCACAGGAACAGCCAAAGACGTTAAAGGAACTGGATCAGTCGGGAATGGTCATCTATCTTGGTACAGCTTCCAAAACACTGGCTCCCGGACTTCGCATCGGCTGGATCGTTGCGCCTGAACCGATTGTGCAGAGGCTGGGGGATGTGAAAATGCAGATGGATTATGGCGCAAGTTCAATTTCCCAATGGATTTTTGCAGAATTTTTAAACAGCGGGCTCTACGGGGAATATTTGCAGGAACTGAAAGAAATTTTACTGCATCGGAGAAACTGTGCATTGAAAGCGTTGCAGGAGCATTTTTCAGATCTTGCCACCTGGCGTATCCCAAAGGGCGGATTTTATATCTGGCTTACTTTTAAAAAAGAACTTTCCGTGGAAATGATTTTTCAGGAAGCTTTAAAGCATCGGATCTTATTGAATCCGGGAGATATGTATGGATTTGAGAAAACAAATTCACTCCGGCTTTCATTTTCTTATGTTACTCCGGAGGAATTTGCGCTGGCAGCAGAAACGCTGGCGAAAGTTGTACGGCACGCAGTGTAGGGTGGTGTAAAAATTTACAATATTCATCTCAGTCTGAGTTGAGACTCCCACTTCTGCAAGTGGTGAGTAATAACAAATCTTTCTCAGTGGGAGTTCAATCTCCGACTGAGATAAACGCTCCGCGAGGATGTGCAGTGATTCTGAGATGAATATGTCAGCTTATGCTGACCAGAATCACGCACCAAGTCTCACATGCGTTCGACTTGAATGTGTAGATAAAGAACTCCTGGAATTTTTTCTCAAGGAGCGATTGTTAGCGACTGAGACAAAATTCCAGGAGTTCCTATAAAAACTTAAATGGTAAATTTTAAACCACCCGAAACAAGATTTATTCGTAAGTTTTCGGCTTGATGAAAGCAATCAGAATGATGGCCAGTACGGAGAATGCGAAGAATACAAGATAAGCTGTATTCAGATGCTCTACTCCAATAACACCGATAATGATCAATGCTGTGGAACGAACGGCTGTGTTGATCGGTGCGATTATACGGTTGGCCTGAATGAAACCAAATCTTCCGAAGCAGGTTCCGATGATAGATGGAATCAGGTTTCCGATTCCGCCGATACCGAATCCAACAAAGAAGGTTGCAAGTCCGATCAGAATCATGGAGCCGTTCTGGAAGATCATCAGTAATAATGCGATGA
This sequence comes from uncultured Eubacterium sp., assembly GCA_934358495.1. GTDB lineage: Bacteria > Bacillota > Clostridia > Lachnospirales > Lachnospiraceae > Eubacterium_I. Next base: position 3,522 of record CAKRKO010000111.1, on the reverse strand, counting down.
GATACCATACACCGTAGATCAGGGAAGCATTTTTTGTTCCGAACTTCTGATCTAACCAGCCCCAGATGTAGCTTCCGACAATACCAACAACAGCAGCAACGGTAAGCATTGTAACAGCAAGTGTAGGAGCAGTTCCTACCATAATTAATTTTGTGACAAAGTTGGATACCAGACCGATGGTTGTCATCCATAAGAAACCATGTCCGAATCCGATGAGCCATGTGTTTTTATCTTTTGCGATAACGCCCATAGTCATTTTTGCAGCGGCAGCTTCCTGTTTCTCTTTCTGAAGCATTGCCTGCTCATGTTCAATCGGTTCATTATCCGGTGTAGCACCAACTTCTTCCGGTGTATCTTTTGCCCAGAAAATGGAAAGTACAGCCACAACAAAACATGCGATACCGATTACAATGTAAGCAGTTTGCGGATTTCCGATTGCATTCAGAATCAGGATAATGGTTGCTGTACAGATCGGAAGTCCCATAGAAGCCCATCCCAGTGCCAGGCCTTTTTTATGCGGAAACCAGATGTTCATAATGTTGTTTGGTACAACGTTCAGCTGGATATTTCCGGATACAAATGTCAGACATACAACGATGACAAGAAATACCCCCATATTTTTGGTTGTAGCAAAGATGATACAGAGAATACCGCAGATGACATTTCCAAATATTGCCATAAAACGGCTTCCTTTTTTTGCAGCCATGATACTGAAGATGATCGCAGCTGCGACACCAATCCAGCCACCAAGTCCGGCCATAGCGTTACATAAGTTTACAAATCCTTCGCCCCATCCTCTTAGTGAAGCAAATGCGGATGGATACCAGTTCAGTGTATCCGTGGATAATACGGCCGCCATATAATAGCTGATGGCACAGTAGATGATCATTGCCCAACCCCATTTACCGAAGTTACTTTTTGTGTTGTTCATAAATCCTGCCTCCTCATAAGTTTTTTATGAAATGTTTATAAAAATATTATATTTAGACTGTGAAAAACTGTCCAATGAATAAAAAGAATAGAATTATTCCATCCAGGAATAAATCGGGTTGAAAACAAGGGGATAGAAGGATATAATTTAATTAAATATTTGAGATGGAAGAGGGGGACATAAGACATGGATTTTTCATTGGCGGGTATTTCCATTCAGCAAATTATTGTTTTTATATGTGTCGCGGAATACGAAGGATTTGCAAGGGCAAGTGATTATCTGCACATGACACAGTCAGCGGTGAGCAAAAGTGTAGCAAAGATGGAAAAAGAGCTCGGAATCGAGTTGTTTCAACGAACGACCAGGGAGATACATCTGACAGATGCGGGAAAAATCCTGTATCACGACTGGAACGAACAGGTGCGGGCGATGCATGACAGTTATATCCGGGCGGTATCTCTGCATGCGGAGAAAGAAGCAGTATTACATATCGGATTGTTGAATACGGCACGTCCGGAGCGATATTTCTGGAATCTGGAGGAGCGTTTTAAAAAAGAATATCCGGGCATTCAGCTGGAACTTTCCAGCGAATATATGACAGATTTGGAAAACAAGCTGTTGGAAGGAAAGTACGATGCGATCATGGTGCCGGATTTTGAACGGTTTGCACTGGAACGAAAGGAACTCTGCTGGAAATGGGCAGCCTGTTCCAACGCACAGATTATTATGTCAGAAAACCATCCATTGGCGAAAAAGAGCAGTCTGACCATGGGTGATATTATATATGAGGAGTTTGTGACACTTGAACATGGGAAAAAAGGGTCCCATCAGGAGGACCTGGAAGAACGTTTTAAGCCATATCATGTGGAACCAAAGATTTGCAGCCGTTACAAAAATGCTTATGAGATTCAGTATCTGTTCCGCAAGAACAATTCGGTCATTTTGATGGCAGATGATTATTTTGCATTTCCAACCAGAAATGATATCGTGCAGATTCCTCTGGTGGATCAGAAAAATGGTATTATCTGTGCTTGGAACCCGAATAATCAGAAGGAATCGCTGCAAAAGTTTATCTGTATGCTGCGTCCGACGGTAAATGGTGAGTAATACATAGCTGACGTTCGACTTGAAGCGCATATCGGGGCAGGCCACTAAGCCATAAAACCACTCCTGTGCAAGTACATCGTGGTTTCAGACTTTTGCCCCTGGCATCACATCACGAATATATTACAAAATGGAATATATATAATAAAACTATTCCTGCAAGGCTATCTTGCAGGATTTTTTTTGTGATTTTATAATAAAGATATCGAAAAAACGTGCGTGACAGACGTAGCGAAATTCATATGATTTCAGGAGGAGAAAAAGATGGCAAAGAAAGTACCATGTACAAACGAAGACAAACAGAAAAGCTTTTATAAATTCTATGCGCAAGACATTTATGCCGGTGAGCAGGAGAAATATGACCGCATCCCGAAAGAATCTCTGGATCCGAAAGATGCTTTAAGAATTGAAGACAGAAACAAATTGTTTGATGGTCCGATTGATGTTGATTTCGGATGGTGGCAGTTGGAGAATGGTACAGCAATGACAGCAAATCCTACCTTTTTCCCGGGTGTAACCGGTGAAATGTTTGACTGGTGGTTTGCATGGCATCCGATTGACAGACTGCGTTATGCATGCTGGGATAACGAGGATCATTATGATGTATATCTGGAAGATCCGGCCCGTGCAGTGGATATGTCTTTATCAATGAGAGAACGCCACTGGGGCAGTGTGCATCATATCTGGGAGGATATCGGTCTTCCGGGTGGAGCAGGCATGCTTGTAATCAGTTTTGAAGAGCCAGGAAAACTTGGTTATGATACATCCCGCATCGATACAGATGAGTGTAATGCGTTGGTTTGTGCAAATGTAAAAATCGTTGGTGATGATGAGACACCGGACATCCCGGTTGTTATGACACATTTCCTGCGTCCGGTAGAGGGGGGATCTCAGTTACAGTCCATGTTCTGGTTTGGATATCAGATCATCGATGGCAAGGCTGTAAAATGCATCCCGGACGGAGTTACCATTCCGAAAGAGGGACCAATGTGTCTGTTAAACCACAACGTAAAAGAGTTCTCAAACCTTGCAAAAATTCTGCCGGAATTATACGCACAGGAGAAAGATCATTGGGAGAAATAAGCGGAATTTGGGTATCTTGACACCCAAATTCTATACAGCAATTATTTCACATTATAATATTCATTTGAAAAGGCATCGGAAGCGAAAACTTCCGGTGCCTTTTTATCCCCCAGGGTGGCTTGTGAGAAATTCCTGATTTTGTTAATCTGATTACAGTGTCACTGTAATGAAAAAGAGAATGAAAAGAGACAGGGGGGAAACACAATGGCGCATAAAAAAATAGCAAAATTAGGGACAGTTTTTATGGCGGCAGCACTGATGCTTGGCCTGCTGGCCGGATGCGGAGACAATAAGGATCAGAATGGCGGTTCTGCAAAAGCAGAAACTGCCAGTGAAAAAGTATTTACGTTCGGAGATACGACATTTAATGCGGAAAACGATGAGTCAGATGTGAATCCGCACAG
>CAKRKO010000110.1 GCA_934358495.1 uncultured Eubacterium sp. | reverse complement strand
CGAAAATTTTACAATGGTTCTTTCGTTGGAGTTCGTTTCTGCTTTGTTCCATTTACGCCGTGGCACCGCGTACCACGGCGTAGATAAAAAAAGCTAGAAGAAAAACTCCAAGGCAAGGCGGTAGACTGATTTTCGTTATCGAAGCGAGCATAGCCCGACCGCGGGAGTGTGTCTGAGCCAACAGCTGGTTTTGCTGTTGGTGAGTTCGCGAAAGCGGTCGGAGATAAGCGGCGCAGCGCAGATAGAAAATCAGTCGTGCCGGCATTGGAGTTTTCTTCCAGCTTCTTTTAAAACTACCCTAAACAAGAATTTATTGAAGGGTCACCCGTAACGATACCGGCTGATGATCCGTATACTCAAAATCAGTATCGATGACCTCCACCTGATCCACCTGCAGATTATCTGACACAATATATCCGTCAATGACGTACACCTGAGAATCCTCATAATTTCCACTATACGGTTCATTCAACAAACGACACGTCGGCGCATTATCTGCTACTGCAAAATCAAATCCATCCGGCAGATCTTCTTTGTTCACCGTTCCAGGTACCCAGTTGTCGGTATCATGAATCTCATAAGTATCCACACCCTCAAATGTCTGGTTAAAATCTCCACCGGCAATGACATAATTACCTGCTTCATATTCTTCCTGTAACTTATCTGCCAGCATCTGGCTCTGAATTTTCTTTCCTTCTCCACTGTCATACGCTTCCAGATGGAAATTGATCAGCACCAGTTCTTTGTCGGTTCCCTCAATCGGAATCCTTGTTTCCAGCATGCAGCGTTTCAGATTACATGTTTTGATTGGCCAGGAAAATGATTCTGCCAGTTTGATTCTTTTTGCGCTCTCCACCTGATAATCTGTCATCGTAAGCAGACCTGCCTCTACTTTTCCAATCGGCGGAATCGGATATGGAACAAAATCACATTTGAAATTGCAGGCATAAATACTGCTCATACCAAGCGCATCCCCGTAATACTCACGTTCATTGATATGGAAGGAACGTTTTGCGTCAATATCCACTTCCTGCAAGAAGTAAAAATCTGCATTCTGACTTTTCAAAATATCAGAAATCCCGGCAAGGTTGGTTTCCACCACATCTTTGCTGTCCGGCTGCACTTTACTTCCACCATCCATAAAGAAATCTTCATCCTTGCTCAATGCCGCATAACCGGTATTGTATGTCAGCACGGAAAAAGAATCTCCCTCTGACAACGTCTTTGTGCCATTTCCTGTTTCCAGAAATTCAATGGATTTCGGACGGTATTCTCTCACCGTATAAAAAATGAGCACTGCTGCCACAAACAATACAATGCACAATAACACAATTCCAACTTTTTTTAAAATCTTTTTCCCCCTCATAGTAATCCCTGCTCCTTCTCACTACAGATTTCTATGCAGCAGATTTATGCTAAAGCGGACATTCACAATCCGCTTTCGCTACTTGCTGTTCAAGTCGAACGCACGTAAGACTTGGTGCGTGATTCTGGTCAGCGTAAGCTGACATATTCATCTCAGAATCACTGCGCATCCCCCTTACCCACCGCTTAGTTGCTCTATGCACTTGAAGCGAGGAAACGCTTATTCTGCGTTCAAAAACCACCGTTGATTATGCTGCATAATTCTTATATTTTGTAAATTCATCCTATCATATGTCCTTTGAAACCGCAAGAAAAAGCCCGCACTGCCTGACAGATACTGTTTATAAAAAGAAAAGATACCGAAACCTGAGAGATACCATTTGATACATTCACGATTTCAATATCTTTTCTATTTACACATATATTTTTTATTTTGCTACAATGTTAATGATTCTGCCCGGAACATAAATCTCTTTAATCACGTTTCCTGTCAGTTTATCACCAAGTGCTGCCTTACCTGCTGCGATGGCATCTTCTTTGCTGACATCAGCCGGAAGTGTAACAACGCATTTTGTCTTTCCGTTGATCTGAACAGCAAGTTCTTTCTCGTCATCTTTCATGGCATTCTCATCGTAAGTCGGCCATGTCTCATGGAATACAGAATCCTCGTGACCAAGCTGGCTCCACAGTTCCTCGCTGATATGTGGCGCAAACGGTGCCATCAGAACAACAAATGTTTCTAATGTCTTTTTATCTACGCCGCCTTTTTTTGCCATATCGATAAGTTTGTTATTGTACTCCATGAATCCGGAAATAACGGTATTCAGACTGAAACTCTCCAGACGTGTGGTAATGTCGTAAACCAGTTTGTTGCGAACTTTGACCAATTCTTTTGTCTCTTTGACATCAGCATCTTTGCTATCCAGTACAAGTTTCCAGAAACGTGTGATAAAACGGTATACACCATCGATTCCTCTATCATCCCACTCAGAATCCAGTTCTGGTGGTCCAACAAACAGTTCGTAAAGTCTCAGGGAATCACAGCCGTAATCACGCACCAGATCATCCGGTGAGATAACGTTTCCTTTGGATTTACTCATCTTGATACCGTTTTTACCGGTAATCATACCCTGATTGAACAGTTTGTGGAACGGCTCGTCAAAGTCGATCACACCGATGTCACACAGGAATTTTGTATAGAATCTCGAGTAAAGCAGATGCAGTACTGCATGCTCAACACCACCGATGTACATATCAACCGGAAGATATTTGTCTGCTTTTTCTCTGGAAACCAGTTCTTTATCGTTTTTGTTATCTACATAACGAAGGAAATACCAGGAAGATCCTGCCCACTGCGGCATAGTATTTGTCTCACGTTTTGCAGGTTTTCCACAGCACGGACAGGTTGTGTTTACCCAGTCTGTGATGTCTGCCAGCGGAGATTCACCGGTACCTGTCGGCTGATAAGACTCAACCTCCGGTAACAACAGCGGAAGTTCTTCTTCCGGAACCGGAACAGGTCCACAATCCGGGCAATGAACGATTGGAATCGGCTCACCCCAGTAACGCTGACGGGAGAATACCCAGTCTCTCAGTTTGTAGTTTGTGGTAGCTTTACCAATACCTTTCTCCTCGATGATGTGCGGAGCTTCTTTCTTCAGTACAGAAGATTCCATTCCGTTCCACTCACCGGAGTTGATCATAGTTCCTTTTGCTTCGGTATAGGCCTCTGTCATATTCTCGATCTCTTTGCCATCTTTTGCGATAACCTGAATAATCGGGATATTGAATTTGGTTGCAAACTCGAAGTCACGGTCATCATGAGCCGGTACACACATGATCGCACCTGTACCGTAGTCAGCTAATACATAATCAGACAGCCAGATCGGTACTTTTGCACCGTTGATCGGATTGATCGCATAACTTCCGGTAAATACACCTGTTTTCTCTTTGTCCTGCAGACGGTCTACAGAAGATTTCAGAGAAGACTGGTAAATATAATCTTCTACTGCTGCTCTTGTCTCATCGTTTGCAAGTTCTTTCGCCATTGCATGCTCCGGAGCCAGAACAAGGAAAGTAGCACCATGTAACGTATCTGGTCTTGTGGTGTATACAGTAATCTCTTTGTCTGTATTCTCAACCTTAAAGTTAACTTCTGCACCGTGGCTCTTTCCGATCCAGTCCGTCTGCATCTTTTTAACTTTCTCCGGCCAGTCAAGTTTGTCAAGATCATCTAACAGACGATCAGCGTATGCTGTGATCTTTAACATCCACTGATTCAGGTTTTTCTTGGTAACATCAGCGCCACAACGCTCACATTTACCATTTACAACTTCCTCGTTTGCAAGACCTGTCTTACAGGACGGACACCAGTTGATCGGCATCTCTTTCTGATAAGCAAGACCTGCTTTGAACATTTTCACAAAAATCCACTGTGTCCATTTATAAAAATTCGGATCGGTTGTGTTTACTTCCATATCCCAGTCATAAACAGCAGCGATTTCTTTGATCTGACGTTTGATATTTGCAATATTCTCTGCTGTGGATTTCTCCGGATGTACGCCCATCTTGATTGCGTAGTTCTCAGCCGGAAGTCCGAATGCATCCCATCCCATCGGATGAATCAGATAATATCCATTGAGCATTTTATATCTGCTCCAGACATCGGAGATAACGTATCCTCTCCAGTGTCCGACATGCAGACCGTTTCCTGACGGATACGGAAACATATCCAGACAGTAGTATTTCGGTTTCTTACCATCATTTACATTAACCGGGTGTTCTTCCCAGATTTTGCGCCATTTCTGTTCAATCTCTCTGTGATTGTACGGTACAGCCATTTTCATTCCTCCTAACAGATTGTCCTCTTTCATGGACATAGTCTGTAGAAATTTTAACACAACCACTGCATTTGTCAAGGTTTCGAATACCTTTTTCACTACTGAAATAGAGAAATCGGAAGAGTTTTCCTCAGCAAGCGATTGTTAGCTGTATCCCGTAAAATTTACATTACTGAAATGAAAAAAAAGGAACATTTTCCTTGGCAAGCGATTGTTAGCTGACAAGGCAAATGTTTCCTTTTTTCTCATACATTAAATTTTACGCTTCTACTCTCGCAGCCACCTCTTTCTCCTGCACATCAGACGGAGCCTGCTCATAACGTGCGAACTCATACTCATAAGTTCCGCTGCCGCCGGTCATGGAACGAAGATCGGTATTGTAACCAAACAGTGAGGACATCGGCACATCCGCGATGATTTCCTGTTTGCCACCATCTACCGGGTTCATTCCAAGTACACGGCCACGGCGTTTATTTAAATCTCCCATAATATCACCGGTATATTTGTCCGGTACCAATACTTTTACTGAAGCGATTGGCTCTAAAAGAATCGGTGAAGCATCCATAAATCCTTTTTTGAATGCCTGGATTGCTGCGGTCTTGAACGCCATCTCAGAGGAATCTACCGGATGGTAGGATCCATCGTATAATACGGCTTTTACCCCCACTACCGGATAACCAGCCAATGGTCCGCGCTCTACGGATTCCTGAATACCTTTTTCTACAGCCGGGAAGTAGTTTTTCGGAACAGCACCACCAACTACGATCTGATCAAATTCATATGCTTCTTCCAGATTGCCGGATGGTTCAAATGTCATCTTAACGTGACCATACTGTCCATGTCCGCCGGACTGTTTTTTGTATTTGTACTCGACATCTGCTTTCTTGCGGATAGTCTCACGGAATGCAACCTTCGGCTGTTCTAATGCAATCTCTACTTTGTATTTCTCTTTTAATTTGCTTACCACTACATCCAGCTGCTGATCACCGATAGCATACAGCAGAGACTGATGATTCTCACTGTCGTTGACAACTTTCAGTGTCAGGTCTTCCTGCATCATTTTCTGTAATGCCTGAGAAACTTTATCCACATCGGCTTTGTTTACCGGTTTGTAGCTCATGTATGTATATGGTTTGGATACTGCTGTCTTGATAAAGGTAAGCGGTGTTGCCTTCGTGGACAGAGTATCGGTTGTCACAACTTTATTTAATTTTGCAAGCGCTCCGATGTCGCCGGCATGCAGCTCCGGTACTTCTTCCGGTTTGTTTCCGCGCAGTACATATAATTTACCGATTTTGTCATCCATACCGTGCTCTTCGTTGTACATCACATCATCTGTCTTGATAACACCAGATGTCACTTTGATCAGAGAGTATTTTCCGATAAACGGATCCACGATGGTTTTGAAAATATATGCACTCTTTGCTTTTGCAAAGTTAAAATCTGCATCGTATACTTCGTTTGTTTTCATATTGATAGCTTTGCACTGTTTTTTCTCCGGACTTGGCAAATATTTTACAATATCATCCAGTAAGGTGTAGATACCTTTTGCCATTGTACCGGAAGCCATGGAAATCGGAACCATACTGCCATCGCATACGTTGGTATGTAAAACCTGACGAATCTCATTCTCGGAGAATGTGTCACCAGAGAAATAACGATCCATATATTCTTCGCTTGTCTCTGCAACGGACTCTAATAATGCTTCACGACAGATCTCAAGGTTTTCAAAAGAATAATCCGGAACATCTGTCTTATCAACAGTTCCGTCCTCTTTCCAGCGTTTTGCTTTCATCTGAATGACATTGACATAGCCAACAAACTGTCCGTTTTCACGGATTGGTAAATGTAACGGAGCTATCTTCTTTCCGTATAATTCCTGCAAGTCTACGACTACCTGACGGAAACTTGCGTTATCATCGTCCATATTTGTAACCCAGATCATACGTGGAAGATTATATTTCTCGCAAATCTCCCATGCTTTCTGTGTACCGACTTCTACGCCGGCTTTACCATTTACCACAATAATTGCCGCATCAGCTGCAGCAGCAGCTTCTTCTACTTCACCGACAAAATCGAAAAATCCAGGTGTATCCAGCAGGTTGATCTTTGTCTCTCTCCACTCGATTGGGACTACAGAAGTGCTGATGGAAAAACCACGTTTGATTTCTTCTTTATCGTAATCACTGATGGTATTGCCATCTGTAACATTACCCATACGATTGGTAATTCCGGACAGATAAGCCATTGCTTCAACCATTGTTGTCTTTCCGGAACCCCCATGTCCCAGTAAAACCACGTTGCGGATCTTGTCAGTAGTATAAACGTTCATGTCATTTCCT
>CAKRKO010000109.1 GCA_934358495.1 uncultured Eubacterium sp. | reverse complement strand
TTCTTTTTCCTCTATTGAATATATAGACAACATTTTCTTTAACTGTTTTGCTATCTCCTTGCACTGTGTCATAGTTTTTCTCCCTACTTTAAAAATATCTTCTGTATTCTTTCTGCTTAGTTAGCAGCAAAAAGGCAGCTTATTCCTATCGTTTATCTTGATCAATGTCTCTATTATTCTTCCTGCAGGTTTAGATAACGGTTTTCCTGCTCAGATAATTCCACTGTAAATGCACACAGATTTTCTTCCAATCTGAATGCCTTTGTTGTACTCACAAGCACATACATATTCAAATTCTGCCGGAACATCCAGGCAAGGGCAATCTGTGACACGGTACATCCTTTTTTCTGCGCCAATTCTTCACAACGTGCCAGACGTTCAAAATTATCATGGCAGACATATCCCTTTACGCAAAATGGATCCAGGATTTCTGCTGCCTGTGCTTCCTGACTGCTCGCAATCTTTCCTGCCATTAACCCCCGCGCCAGGCTGGAATAGGCAATGACCGGCATCTGATTGTCCCGATACCATTTGCGGGCACTATCATTCTGTTTTCCAGTCAAAGTTACACAATCACCTCCCCATGGATCAACCACCTGCTCTGCCAGTCCAAAATGAGGACTGGAAACAGAAAATCCTTGAAGCTGATGCTCTTTTGCATAACGATTTGCTTCTTCAATTCTCTCATGTGTCCAGTTTGATACTCCAAACACCTTGATTTTTCCAGTTTTTTGCAGTTTATTTAATGTATCAATCATCTCACTGACTGGTGTCTTTGGATCATCACGATGTAAAAGATAGATGTCGATGTAGTCTGTCTGTAATGCCTGTAAGCTCTCAACCAATTCTGTCTCGATCACCTTTCGATTTACGCACACAGAACCGTCTGAATCACAATTCCCACATTTACTGATCACCACTACCTGTTCACGATTGTCGCGTCGCTTCATCCAGCCGCCAAGTGATTCTTCTGCCCGTCCATAACCTCTGGCTGTATCAAATGTATTGATTCCTTTTGCCAACGCTGCATCTAATAGCTCATCTGCATTTTTTCCTTCTATCATCGGACCGATGGCTGTGCCAAAGATCATGCGTGAAACTGGTTTTTCCAATCCCGGTATTTTGCCATATCTGCATAGTTTGCCACTTTCATAAATATCGTTCCCCACGCTATCCCTCTTTTTTCTTAGACTAATGTTTCCCCCATTGTAACATATTATCTTTTTTCATTCCATTCTTATCTTGACATATATAGATGTTCGATATATATTATATATAGATAATCTATATAGTAAAGTTTGAACGCAGAATAAGCATTCCCCCGCTTCGAGTACGTAGAGCACTAAGCGGTGGGTAAGGGGGATGCTTATGTCCGCTTTACACCAGGTTCATTTAGTTCAAAGGAGGATTCACTTATGGCAGTAGACAAAAGTCTGATTTCCGGAAGCACTACAATGCTGATTTTACGGCTTTTGGAAGAAAAAGACATGTACGGTTACGAAATGATTGAAACATTACAGGAAAAATCCCAGAATGTATTTCAGTTGAAGGCAGGCACTCTTTACCCGCTGCTTCACTCTCTGGAAGAAAAAGGCTATGTTTCTTCTTACGAAGATTCCATCGGTCAGAAAACACGAAAATATTATTCACTGACAAAAAATGGAAAAAATTTTTTCTCTCAGAAAAAAGAAGAATGGAAAGAATATTCTTCGGCTGTTGCCAATATCCTGACAGCTGATCGAAATACCATCTTTCCAGCATTGAAACCACAGATGGAGGGCTAGATATGAGCAAAAAACGATATATGGAACTGCTGCTGGAGCAGATTCGAAACAAACGTGCAAAAGAATTGGTAGCGCATGAGATTACCTCTCACATTGAAGATCAGGAAGAGGCCTACCGCACTCAGGGACTGACGGCTTATGATGCGGAACGCAGAGCTGTGCTGGATATGGGTGATCCAGTGGAAACAGGTGTGTCACTGGATGCCGTTCACAAACCGAAAATGTCCTGGAGTATGGTTATTCTGACAGCCATGATCTCCGTGCTTGGAGTGTTTACGATTGGAATGATATGCAAGGGAACTTCGGATTTTACAACTATTTCACTGTTAAGAAAACAGATTATTTATCTGATGATCGGATTTGGAATCATGCTTTTTATCTGTAAAACAGATTACAGTCGGATTTTTCAACACTCTGGTATACTGGCCATCCTTTATCTTGTATTTCTTATCTTGCAGGATATGCAATTTGTACGCCTCTTTTCCAATGCGATAACAATTCCTTATCTGCTCAGTATCCCCATTTTTTGCGGATTACTGTACAAATTTCGAAAACGAAGCTGGTATCATCTGCTGATTCCTGTTGGATTTATGCTTGCATCTATCCTGCTAATGCGTTACCAATGGTTCTTTGCATCTTATAAACTGGTTCTTGTATTTATAAGTGCCGTACTCGTTACTGTGGTAATTTGTAACAATTGGTATCTGGTTCACAAAAGAATCGTTTTACCAATACTCTGGAGTTGCGTAGTTGGCATTCCGACACTTTCCTTACTGGTACCGTACAAATTTCAAAATCTGTTCCCACCGTATGTTTCTGCCCGCATTTCCAACTGGATCTATCCGTTTTCCGTTGAAAATGCAAATCAGTCTATGGTACATGAAGCAATGACAAGAAGTGCTTTGTTTGGGCACAGTACGACTTTAATCATGGATCTGAATTCCCTGATCAGTGATTACATGGTCGTAAATGTAACATCACGATATGGTATCATTCCAGCCTGTATTCTTGCTGTTTTATTTATCGTATTTTGTGTTCGTCTGTTTTATCTGGCTTTAAACCAGAAAAATCAACTAGGTATGATTATCGGACTAGGATGCAGTCTGGTTTTGACCGTAGAAGTTTTCAAATATTTTCTTATGAACCTTGGTTTCATTCCAATGACATACGGATTTCTCCCACTATTTTCCTATGGTGGCAGCGTCACGATCATATCCTATATATTTGTTGGTATTTTGTTGAGTATCTATCGAAATCAGAATCTCATTGATGAAACCAGACAGAAGCACTTGCGTATTCATTTTACAATTGAACAGGAATAACTTATAACACAAGAAAATGTGCTATCGCACAGTTACACGCTTGCAATTATCAATAGCACATCTTTCTTGCCCGCGCCGAGCACGCTTGCGAAGCAATAATTTCTTCTCGTGCGAGTGCGCATCGTTTGCACGAAGTGCTTTTATTTGATAGGGTTTGGGTGTCTTGACACCCTAATCCTATCAAATAAAAACATCCGACAGATTTTCCAGATGCACTTTTCATTCATCTGATCTCTGCCGGATGTTTCATTTTTATTCTATTTTTTCTCTGTCAAAAAATTGCCTCACCGATTTAGTGATGGAACAGACGGATACCTGTAAAGCACATTGCCATATTGTACTTGTTGCATGTATCGATGACATGATCATCACGAATGGATCCGCCCGGCTCAGCCACATATTTTACGCCGCTCTTGTGTGCACGCTCAATATTGTCGCCAAATGGGAAGAATGCATCAGATCCCAGTGCAACATCTGTGTTTTTATCCAGCCATGCACGTTTCTCCTCTGCTGTAAATACAGGCGGTTTCACTTTAAAAATATTCTCCCATGCGCCATCTGCAAGCACATCCATGTACTCATCTCCGATGTAAAGGTCGATCGCATTGTCACGGTCTGCACGTTTGATTCCATCTACAAACTGAAGATTTAATACCTGCGGAGCCTGACGAAGGAACCAGTTATCTGCTTTCTGTCCTGCCAGACGTGTACAATGGATTCTGGACTGCTGTCCTGCACCGATTCCGATCGCCTGACCACCTTTTGCATAACATACGGAATTGGACTGTGTATATTTCAGTGTGATCAGAGAAATGATCAGATCGATTTTTGCGGAATCCGGAATTTCTTTATTCTCTGTCACAATATTTCCAAGGAAATCGCGGTCGATTTTCAGCTCATTTCTTCCCTGCTCAAAAGTCACACCAAATACCTGTTTGTGCTCAATCGGGTCCGGAACGTAGTTCGGATCGATTTCGATAACATTATATTTACCACCTTTTTTTGCTTTCAGGATTTCCAGAGCTTCCGGCTCATAACCTGGAGCGATCACACCGTCGGAAACTTCACGTTTGATGATTTTTGCTGTACTTGCGTCGCAAACATCAGACAGAGAAATGAAATCACCGAAAGAAGACATACGGTCTGCACCTCTGGCTCTTGCATAAGCACTTGCCAACGGAGAAAGTTCACCAAGATCATCTACCCAGTAGATTTTGCTCTCGGTCTCTGTCAAAGGAAGTCCTACTGCTGCGCCAGCCGGAGATACGTGTTTGAAAGATGTTGCTGCCGGAAGTCCGGTTGCTGCTTTCAGCTCACGTACTAACTGCCAGCCGTTGAAAGCATCCAGGAAGTTGATGTATCCAGGTTTTCCGTTTAATACTTTGATTGGCAGATCTGCACCGTTCTCCATATAAATACGGGATGGTTTCTGATTTGGGTTACAGCCATATTTTAACTCTAATTCGTTCATTCTGATTCCTCCGATAACTATGTGTTCACACAAACGTTTTTATCAAATATCTGCATGACTTGCCGTGTTTTTATATCAACAAAAAATAATGTCGATAAAAATTAATCCTGATGTTTGTTTACGATACGTGTCTCATAAGTACCGTCTGCGATGTTGATATAACGTACAAACAGGGAAACTTTATTATCTGCGTTTAAACTCTCCCATAAAAGTTTGGTATACTCATCAATATCATCCACAACATCTACCAGCTCCGGCTCTCCTTCAAAGCTTGGAAGCGGATTTCCATCGTTCATATAAGTATGGATGAAACGTGCCTCACCTGCAGCCGGTGTCTCATAAGCGAATGTATAACGGTTACATCCATCCGGATTGCCATTATTACTCTTTAAAATAGACATTGCATAACTGAATTTTCCGTTTTCCACATGCATGATACCGGAAATACGCGGTGTGTAGTTCGGACCGTCCGGCTCAAACTCACGGCAGCGTAAAGACTGCTCAAATGTCATCTGGCGATCCATCTGATCATAAATGGTATCTGTCTGATCTCCGTTTGTTACAATTGTTTTATTTCCCAATACACGAACCGGTGCGTAGATAATAAGACTCGGATCTTCCAATTTAGACGGATCGTATGCCTGTGTGCGGATGCCTTCACCATCCTCTACAAATACACGGTTTCTGCTGTTTTCACTTCTTCCCATGATAAAGTACGCGGTAACGGCTTTACTTCCATCGGATGTTCTGCCGATAATAATGCCTCTTCCCGGGTAAGAATTCTCCTGTAACTGCTTTGCAATAGAACGCATTTCCATATCATGTCCTCCTTCGTGTGGTACCCCTTGTCATGTTTCATTGTCATGGAGCTATTCACAGATTATTTTTTCGGATGTTACCTTGAAAAAACAGATATTTCTGTAAATTTTTCTCATCTATCCAAAGTGTAACATGCCAAATATATTTTTACAACCACCGATTCTTATTAATGCCATTAATTTATTTACTTATTTTTATTAGAATTATTAATATATTGTGATGCCAGGGTCAAAAGTCTGAAACCACGATGTGCTTGCACAGGAGTGGTTTTATGGCTTAATGATCCGCCCCGATATGAGCATAAAAGTGGAACGTCAGCTTCACGATATGCAAATATTGGGTAGAATTGTGGGAGTACGAAGTACGAAACAATTCGTATGGCATCTTTTGACCCCAACATCTATCATTTTAAAAAAATCCCCACAGCCGGTTATACTGTGGGGATAATAGATACATGTGACAAGTGAACTGTACGGTTAATTTTTGAAGCTGTGGATTGGAGCTGGAATACGTCCCTGACGATTTACAAAGTTTGCGCAGGAATACTGATTTACCGGCATGATCGGTGCATAACCTAATAATCCACCAAATTCTACCATCTCGCCAACACCTTTTCCGATAACCGGAATCAGACGAACTGCTGTGGTTTTCTGATTTACCATACCGATAGCCATCTCATCGGCAATAATACCGGAAATTGTTGTAGCCGGTGTATCTCCAGGAATAGCGATCATATCCAGACCTACAGAGCATACACAGGTCATCGCCTCTAATTTTTCTAAAGTCAGTGCATTTGCTTTTACGGCATCGATCATTCCCTGATCTTCACTGACCGGGATAAAAGCACCACTTAATCCGCCGACATAGGAAGATGCCATGATACCACCTTTTTTCACCTGATCGTTCAGCATAGCTAATGCTGCCGTTGTACCCGGTGCTCCGGCGTACTCCAGACCGATCTCCTCAAGGATTTCCGCTACACTGTCACCAACTGCCGGTGTCGGAGCCAGAGACAGATCTATAATTCCAAACGGAATACCAAGCATTTTGGAAGCTTCTTTTGCTACCAGCTGACCCACACGGGTAATCTTGAATGCTGTCTTTTTGATTGTCTCACAAAGTACTTCGAAGCTCTCGCCTCTTACTTTTTCCAGTGCAGTCTTTACAACACCCGGTCCGCTGACACCTACGTTAATGATAGCATCTGCTTCTGTCACACCATGGAACGCACCTGCCATAAATGGGTTGTCATCCGG
>CAKRKO010000108.1 GCA_934358495.1 uncultured Eubacterium sp. | reverse complement strand
GCTTCAAGTGCGTAGAGCACTAAGCGGTGGGTAGGGGGGATGCTTATGTCAGTGGGAGTTAAAAGCTCCCACTGACATAAGCAAAGCGACTGCGTTCATGAGCAAGTAGCGAAAGCGGATTGCGAATGTCCACTTTACATCATATACAGATTCTGAAAAGAAGAACAGGGGAATACGGAGGAAAGAACAATGAAACTTGTAATTGGAAATGATCATGCAGCAGTAGAGTTGAAAAATGAGATCAAAGCATATCTGGAAGAGAAAGGTCACGAAGTGATCAATATCGGAACCGATACACATGACAGCTGTAATTATCCGGAGTACGGCAAGAAAGCCGGATGTATGGTAGCAGCAGGTGAAGCAGACGGAGGTGTGCTGATCTGTGGAACCGGCGTTGGTATCTCTATCGCAGCAAATAAAGTAAAAGGCGTTCGCGCGGCAGTTTGTTCTGAGCCTGTCACAGCACGTCTTGTCAAAGAGCACAACAATGCAAATATCATTGCATTCGGTGCAAGAATCGTTGGAAGCGAGACTGCAAAAGCAATCGTTGATGCATGGTTAAATGCCGAGTTTCAGGGTGGGCGTCATCAGACAAGAATCGATATGATTCATAAAATTGAGGAATAGTCCATAAAAAGGTTGAAAAATCACGGTTTTTCATATAGAATAGATAGAAGTAATAATTACCATTCGTTTGTGGTAATAGAAGAAAAGACAGAGAGTCTTAACATACAAGGAGGATTTTTGAATGGCAAACGCAGGAAAGGTAATCGGAAAAGGTGTTACAATCGAGCTGGAAGGCAATGTATACAGAGTAGATGATTTCCAGCACGTTAAACCTGGAAAAGGCGCAGCTTTTATCAGAACAAGATTAAAAAATATTAAAACCGGTGGTGTTGTAGAGAAAACGTTCCGTCCGACAGAGGATGTAGAGACAGCACATGTTGACAGATCTGAGAAACAGTATCTGTACAATGACGGTGATTTATACTACTTCATGGATACAGAGACATATGATCAGATCGCTCTGAGCACAGATGCAATCGGTGATGCGCTGAAATTCGTTAAAGAGAATGAGGCGGTTACAATGCTTGCTCACAACGGAGATATCTTCGCAGTTGAGCCGCCAATGTTTGTTGAGCTTGTTATTACAGAGACAGAGCCAGGCTTCAAAGGCGATACAGCTACAGGCGCTACAAAACCTGCTACAGTTGAGACTGGTGCTACTGTATATGTTCCGTTATTCGTAAATGAAGGCGATGTTATCAAAATTGATACAAGAACAGGCGAGTACTTATCACGAGTATAAAAAATAGTGAGCAAAGCGAACTGTTTTTTATGAGCAAGTAACGAAGTGGATTGCGAATAACCGCTATGAGATTACTTGCAATGAACTAAATGAAATGTAATACGGGGCAGACATTTTGTCTGTTCCGTTTTCAGTTTAACCGAAAGATATTCGGCTTTTCAGGCCTCGTGAGAATATTGTCTGTGGGTTGAAATGAGGAGGGTATATGAAATACGATTTTGACAGAATGGTAAACCGTTATGGCACAGATTGCTACAAATGGGACATGATCACAAAACGAAAACTGGACGCGAGTACCTTACCGCTTTGGGTGGCGGACATGGATTTTGAGACTGTTCCGGAAGTAAAGGAACGCTTAAAAGAAGTGGCAGACCGTGGTATTTACGGCTATTCCATGCTGGGAGAGGGATATTATGATGCATTAAAAAACTGGTTTTCCACACGATTTGGCTGGCAGATTGAAAATGACTGGCTGATTGCAACCCCGGGTGTTGTATTTGCACTGGCAGCCGCGGTTCGTGCCTACACAAAAGAGGGTGAGGGTATCATGATCCAGCGTCCGGTTTACCACCCGTTTACAAATGTGGTAAAAGAAAACGGACGTAAATTAGTCAATAATCCGCTGGTTCTGGAAAATGGAAAATACCATATGGATTACGAAGATATGGAGCGTAAGATTACAGAAGAGCATGTAAAACTATTCCTGCTCTGCAGCCCGCACAATCCAGTGTCCCGCGTTTGGACAAAAGAAGAATTGTGCAAAACAGCTGAAATCTGTAAAAAACATGGTGTTATCATGATCGTAGATGAGATTCACTGTGATTTTGTTTATGATGGATATCATCACACCAGCTTTGGTACATTGAGCGAATACGCAGACAACGCAGTAATCTGCACTGCACCAAGTAAAACATTTAACCTGGCAGAGTTACAACTTTCCAACATCATGATCCAGAATCCGAAATTAAGAAAAACATTCCAGACCGAGATGAACAAAGTATTTTATTCCGATGCAAACCTGTTCGGACAGGTATCCTGCCAGACGGCTTACGAGAACGGCGCTCAGTGGCTGGATGAATTACTGGTATATCTGCAGGGCAATATCCTATATATCCGAGATTATCTGGCAGAGCATCTGCCGAAGGTTCATCTGATCGAGCCGGAGGGAACCTACCTGCTCTGGATGGATTTCCGGGAGTATGGTCTTTCGCCGGAGACATTAAATGCCAGAATTTTAAAAGACGCAAAAATCTGGTTTAACGAAGGTTCTATGTTCGGACCGGAGGGCGCAGGCTTTATGCGGATTAATATCGCAAGCCCGCGCGGTATGATCATTGAGGCGATGGAGCGCCTGGGTGAAACCTTCGGAGACTGATAAGCGCGAGAACGGAGATCAGAATCTGGCTGGCAAGCATTCCCCACAGGTAGGCAGACAGTCCAACCCGTGGAATACCAACAAAAATAAAACCAATGCGTAGGATGGCACCAAGCAGATTGATCAACATGGTAAGAGTAGCTTTTCCAAGTCCATGTAAGATGCTGCACAGCGTACTGGCAAGAAACAGAAACGGACAGATCCAGCTCAACGTTCGTACATAAATACTGGCCAGAGCATTGTGAAACAGATGGATGCCAATCCAGTTTCCGCACAACAGAAAACCGAGCGTACATAACAGTCCGAGGATGATGCAAAGCTGCGTAGTCTTTCGGACTGCTTTTTTTACCAGATCCTGCCGATGGCGGCTGTTGGCCTCAGAAATCGTGGGCAGCAACATAACGGAGAGGGAATTGCTCAGCACACAGGGAAACATAATGGTGGAAAAAACCATGCCGGTCAAAATACCATAAACACTTAAGGCATCACTGTTTGTATAACCAAAATCGCGTAATTTCATCGGAATCAGAATTGCTTCCGCACTTTGACAGATGCTTAACAGGATCCGGTTGCAGGTAAGAGGAACTGCCATGGAGCACAGATTAACGGTGATTTTTGAAATCCGTACAGAGGCAGACGGCGCAGAGATTTTCTGTACCGTCTTTTTTCTGGTTTGAGAGAAGAAAAGGGCTGTCAGAGAGTACAGTGCGCCTGCCAGTTCTCCGAATAAAATACCACAGACAGCAACTTTGGGTGTAGGTGTAAGCCTCTGCTCTGCCAGAATATCAAGAAGAATCCATACGCCGGTAACCCGGACAATCTGTTCCAGAATCTGGGAGATCGCTGGAATGGCAGCCTTCTTTTTTCCATAATAATAGCCGTTGATGCAGGCATGGATGCAGGCAAAGGGCAGAGACCAGGTCATAAGGCGCAGCAAAGTGACGGTTCGAACATCTTCCAAAAGGATCAGACCAATCTGTTGCGCATATGTTTGAATAATCAGGATACAACAACCAGAGAGAGACAGGGAACCAGTCAGACCAGCCAGCAGATAAGCACGGGCCTCGCGGTCGGTTTCGCATTGGGCGCAATAACGGGAAAGGGCAGTCTGAATCCCGGCGGCAGAGATCGAGATGATCAGGGCAAATACCGGAAAAATCAGCTGATAAATTCCGAGACCTTCTGCACCGATGGAGCGGGAAAGGAATATTTTATAATAAAAACCGATGATCCTGCTTATAATTCCGGTCAACGTCAGAAGCAGTGTACCGGAAATGAGCTTATTTTTGAGCGTATTAGTATGTAAAATCATAGAAATATAGCTTGGATTTTTTTATATCATATGCAAATGGGTTATTGGTCAGAACCGGAAGGTAAGGGAGAAGACGATGAAACGATTGGTCTATCTGGATAATGCAGCTACCACACAGCCTTTTCCGGAAGTGCTGGATGCCATGATTCCTTATTACAGCAGATATTACGGAAATCCTTCATCCGGCTATGAACTTGGGGAGGAGAGCAAACGTGCAATGGATTTGTCACGAAAATGTATCGCAGATACACTGCAGGTTGCGCCGGAAACGATTTATTTTACTTCCGGTGGAACGGAGTCAGATAACTGGGCGCTCAGGTTTGCGGTGGGCAGCAGTGGGAAGATGGCACCGCATATCATAACGACGGCTATTGAGCACCACGCAATTTTAAATACATGTAAAAATCTGGAAAAAAGCGGTGTCCGTGTGACGTATCTGCCGGTAAACAAAGATGGACTGGTTTCACCGGAACACGTGAAACGGGCAATCTGCCAGGATACTGTTCTGATTTCTGTGATGTATGCCAATAATGAGATTGGGAGCATTCAACCAATCAGTAAGATTGCGGAAATCGCACATCAAAGAAAGGTGCTGTTTCATACCGATGCCGTGCAGGCTTACGGTCAAATTCCGATTCGGGTAAAAGAAGAAGGAATTGACCTGCTTTCCGCCAGCGGGCATAAATTTAACGGTCCGAAAGGAACAGGATTTTTATATGCCCGAAAAGGATTGAAACTTCAACCGATGATCCATGGCGGTGGACAGGAGCGAAAGATGAGGGCCGGTACCGAGAACGTGCCGGGGATTGTCGGCATCGGAAAGGCAGCATACTGCTCGGCAGAAATTTTAGAAAAAAAGATGCGTTACGAGAGAAAACTGCAGAAATACCTGATCGACCGGATTTTAACTGAGATTCCGGAAAGCTGCCTCAATGGTTCGCTGACGAAACGACTGCCAAACAATATTAATATCAGCATTGCGGGAATAAACGGACCGGCAGTGGTTGCACTGCTGGATCTGGAAGGAATCTGTGCATCTTCCGCATCGGCCTGTTCTGCGGGGATGCAGAAGGCATCCAATGTGCAGCTTGCTATAGGGAAAAGTGAACGTCAAGCATATGAAGCAATACGTTTTACTCTTGGTGTTCATAATACGCGCGAAGAACTCGACTATACCGTAGATGTGCTGAAACAATGTGTAAAAAAACTACGGGATTCTTCGGGGTGCCGTAAAAATTAAATTGTGTGAATTAAAATTAAGGTTGTGAAAAAATATGAAATCGGTGAATCCTTCTGCGCCAGCTAACCGTTCGTTACCTTCGCTTTGCTTCGGTTTTATCGCGCTCACTTCCAACTCCTATAAAAGCTGGTCGTCTCTCGCTCGCGCCAAACTCGCAAAACTCAGTCACTTACTGAACCGCTCGTCGCAGAAGGATTTGCCGATTTCTTAGTTTTGTTAAAACAGTAGTAGAGATATTTTGAATTACAGATCTAAGTAGAATCGTGCAATTTTATAGTTTGAATGGAAAAACGGAGAAACTTTTCTCGACGAACGATTAAGCGAACGACTGAGTTTTGCGAGTTTTGCGCGAGTGGGAAGCGACCAGCTTTTATAGGAGTCGAGAACGAGCGCGATAAAACCGAAGCAAAACGAGGGGAGTGAACGTCTAGTGAGTGAGGAAAGTTTTTCCGTTTTTCCTTAAAATATTAAATTTTAGCAACAATATCAAACCGGAATAAATGCCGGTTTCCGTTTCGTAAAGACGGTAAAATAATCAAATCCGGCAGCCTTCAAAATTCCCGGAACTTTTTCGAAATCCCATGCAATCTGATCTGGTGCATGTCCATCGGCTCCAACAGTGATAATTTCTCCGCCAAGTTCCCGGTAACGGTGCAAAATCTCTTCCGTAGGATTTGGGTGTCCCAGTCCATATTTAAAACCTGCCATGTTTAATTCAATCCCTTTTCTCCGTGCAATCAGCTGTCTCAGAATCTCATCAATGACATCTTTAAATTTTTCATAAGAATAATCAGTATTCTTATTTGGGCCGTAGCGAACCACATAATCAATATGTCCGTAAACGTCAAATTCATCAAAAGCCGCAATATTTTCCAGAATCGATTCAAAATATTCGCGGTAAGCGGCCTCTTCTGTGCGTCCTTCGTAATACTCAGGGTAGTAAGGATCAATACCATGTATAACATGGGAAGATCCGATTACAAAATCAAAATCCTCTGCCTGCAGCAGGTCGTGATGTTTTTTTGCCAGATGCGGCTGCAATCCAAGTTCAATGCCATGATTGATTTTGATCGAATCTGAAAAATCAGCCTGTAACTGACCGATTTCTTTTTTGTATTGTACAAAATCAATCGTGAATAAATCCGGTTCATCCGGGTAATCATAATCAAGGTGATCCGTAATGCAGATTCCAGCCAGATTTTTTGCGATAGCAGAGTGTACCATGGCAGCCGGATCAGCATCACTGTCCCCTGAAAAATATGTGTGCATATGTGTATCCCAAAGCATAAAAACAGCTCCTTTCAAAGTAGTCATAAGGCTTATATTGTATATTATGTAAAATATAAACCAGCACAAACAGCGCAGTTACGCGGTTTCATGAAACTATGATAAACACAGCACTACATTTTTGTCAATCCAATCCGTGCATTTTGAATAGGAAAAATGATCAAAATTCTAAAAAAAGGGAAAAGTTTTGTGCAAATAGCATAAAAGGCAGATTAGTTTCTTGGAATAAAACATCAATACTGAAAAATAACTATTGGGAAAACTTGTACAAATTGCTTAAAAAAGAGAAAAAAAGAAACAAGATGGTGAAAAAATTAACAAAGTTAAAATAAGCGGTTGAAAAGTATTGAAAAACTCAGTCATATTCGTTAAAATATAAGCAGATTGGATGAGTCATCAATGAACAGACAACAGATGAGACATCCAAAAATAAACCACCGGATGATCCGGATACATTTTAATTCTAGGAGGAATGAAAAAATGGCAGTAAAA
>CAKRKO010000107.1 GCA_934358495.1 uncultured Eubacterium sp. | reverse complement strand
ATTCTGATCGTATATGGCATTTATTCCATTACGACTGCACGGAAAATGCGACAGGATCATCAGGTGCCGCAGTGGCTGGTGTCACAGCAGGACCTGGTGCGTATCCGTCAGCCGAAAGAATTTTGTGAACTGATGGCACCGAAGACAATGATTTTCGGATTTATCTGCGCCGGTTATGGGTTATACGAACTGGCGGTGGAGGCATTTCTGAAAATACAGATTGCAAAAGCCATTGGAATGGCAGTGTTTGTGATAGGAATCGTATGGTTTCTGACACAATTAAGTAAGGCAAAGAAAAAATATATGTAATGATTCGGAAACAGGGTGATTTTCTTTTAATATGTAATTTGCATTTGCAAATGAACATGTTGTGGAAAATCGCCTTTGTGTCTGAGTTGTTACATATTTTTTCATTTGATGTGTGCTAGCACACTTTCTTGAGAGAATACAGGGGAAGCTATGTATCGATTATTATTACTTGATGATGAAGAAATTGTAACAAGGGGAATTCAGAAAGTCTTTGATCTGGAAAAATCCGGTTTTCAGGTGGTAGGAGTGTTTCAGAATCCACAAAAAGCGCTGGATGTATTGCCGGAATTGCAGCCGGATCTGATGATCACGGATATCAAAATGCCGCAGATGAATGGGCTGGACTTTGCCACAAAAGCAAAGAAACTGCTACCGGAAAGTGAGATCGTTATTTTGTCCGGATACGGAGATTTTGCTTTTGCCCAGAGTGCAGTAAAAATCGGTGTCAGTGATTATCTGTTGAAGCCGATCAAAAAAGATGATTTTCAGCAGATGCTGGATGCAATGCATGCAAAACTGGAGGAAAAGAAATCTCAGAAGCAGCAGGCAGATGATATGGCATTACTTTTGCAGAATAGCTACACAGAATTGAAAAATCGCTTTTTCTTATCTCTGGTAGAAGACAATATGTTTGATGAAAAACTGTATCATACGCTGCAGAAACATCACACAATGGATGTGTTTGATACGGATTTTATGCTGATCAAGGTAGATTTTGATCAGGTTTGTCTGCAGGGAGATTACATGTCGGAGATTGGTAAATTGATTCAGGATAGTGAAGAAAAATTTTCTGATTTCGGTTTGGTGGAAGATTTTCTGTCGGATGAGAGTTTATATTTTTATGTGTATCATATTGAATCGACAGAATATGAGATGATCCGTCAGGAAGCCAGACGACTTGCTGAGGAGAAACGCCGGCAGGGAATACAGCTGGTGTGCGGTATCAGCCATATGCATCATGGAATCCGGGAATTGTTTCAGGCAAGAAATGATTGCATTCGACGGATCTTTATGCAGAAAGCAAATATTGATGAACATTCTGAGGCAAACCCGATCAAGACAGATGAGATTAATATCCATATGCCGTATGAGGAAATTGAGACACTGTTTCATATGATCACCACTGGAGAGATGGACGGATTATCAGTGGTTTTGCATAAGATTTTTGAATTGCCACAGGATAAGATACCGATTCTGTTACTGGATTACAGCTGCAGTGTCACATTTCTGATTTTACTGCGTGTTTATCAGCTGCAGTTTAAATTTAAGCTGGATCAACACATTGTTTCACAGCGGGAACTGGATTTGCGTGTGCTGAAGCTGGAATATCCGTCCATGGAGATTCAGAAAAATCTGGTGGAACAGAAGCTTCTGACTGTGGCAGAACAGATCGCGGCCCAGGAGGTGGCAGCACCGTCCAAGATGATCCGTGCAGCTTTGGATTATATCAATGAACATTTCCATGAGAATATTTCGTTGCTGGATGTGGCAGAAAATATCAATATCAGCAAAAATTATCTGTGTGATATTTTTAAAAAAGAATTAGGTGTGACCTTTATCAACTATGTGACAAATCTAAGAATTGAGAAAGCAAAAGAGTATCTGACCGGTACGGATATGAAAATGTATGAAGTATCCAGTGCTGTCGGTTATAACGACTATGCATATTTTTCACAGATTTTCAAGAAACATACCGGAAAGACACTCTCCAGTTATCGAAAGAAAAATTAATCCCAGTTGGAGTTTCACTTCCAACTGAGATTAACGCTCCGCGGGAATGTGCAGCGATTCTGAGAAGAAGATGTCAGCTTACGCTGACCAGAATCACGCACCAAGTCTCACATATGTTCGACTTGAATTAACATCAACATTATACACCACTGGTGCGAACCGGCAGGAGGATGGTACAAACCGTCTGACTGTCGGTTTTTGTGTAGGTAAGACCATAATCAGTGCCACAGATCAGCTTGATCCTGCGGTTGATATTCTGAACACCGTAGCCTTCGTTTTCAAAATTCAGCAATGTCTGGTCATTTGGATCAAAGGCAAGGAGCCGCTGCATCTTCACCAGGTTAATGTTTGTGCCATCATTGAGAATGTTGATACGTGTGTAATCATCGATGGAAATAGAAATTTTCAGTCGCCCACCACGTTCTAACTGACCGATACCATGTTTCAGGGCATTTTCAATGATCGGCTGCAGGATAAACCGCGGAATAAAAATATGAGGGAGCGGTTCAGGTAGATCAAAGTCATAGGTGAGCCGGTCTTCATAACGGAATTTTTGCAAAACCAGATAGCTTTGGATATAGCGGATTTCCTGATTCAGTTCCGTGAAAGGACTGTTGTTTTTCATCAGGCTCAGACGGAAGGTATCAGAAAGAGCCGTGATCATCTCGCTGATTTCATCCTGACCGTTTGTCAGGGCAATCCAGTTAATAGAATCCAACGTATTATATAGAAAATGCGGGTTGATCTGGCTTTGTAGCAGAGCAAGTTCAGCATCTTTTTTTTCGATGTTTTTTACATAATTTTCCTGGATCAGCGTATTCAGACGGTCTTCTAACTGCTCATAGGAACGGTACATCTGACCAATCTCATCTGTACGGGCTTTGTAGATGGAAATCTGATGCTCGTCAATGGTTTTATCATCATAACCGTGGTAGGTGTCCATCAGTTTTGACAGACTGATGACCGGACGGGCCATATTGTTGGCACTGTAGCGGGACATGAGAAACAGGATCAGGATGATCACGGCGATCATCAGTACCAGCTCGCCCATAAGAACGGAGGCATTGTGGTTGACTTCGCTGTATGGCGTGATCATGCACAGTTTCCAGCGGTTGTGGTTCAGACTGCTGCAGGTAACGACGTAATTTTCGTTTTCCCAGGAAATGATCTCGCTTTCGTCCGGAATCAGATGTTCCTGTAAAATGCCGGAGTAATCTTTCATGCTTACATTGGAAATAATAATGTTATTATCCGTGTCCATCAGAAAGACGTTTGTAGTGTCTCCGAAGGAAATCTGGCGCCACAGATTTTGGATATATTCATCATCCAGATAGATCATCAGATATCCGAGTTGCGTCCGATAGTCCGCCACGCTGAAAACCGGTCGGGTCAACATCAGAGTGTTGATCTGATTTGGAATTTCATTATTTTCCTGAGACTGATATGTTTTGGTATCCAGAAGGGCATAAGGATACCACTGATAGGAGTCTGCAGTTTCTTCCAGAGAAGGAAACCACCATTTTCCCTGAATGTTCTGAAAAGAAGAGACATTTGTGTAGGCGAGCTCCGTGGAAAAAAGTGTGTGATTCATACCGGTTAGTACAATGCTGTTGATGTAGTCACGGTTTGCAATGAATCCGTTGACGTAGTAGGCGGTTTTGTGGTCTTCCGGGTAAGGATCCCCGGCGGCTGCATCCTGCATAAATTCCTGAACATCCGAATTGTAGACCATCTCCCGGGAGACGTTTTCCACATCGTTGACAATGGCAAGCAGCTGGGTGTTCAGTTTCTGAACCTCAATGGCCTGGGTCTGTTCAATGGACTGATGGGTACTTGTCTGCAGAAAGAAAAACGATCCGATAAACAGGGTTGCCATCACAGGAATCGCGATAAAAATAAATGACAGAAACAGCCGTTGCGTAAAACTGACAGAATCGGACAGTCTGTTAAATATATGAAAGAATGGAAAATGTTTTCCGTTGTGCTTTTTTTTCATAATTTCTCCTTTGTATGTAAGAATTATATAGATTCATTTTACAATACGACAGTTTTTTTGTAAAATAAAACAGGAGACTGGCGCGAAAATGAGCAGATAGCATAAAAGGAAAACAGAGGAAATGAGAATGAGAAATTTACGATACAGAGTGATGGCGGCATTGCTGACTGCTGTACTTTTGCTGGGACTTCTGGCAGGATGCACCCAGACGACAAATGGTCCGAAACAGGATCCGGCGAAGGGAGAACTTGAGGTCTGGACATTTTTTGATAAAAATGTGCCGGGAGCGTATTATGTGTTTCTGTGGGATACACTGGCAGAGCAGTATGGATACGAGATTAACGTGAAGACCTATTCGACAGAACAGTTGAAAGATAAACTGAAAGTCGCACTTGTGTGCAATGAACTGCCGGATATTTTTCTGGTTTGGGGAGGTTCTTATCCGGATTATCTGTTTGATGCGGGGGAGTGCATGCCAGTGGATGATTATATCAGCAGGGTACCTTTCAAGGAAGAATACATTCAGCCTTATAAAGATGGTGTGCATTATATCATCCCGTGTCTATCTGATGGGTATGAGGTGGTTTATGGTAATCAGAAACTGATGGCAGAACTGGAGATCAAGCAGATTCCGGAGACCTGGGAAGAATTGGAGGCACTGGTGACACAGGTGACAGCATATAATGAAGAACATGATACTTCTTATGCAGCATTGGAATTGGGAGAAAAGGACAGCTATCTCGGGGAAATGCTGTATGGCATGATCGTGAATCGGATCAATCCATATGCATATGAAAAATGGCAGAATGGAACTATAGATTTTTCTGCGCCGGTATTCCTTGAGGCGGCACAGAAAGTGGAGTGGCTGGTACAAAATCGCGCCTTTCCGGAGAATTATATGGAAAAAGGGGATGCAGAAGCTGTCCGTGATTTTATTAATAAAGAAGCAGTGCTGTTTCCGCATCAGTCCACCATCATTTATCATCTGATTCACAATATGGGAGAAAAAGGATTCCTTGTGGGACAGTTTCCTTCCTGTGCAGATGCATACGATGAGACGTACAGCCAGTATCTGATGGATACAAATCATTCTCTGACGCCGGGAATTTGTATCAATGCCAAATCAGAGTATAAGGAAGACGCGGCATCGATCTGTCTGGAGTTTGCAAAGCAGGTGAATGAGACAAATGTGACGGAATACGGGTATCAGAATCTGATGGATATTACCTATCCGGAAACCGGTGATGTGGCAAAACCGGTATCGGATCTGAATGAGATGATTGCATCTGCGGAGAAGATCACCCCGGACTGGTATTCGCAGCTTCCACAGGAAACCGGGGACAGTTGGCAGAATCTGACAAAGAAATTGTTTGCCGGGGAACTGAATGCACAGGAATTTATAAAAGAAGCACAAGAATGTGTGAAAATTGCTCGGTAAAACAAAAGAAAAACACTTTTGCTTGTGCAAAATAAAAACTGAATATGAAAAAATTTAATATTTATTTTAGAAATCCGAATAAATTCAATAAAATCTGAATTTTTTCGGATTTTTTTTTGTGCAAAAATCAGATACAATGTAGACACCGAAAGGATACTAGAGAGTTCTTTTAGAGGAGGGTAAAAAACATGAAAAAGAGATTAGCAAGACTTGCAGCAGTTGTAATGTCTGTAATGATGATCGGATCATTAGCGGCATGTGGCAGCGGGGACGGGGGTTCCGGTGACGGCGGCAGTGCATCCAAAGGCTCATCAGGAGATACGATCAAAGTTGGTATTGTTATTCCGGAGACTGGAGCACTTGCAGCATTTGGTGCAGGTACACAGGAAATGACACAGTACGCACTGGATCAGATCAATGAAGCAGGTGGAATTGAAGTGGACGGATCTGCAAAGAAATTAGAACTGGTAGTTGCCGATTCTGAGTCAAATGCAACAAAAGCATCTGAGGCAGCAAATAACCTGATTTCCAGCAAAAATATTGATATCATGATTACATCTCATACAGCAGATACAACTGTTCCGGTTGCAGCAGCTTGTGAGAGAGCAGGCGTCGTATGTTTATCCGTTGATACACCGGATGAGGCATGGGCAACCTCTGATTACAAATACAGCTATCATGCAGGATTCAATACAGAGAACGAACTTTCCTGCTTCAAGGATGCATGGGATGCAGCAGGCATCGCAGGCGGCAAAGTTGGTGTAATGCATGCAACAGATACAGAAGGTCAGACAATGATCAACGCAATTTCTGATTTTGCAAACTCCAACGGTTACGAAGCTTATGATCCGGGTGCTTACACATCTGGCGCAACAGATTATACATCCATCATCAACAACCTGAAAAAAGAGGGCTGTGACGCAGTTGTCGGCGTTATGCTTACATCTGACTTTGGTACATTCTATTCACAGCTGAAATCTTCCGGATATATGCCGAAGGTTTGTACTGTAGCAAAAGCTACCCTGTTCAAAGAGGACGTTGATTCCGCAGGTGCGAACGGCTTGGCAGACGGACTTTGCTCCGAGGTTTGGTGGACACCGGATCATCCATATACATCTTCCATCTCAGGCCAGACATGTAAAGAAATCGGTGATAAATGGATGGAGCTGACAGGCGACAAATATGCACCGGCTACCGCAGGTTATGATTACGCGAACGTAGAGATTCTTTATAATGTACTGAAAAATGCAGGATCCCTGGATGCAAAGAAACTTTGTGCAGCAGCAGACGAGCTTGATGTCGATACAATTATCGGTAATGTAAACTACAATGAAAAACATTACTCTGTTCAGAACCTTGTAACAGGTCAGTGGACATACAATGATGACGGAACATGGACACAGAACATCATTGCAAATACACAGGTTCCGGATTGCCCGGTTACATCTGAACTCAGAATTCTGGAGTAAGTAAGCTTCAGTAATGTAACGGAACACGATCAGGAAGAGTCCTGATTAGATAAAAGGAGGTAACCGTCGGAAATGTAATGTGCTTTCTGACGGTTATTCTTCTCTCAAGAGAAATTTGACAGGGAGGTATAGGGTTTTGAGTGCAATCTTAACGGTAAAAGACCTAGGAATCTCATTCGGAAGCAACCATGTATTAAAAAGTATCAATTTTGAACTTGGCGAGAATGAGGTACTTGGTGTGATCGG
>CAKRKO010000106.1 GCA_934358495.1 uncultured Eubacterium sp. | reverse complement strand
GGCATGGGAAAAGATTTTTATGAGACTTTCCCATGTGCAAAAGAAATGATCGATCTGGCAGAAAAAGTAAGCGGTATTCCTATGAAGGAGCTTCTTTTCGAAGAAAATGAAAATATCAATATCACAAAATACACCCAGATTGCAATGCTTGCAGATGAGCTTGCCATCTGGAGTGTGCTGCGTGAAAAAGGACTGGAATCTGTGGTAAATGCGGGTTTAAGCCTTGGTGAGTACGCAGCTTTGGTTGCATCCGGGGTGATGACACCGGAAGATGCATTCCGCGTAGTTGCAAAACGTGGAGAATACATGCAGGAAGCGGTTCCGACAGGCGGAGCGATGACAGCAGTGCTTGGCGCAGATACCGCAGTTATCGAAAAAATCTGCGAGGAGACCGAAGGAATCGTATCTATTGCAAATTACAACTGTCCGGGACAGATTGTAATCACAGGTGAGCAGCAGGCGGTAGATGCGGCAGCAGCAGCCTTAAAAGAAGCAGGTGCGAAACGGTGCACACCACTGAATGTCAGTGGCCCGTTTCATTCAGCCATGTTACTGCCGGCAGGAGAAAAACTTGCGGCAGAGTTAGAACAGGTAGAAATTCATGAAATTGCAGTTCCTTATATTACAAATGTAACTGCTGATTATGTGACAGACCCGTCACAGGTAAAGGAATTGCTGAAAAAACAGATTTCCTCATCCGTCCGCTGGCAGCAGAGCGTAGAGCGTATGATCGCAGACGGTGTAGAGGCATTTATTGAAATTGGACCAAAGAAATCCCTTTGCGGATTTATGAAACGTATAGATAAAACCGTTCCGGCTTATCACGTTGATAAGGTAACGGATCTTGAAAGCATATCAGATGTGAGATAACTCACATCTGATATGGTCTCCGGCATGGAGTGCAGAGATACGCAGAGGAATATGTCATGCGTAGCATGACGCGTATCTTGCAGCAAGAATGCCGAGGCATTCTTGAATCAATTAAGCGAATTATGAAAGCTGAAACACAGGAGGCAGTATGGAAAAATTGTTAACAGATAAAGTTGCAATCGTTACCGGCGCAAGCCGCGGAATCGGCAGACAGATTGCTATGACACTGGCACAGGAAGGTGCTTATGTTATTGTAAATTATAATGGATCAAAAGAATCGGCAGAGGCAGTGGTTGAAACAATCACAGCAGCCGGCGGTCAGGCAGAGACCTGGCAGTGCAGTGTGGCAGATTTTGCGGCAGTGGAAGAAATGATCAAATCTATTTACAAGAAATACGGTCACATTGATGTTCTGGTAAACAATGCCGGAATCACAAAAGATAATCTTTTGATGAAGATGAAAGAAGAAGAATTTGACGCAGTCATTGATACAAACCTGAAAGGAAGTTTCAATACCATGCGTCATGTAGCAAGATATATGCTGAAGCAGAGAAGCGGAAGCATCATCAATATTTCTTCCGTATCCGGAGTGTTGGGAAATCCGGGACAGATGAACTACTGTGCTTCCAAAGCAGGGGTCATCGGTATGACGAAATCCATGGCAAGAGAAATTGCAAGCCGCGGTATCCGCGTAAATGCAGTAGCACCTGGATTTATTGAGACAGAAATGATGGATCAGATGACAGATGCGGCAAAAGAAGCAGGAAAAGCGCAGATCCCGTTTGGACGTTATGGAAAAACAGAAGAGATCGCAAATGTTGTTGCTTTCCTGGCATCCGAAAAAGCGTCCTATATCACAGGTCAGGTGATCTGTGTGGACGGCGGCATGGCAATGTAAGTTTACAATGTTGTGAGAGTTGCTTTGTCAACGGAACAATCCGTAAACTTACAATAAATAAAAAATACCTATTATGAAAAAGGAGACATATAGATGAGACGAGTAGTAGTTACTGGAATGGGAACCGTCAATCCCATCGGTTTAAATGTTGAAGAATACTGGGAAGGCCTGAAAGCCGGAAAAACAGGTTTCGGCGAGATCACCTATTTTGATACCACAGATTTCAAGGTAAAAGTTGCGGCAGAAGTCAAAGGTTTTGTGGCAGCAGACCGTATGGATAAAAAAGCAGCAAGAAGAATGGAACCGTTTGCGCAGTACGCAGTAGCAGCTGCAAAAGAGGCATTTGAAGATGCAGGTCTGGATATGGAAAAAGAAGATCCGTACCGCGTAGGTTGTGCCATTGGTTCCGGTGTCGGAAGCTTACAGTCCATCGAACGCGAACACAAAAAACTTCTGGAAAAAGGACCATCCAGAATCAATCCGCTTCTGGTTCCGCTGATGATCACAAACATGGCAACCGGAAACGTAACCATTCAGCTTGGTTTAAAAGGAAAAAGTATCAACGTGGTAACAGCCTGCGCGACAGGTACGCATTCCATTGGTGAGGCATTCCGTTCCATCCAGTATGGTGAGGCAGATGTAATGCTGGCAGGTGGTACTGAGAACGCTATTACTCCGATCGGTGTCGGTGGATTTACCGCACTGACTGCACTTTCTACTTCCAACAATCCAGAGCGTTGTTCTATTCCATTTGACAAAGACCGTGACGGATTTGTTATTGGTGACGGAGCTGGCGTTGTTGTTCTGGAAGAGTTAGAGCATGCAAAAGCAAGAGGGGCAAAAATCCTTGCAGAAGTAGTTGGCTACGGTGCAACCAGTGATGCATACCATATTACATCCCCGGCAGAAGACGGAGAAGGTGCAAAAAATGCTATGCTATTTGCCCTGAAAGACGCAAACGTAGCGCCGGAAGAGATCACATACATCAATGCACATGGAACAAGCACACATCACAACGATTTATTTGAGACAAGAGCCATCAAAGCAGCCTTTGGTGAGCATGCATATGATATCAAAGTAAATTCTACAAAATCCATGATCGGACATCTGCTTGGAGCAGCCGGAGCAGTTGAATTTATTGCCTGCGTTCTTCAGATGAACAACGGATATGTACATCAGACCGTAGGCCTGGAGCAGCCGGACGAAGAACTTGATCTGGATTATGTACAGGGACATGGTGTAGATATGGATTTTGAGTACGCCCTGACAAACTCTCTGGCATTCGGTGGACATAACGCAAGTTTACTGATCAAAAAATATACAGAGTAAAAATAGTACATCAGCAGCTGGAAGAATCTTTGATGGTATGACATGAAAAAACTTGTAGTTGCTGTATTTGATGGAAAGGAAAAAAGATGGAAGTTAGCCAGTTAATCGAATTAATGAACGCTGTTTCCGAGGCAGGTCTGACAGATTTCTGTTATGAAGAAAATGGCGTTTCCGTAAAAATAAAAAAACATCCTGAGAAGAAAATTGTAGCGTCTGCACCGGTGGAGATGATCGCACCGGCAGCCATTGCAGCACCGGCACAGATACCGGCAGCGGCTTCTGCGGGAGAAACTGCAGATGCAGCAGATGAGATTACCGGAAATACCGTAAAAAGTCCTCTGGTTGGAACTTTTTATTCAGCAAGTGCTCCGGACGCAGCACCGTATGTACAGGTGGGCGACACCGTAAAAAAAGGTCAGGTACTTGGAATCGTGGAAGCAATGAAGCTGATGAACGAGATTGAGTCTGAGTATGACGGAACCGTAAAAGCAATTCTGGTAAAAAATGGTGATCTGGTAGAGTTTGATCAGCCAATGTTTGTCATTGAGTAGGAGGTCTGGGATGTCAGTTTTAACAACAAAAGAAATCATGGAAATCATTCCGCATCGTCAGCCGTTTCTGCTGATCGATACGATTGAAGAATTAGAGCCTGGCAAACGCGCAGTAGGAAAAAAATGTGTCAGCTACAATGAACCGTATTTTGCAGGACATTTTCCGGCAGAACCGGTCATGCCTGGTGTACTGATTGTAGAAGCACTGGCACAGGTCGGTGCGGTAGCAATTCTTGGTTGTGATGAATTCAAAGGTAAAACAGCTTATTTCGGAGCTATCAATTCTGCAAAATTTAAACGTAAAGTTGTTCCGGGAGACGTTCTGATGCTGGAAACAACCATGATCAAGCAGAAAGGACCGATCGGTGTGGCTTCCGCAAAAGCAACCGTAGACGGAAAAGTAGCGGTTATCGCAGAGTTGACTTTTGCTATCGGTTAGGAGAGAAAACATGTTTCAGAAAATATTAATTGCAAACAGAGGTGAGATTGCGGTGCGTATCATCCGCGCCTGCAGAGAACTTGGTATCACTTCTGTAGCAGTCTATTCAACAGCAGATAAAGACGCGCTGCATACTCAATTGGCGGACGAAGCCATCTGTATCGGAAAAGCAGCACCGGCAGACAGTTATCTGAATATGGAACGGATTTTGAGCGCAGCCATTGCATCTAAAGCAGAAGCCATCCATCCGGGATTTGGATTTTTGTCTGAAAATGCAAAATTCGCACAGATGTGCGAGCAGTGTCACATTGCATTTATCGGACCTTCTGCGGAAGTTATTCGCCGGATGGGAAACAAGCAGGAGGCAAGAAACACCATGATCAATGCGAAAGTTCCGGTTGTCCCGGGCACAAAAGAGGCAGTCTATACTGCTGATTATGGTCTGAAACTGGCAGAGCAGATTGGTTTTCCGGTTATGATCAAGGCAGCCAGCGGCGGCGGTGGAAAAGGAATGCGTATTTCCCGTAGCGTGGAAGATTTTACAGAAAATTTTGAGGTAGCGCAGACGGAATCTGTCAATGGATTTGCGGATGATACCATGTATATTGAAAAATATATCGAGGATCCGCGCCATATTGAGTTCCAGATCCTGGCAGATAAATTTGGAAATGTTATTTCTCTTGGAGAGCGTGACTGTTCCATTCAGCGTCGTCACCAGAAAATGGTGGA
The DNA here is from genome assembly GCA_934358495.1 of uncultured Eubacterium sp. GTDB lineage: Bacteria > Bacillota > Clostridia > Lachnospirales > Lachnospiraceae > Eubacterium_I. Next base: position 2,393 of record CAKRKO010000106.1, on the reverse strand, counting down.
GGAATCTCCATCCGCAGCACTGGACGACAAACTCCGTGCACAGATGGGAGAAGTAGCTGTCCGCGCAGCAAAAGCGGCAAAATATGAGAGTGCCGGAACTATCGAATTTTTATTGGATAAAAGCAAAAAATTCTATTTCATGGAAATGAATACACGAATTCAGGTAGAGCATCCGGTGACAGAACTGGTGACAGGTCTGGATCTGATTAAAGAACAGATTTTTATCGCGGCAGGAGAAAAGCTTCAGTGGAGACAGAAAGATATCCACATTACTGGTCACGCTATTGAGTGTCGTATCAATGCAGAAAATCCGGCAAAGAATTTTATGCCTTGTCCGGGAAAAATCGAGTATCTGCATTTGCCGGGAGGAAATGGTGTCCGTATCGATTCTGCAATTTACACCGGTTACACAATCCCGCCAAACTACGATTCTATGATTGCAAAGATTATTGTATACGGAAAAGACAGACAGACAGCCATCGATAAAATGCGCAGTGCACTGGGTGAAGTCAACATTGACGGAATTACCACAAATCTGGATTATCAGTACGATATCATTACTCATCCGGTGTTCCAGTCCGGAAACATTACCACTAGTTTTATAGAAAACTATTTTGAGAATAAAGGTGAAGCATAGTGTTAAAGTTTAAGAAAACAAACTATATTACAGTTCCGCGAAAAGAGCAGGATATCCCGGAGGGCATGTGGATCAAATGTGACGCATGTGGGGAATTACTTTACAAAGAAGATGTAGTGCACAATCACTATTCCTGCTATAAATGCGGCAAATATTTCCGTCTTTCCACAAAGCGCAGACTGCGTATGGTTGCAGACAAGCAGTCCTTTGAAGAGTGGGATACCGGTCTTCAGACAGCAAATCCCCTGGAGTATCCGGGATATCCGGAAAAATTAGACGGATTAAAGGAAAAACTTCATATTGATGAAGCTGTGACAACTGGTGTATGCACCATCAAAGGCGAGAAAACAGTGATCGCAGTTTGTGATGCCCGTTTTCTCATGGGAAGTATGGGATATGTGGTAGGTGAAAAAATCACCCGCGCGGTGGAAAAAGCGACAGAAATGAAACTTCCGGTTATCATTTTCTGCTGTTCCGGCGGCGCCCGTATGCAGGAAGGAATGGTTTCCCTAATGCAGATGGCAAAAACATCCGCAGCGCTAAAGAAACATTCCGATGCAGGACTGTTATATATTTCTGTGCTTACCGATCCGACTACCGGTGGTGTGACTGCAAGTTTTGCCATGCTGGGCGATATTATTCTGGCAGAACCGGGTGCGCTGGTAGGGTTTGCCGGCCCACGTGTCATTGAACAAACCATCGGACAGAAGTTGCCGGAAGGTTTTCAGCGTGCAGAATTTCTGGTAGAACATGGTCTGATCGACGGTATTATCCGCCGCGAAGATATGAAAGATACACTGGCACGTTTATTGCACATGCATACACAGAAGGCATCTGTGGATACCATTGAGGCAGTAGAAATGTCTGATATCATGCATGAGCAGAAAAAGAAAAAAGGAAAAATGACCGCCTGGGATCGTGTGATGGCAGCGAGAGCTTCTGAACGACTTACAGCGTTAGATTATATCCATGAGATTTTCAGTGATTTTGAGGAATTTCATGGAGATCGTCATGTGGATGATGACGGAGCTACGGTAGGCGGTATTGCTTATCTTGACGGATGTCCGGTTACCGTTATCGGGCAGCAGAAAGGACGTACTACCAAAGAAAATATTACAAGAAACTTTGGCATGCCATCTCCGGAAGGATACCGCAAGGCTTTACGTCTGATGAAACAGGCAGAAAAATTTCACCGTCCGATCATCAACTTTATTGATACACCGGGAGCATTTCCAGGGCTGGAAGCCGAGGAACATGGGCAGGGTGAGGCAATTGCCAGAAACCTGTATGAGATGGCAGCATTGAAAGTGCCGGTACTCAGTATCGTGATCGGTGAAGGCGGCAGCGGCGGTGCGCTGGCACTGGCTGTCGGAAACAAAGTCTGGATGATGGAAAATGCGACCTATACGATTCTTTCTCCGGAAGGTTTTGCATCTATTCTCTGGAAAGATGGAAAACGTGCACCGGAGGCGGCAGATCTGATGAAGGTAACGGCCAAAGAACTGATGGAAATGGGAATCGTGGATGATGTCATTGACGAGCCGATGCCGGCGAGTGAAGCAAATCTGGTTGAACTCAGTAACGATATGAAGAACCGGATTCGTGGTTTTCTGACAGAAAACCTTGGAAAAGAACCGGAAGTGCTGGCCGAAGAACGATATGCCCGGTTCCGTCAATTTTAAATTCTTGTTTGTCGTTTAGGGAACAAATAAAAACTAACTCCAACGAGGATATGAAAAATTTTCTGTGACCACTG
>CAKRKO010000105.1 GCA_934358495.1 uncultured Eubacterium sp. | reverse complement strand
GTGTTACGTCGATGACTTCTTTCTTCAGTTTATGCTCCAACTCCAGAGCTTCCATTTTCTTTTTAGTTTCTTCTAATTTCTGTTCGATGGCTGCTCTTGTTTCATTTACCATCTGACCAACCAGCGGACGCTCCTCCGGGCTGACATCTTTCATTCCTTTTAATACAGCAGTAAGTTCACCTTTTTTCCCAAGGAAAGCGACACGGACATCATTTAATCCGTTTAATCCCTCAGAACTTTCGATAGAAGCAAGTGCTTTTTCTCTGATCTGCTTTAACTTGTCTTTCATCTTTAATCTCCTTCTTTAATATAAATAATTTCGTTTTATATAAGTGCGCCTTTGCACGAAGTGCTTTTATGTTGATGGAAGTTTTATTATAATTTACTATCAAATAAAAAAACGCCCCTTCCTAAAAAGGGACGAAAAATTTCCGCGTTACCACCCGGCTTCCCGACATGCATCGGACACTCTAATGCGTAACGTGCATGACCCGTCTGTTCCTATTTAACATTCCGTTGTTCAAAACAGCAGCTCCAATGGGAATTTCACCAGATGTCTTTCCTTAAGTGTATTCTCAGCCAACGTACACTCTCTCTGTAATCCGATCATCTGCCTACTGACATCTTCTCAGCTTTTAAAAATATCAAAACTAGCATTTATTCTAGCATAGCTTATTTAAAACATCAAGCGTTTTTATCCTGTTCCCGCTCTTTTTTTCTGCGGCGTGCTTCCTGGATTTCTATCAGAAGAATTTCAAACATATTGTTGACCTCCGCGCATACCAGAAAAATATACATGCTGATATAAAGCCAGAACATCAATAACAAAATGGTCGTCAGACTTCCATACAGGGAAAATCCATTGAAAAAATTCACATAAATTGATAATCCAAAAGAAAAAACATACCATGCGGCAGAGCATCCTACAGCCCCGATCAACTGACTTTTAAATGTGGCTGTTCGGTTTGGTAATACTTTATAAATAAACATAAAAAATACAATCAGAACAAAAAACAAAATGAGCAGACGTAATTTTAAGATAATATCTGTCACAATGGACAAAATCGGCGCATACTGCACCAGCATGTTCTGAATCTTTTGACCAAATACCAAAAATACCATCAGCAAAATAATGACCAGAATCAACACAAATGTCTCTATCATCGCACGGAAACGCAACACAAACCAGTTTCGTGTCTCATCGGTATCGTATACGATGTTTAATCCGTAACGCAGACTCTGGATTGACTTTGCCGCAGAATAAATTGCAAAAATAACTGCGATTGGTAATACTTTCGCTGAATTTGTATATACTTCATCTACCACATGGATCAACAATGGGGTAATTTTAATCTGTCCCGGGACAACCATCTGAATCACGGACAGCACGGTACTTTCGGTTACCGGAGTAAATCTCAGCAGCGACAGAAATACCAGCAGAAACGGGATTGCTGACATAATGATAAATAGCGCCGCCTGTGCCGCATAAGCTCCAATATTATCTTTTTTCAATTTTGCCAAAAAGAAACGTATCAAATGCTTATAATCCATATGTTCTCCCCTTTTGTATACAAAATCACGGTCTCTTGTATAATAAAGCAGACATTCGCAATCCGCTTTCGCTACTTGCTCATGAACGCAGTCGCTTTACTTATTCTGCATTCACATTCCGATAGGATATCAGATTTTTCCAATTTCAGCAAGTTTTTTCTCACAGCCTTTCTTTTCCAACTCTTAGCCTGCATTATCTGCGATACTGATCTGCTTAAAATTTCACTATCCTGCTTTCCAGCAGACGCATATTTTCCTTTATTTGCTTCCACTCTTGTACAGCAACGTTCCCGGGAAAAATTTCTCCAAAACATCTGTATACACCATTCCGCTTTTTGCCATACCATCTGCACCATACTGGCTCATGCCAATACCGTGTCCAAGCCCGCCGCCATAAATCTCGTAAATTCCATTTTCTTTTGCATCGATTGAAAAAAAGGCACTCGGAAGCATAGTAAGAGTATCTGCACTGTTTCCATTTTTATCCGTTAAGGAAACACATACACTCCACAAAATTTTCCGAATCGTATTTTCATTGTAAATATGCGCCGTTCCGCTCACAAAATTCAGGCACAGATCTGTGACGCAGCCAGATTCTGCCCGGTCCACTATGCTTATTCCCGTGCAACCTCCAAGCGCCGAGGTATCCTGTATCTGCGTTCCCGCTGCGTCTGTCAGATACACTTTTCCGTCCTTCTGATCTGCCGCAGTCTGAATGCTCTGCAGCAGTTTTCCGTCATCCACTCCTGTCTGCAACACTGCTTTCCATCGAAAAAAACGGCTCTCACTGTCATATGTTTTCACCTGCCCATTCCGCAAAAAAGCATCCATATCACCGGTTACTGATGGATCCAATACTAAACTCTGTATTCCCAGATATGCCAAAGGTTCCTGCTGCCAGGCTTCCAGTCCCGTCGTATATCCGCAGGATGTAGAAAAATAATACACTGATGCAATCATCCCCTGATAGGTAAGAATCTGCCCCGCCGTGGCATTTACCGCATCTGTTGATGGCTGATTTTCATTTTCCGGCAGATACACCTGACAGGCTGTGGTATCGTCCACATCCGCATGATACTCCTCATAGGCGGTGCCAAGCACCTGCATGGCCGCATAGGTTCTGGCGCATACCGCCTGTGCTTTTAACGCCTCCGACGCAAAAGACGCCGGCATTTCCCCCGGAACCACACCACACAGATAGGCTTCCATCCCAAGCTCATTTACCACCCAGTAAGCCGCCCCGCCCACTTTCTGATAAATATGTAAGGTACCATCGTAACTTCCTTTTACTGTACCATTCTCATCCGTCAAACGTATCTCTCCACCATCCACTGCTTCTGCTGTCACTTCGGATGTCCCATGTTCTGTCATCCATGCTCCACAGTCAGAAACCACATTTTCCTCAAAAACCTGTTCTATCTGTCCTGGATTCGCATGTAGTTTCCAGGTCCCAGTCCCAGACACAAATACAGACTGACGCTCCGGTTTCTGGCCATGATCCTGCGTCAGAAGCACGCGTACCGTTTGCGGAACCGGGATAGTAAGAGTATCTTTTCCCTGTCCGCTATTTTCCTTTTCTCCACCGTTTGCCACATCTTCATCTACTTCGCTTTTTCCCTGCTCCAGTTCTCTTTTTATCCCCAAAACCAGATTTTCCTGCACATAGACCACATAGCGTTTTCCATATGTCATCTGACAGCTTTGCAGATCGCAGTCATAATCTCCGTTATCCGCCATGATCCGCTGTTCTCCCGGCACTTTTCCCAAATATTGAAGTTCCACTTCCGTCACGGAATCTTTTACCTGAAGTTTCTCTAACAGCAGATCATAGCACTGGCACCACGTCTCTCTTGTCAAGTTTTGCTGTGATGCCACTTCCTGCAAGTCTGCTCCATTTTCCTTCAGCAATGCAGCAAACTTCTCCCAGCTCTGCTCCATTTCAAGCTTCTGCAGTATAACCTGAACATCTTCACCTGTCAGGGGATCATGAACCTCAGAAAGCACCAGCTTCCTTGTTTCCTCCGGAGTCAGAAATGCCGCCTGAAGATATCCCGCCAGTTCAGCAGCCGCCACCTGATCCTCCTTCATATTTTGTACTTTCACCTGCTCCTTTTTTTCTGCACTTATCACAATTACTCCCACAAAAATAAGCATACACACAAGAAAGATTTTTATCTGCCTTTTGTATCTGCGCTTTTTCCGTATTCTTTTTTCCATGTATCTGCGTCCATAATTCTGCCTTGTCTTTGTATCCATACACCGCCTGTCCCTTCTGTAACATCATATGCTAGTGTATGCAAAAAAATCAGGCATGATGCTTTCACATCATGCCTGACATTATCTTTTGTATTTTATTATTTTATCTTTTGTAAAGTAAATCTTTATCTTTTGTGATCCCAGAGTGCCGTTCCTGCAATTTTGACTCCTAGCAACGCTAGGGGGGCTTCCGCAACCGGTCTTCTGCCTTCCACTGCGAATTCGGTGGCCTGGCATCCAGCCGGCAATATAAGATTCCCATAAAAGAAAATGTAGGTTCAAAATAGCAGGGTTCTCGTACACCCCAGGAATTGCTTTCGCTATATCTGATTATACTTTACTATGTGCATCTTGACAATAAAAAATTCAATTTTTTTTAGGAAAGTTCTGGTGCTGTTGCCAGTTTTTCTTCTTTTAATGAAAACGCATATGGCAACAATTCTTCCAAAGTTGCAGAACCATATCTGCCATCACAGCTTAACATGATCACTTCAAAATCCGGCTCACAAAACTCTGCCATCACCTGACGGCAGACGCCACAGGGGGAAGTCAGCTCCTTGCTGTCACTGATGATCGCAATGGCTTTAAACTCACGATACCCCTCCGAAACCGCTTTAAATATGGCCGTGCGCTCCGCACAGTTTGTCGGTCCGTAAGCAGAATTCTCAATATTGCATCCGGTAAAAATTGTACCGTCTTTACACAGCAATGCTGCACCAACATGGAAACCAGAATACGGCACATATGCTTTTTCTTTTGCTTCCTGTGCTTTCTGAATCAGTTGTGTCAAATCCATCTTATTCTCCGTCCTGCAGCATTGCGATCGCACTGCTTGTACCAATTCGGCTGCAGCCTGCCGCGATATAATTTTCCATATCCTCTTTGGAACGAATGCCACCTGCCGCTTTGATCTTTACCTTTGGTCCCACATGCTGCTTCATCAAGATTACATCTTCCAATGTCGCACCACCGGTTCCGAATCCGGTTGAGGTCTTGATAAAATCTGCACCTGCCTCTGTCACAGCTTCGCACATCCGGATTTTTTCTTCCTCTGTCAGATAACAGGTCTCAATGATAACTTTTAAAATCTTATCTCCTGTTGCTTCCTTGAGCAGACGAATCTCCTCTGTCACCTGCGGATACTGCTGATTTTTTACCATACCGAGGTTGATGACCATATCAATCTCATTTGCACCATCTTCCAGTGCCTGGCGAGTCTCTGTCAGTTTCGCCTCTGTACTTGCGTTTCCAAGTGGGAAACCGACAACCGTGCAAATGTTTAATTCCGGAAAATATTCATGCGCACGCTTTACATAGCTGCTTGGAATACACACAGAAGCCATTCTGAAAAATCGTGCTTCCTGACACAACTGCTGAATCTCTTTCCAGGTTGTGACTGCCTTTAACACAGTGTGATCCACAAATCTGTACAATTCTTCTTTCTTCATATCTTTACCTCATTTTTACGAATGATTTCATGATAATATATTTTGTTAAAAAAATCTATACAAACTGACATTTTCAGAAATTGTCACAACAATGAAGTATTTTCCTGCCGTTCCCGGGCAATAATCACCATAACTTATAGATACCATAAGCAGAGCTTTTTACGCACTTATGCGTAAAAAATGATTAAGCAAAGTCCCGCAGATGTTCAAACCTGCGGGACTTCTTTAGAAAGTTGGTTATATTAATGTTTTGGAATACTTCTTCTTGGTGATAAGATCTGGAATCCAGTCTTTTTATACAAAGTTCCCATAATACCATCCGGCGCAACCATGATAACGACAATTGCGATGATTCCAAGTACAATATTGGACATACCAGGATAGTTGTACATAATCTGTACGATAATTACGTATAATATGGATCCTACGATCGGTCCTTCCATGGTTCCCAGTCCACCGATGATAACAGCGAATGTCATAGCGATGGTCCAGTTGACGGAGAAACCTGTGGATGGATTAATGTAAGCGGTCTGCATATACTGAGCACCACCAATCAGACCCATCATAAAGCATGCGATTACATAACATTTTAATTTTGTTTTATAAAGCTCTACACCCATGGTTTCAGCTGCGGATGCGCTGTCACGGATTGCCATAAGTGCCAGACCTGTTTTTGTTCTCAGAAGTCCGAATACAACTAATACAGCGATCACTGCCACAATCAATGCGGTGTAATATAACTGTTTGTTGGACAGGGAGAATACTGTGCTGATACTCCAGTCCTGAGCGTAACCTACAAACTTCCAGTTTGAGAAGAAAATATTTAATGCTTCTGCAATGATCCATGTTCCGATTGCGAAATATACACCGCTCATCTTAAAGATTGCCGGAGATACTGCAAGTCCAAACAATGCACAGATCACTGCACCAATGATAATTGCAAGATAAATATTTACGCCATAGTTTACCGAAAGGATAGTCAGTGAATAACCACCGATTCCGATGAAGGCCTGCATACCAAGGGATAACATACCAGCGTAACCACCAAGCAGGTTCCACATCTGGCTCATTGCCATATACAGACACATCAGAGTAATAATATTCAGCAGATACGGTGAGCCGGCCTGCGGAATGATTACAAACATAACTGCGATCACCGCAATTAAGATGATCAGGTTCATTTTTTTCTTCATATTCGTCAGCCCCCTTTACTTTCTTACCGCAGAAGCTGCGAACAGTCCGTTTGGTCTCAGTGCCAAGATTACAAGCAATACGATGTAAGCGATCAGCATCTGAACACCGGATCCAAAGACATAACCACCAACGATCTGAGCAACACCAAGTACGATACCACCGATCAAAGTTCCGAATAAGCTTCCCATACCGCCGATTACTACAACACCGAATGCGATGATCAGATACTGTGTACCGGAAGACGGATAGAATACGAATGTTGAACCAACCAATGTTCCTGCTACTGCTGTGATACCCATACAGATTACCATTGCAGCTGCGTAAGCCAGTTTTGTATTTACACCCATGAGTTCTGCTGCCATTGTATCATCAGAAGTTGCGCGGATGGCACGGCCAAAGTTTGTTTTCTGCATTATCAGAGACAGTCCGATAATGATAACACATGCAATGATAAAGCTTGTCAGGTAGCTTGCAGAAATGGATAATACATTTGTTGTAACTACGTTTTTGGATGACAGTGAATTGTTAATAGACTGGTTATCCGCACTGAAGATTTTTAACATCAGGTTGGACAGGAAAATGGAAAGTCCAAATGTTACCAGCAATGCCGGTGCCTCACCTTTATCCATAACCTTATTAACAAGGAACTGTTGGATTACGAAACCGAGTACACACATAACAATGACAGATACGATAACGGATACGATCAGGTTGCATCCAAGCGCTCTTGTCATAACAAGTGAAATATAAGTACCAAGAATCATCAAATCTCCATGTGCCAGGTTGGTCAG
>CAKRKO010000104.1 GCA_934358495.1 uncultured Eubacterium sp. | reverse complement strand
CCGGGACATAAGCGCCAGTCTATGGGAAACTGGACTGGGGAAGAGATCGACATTACGGAGATTACCGGTTTTGATAACCTGCATCATGCGGAAGGGATTCTGCGGGAGGCGCAGTGCCGGGCGGCGAAAACCTTTGGTGCGGATGAGACCTTTTTCCTGATAAACGGAAGTACGGCGGGGCTGCTGGCGGCTGTGTGCGGAACGGTAAAAAAAGGCGGCCGTCTGCTGATGGCACGTAACTGCCACAAAGCCGTGTACCATGCGGTATATCTGATGGAACTGAAAACCTCGTATCTGTATCCGAAGCAGACAGCTTTTGGCATTCAGGGAAGTATCTCACCGGAGCAGGTAAAAACGATGTTGGAACAGTGGCCTGATACGGAGGCGGTTCTGCTGACTTCACCTACTTATGATGGAGTTCTTTCTGATATTGCAGCGATTGCAGAGATTGTGCATGCAAAAGGAATTCCACTGATCGTGGATGAAGCACATGGCGCTCATTTTGGTTTTTCAAAGGGATTTCCGCAAAAAGCACTGGCACTTGGTGCGGATTTGTGTATTGAAAGTGCGCACAAGACTCTGCCGGCTTATACCCAGAGTGCACTGCTTCATTATAGAAAGAATCCGTGGGTTGATCTGGAGCGGGTAAAATGGTACCTTGGCATTTATCAGTCCAGTTCTCCTTCCTACATTTTAATGGCGGGACTTGACCGCTGTACCCGGATTTTACGGGAACAGGGAACGGAACTGTTTGCAGCATACGAGGAACGCCTGCATGATTTTTATGAAAAATGTAAAACACTACAACAGATCACGGTGCTTTCTCCAGATGGAAAAATCGAAGAAACTGGGGAAAAGGATCCGGGTATCTGGGATCGCGATCCATCAAAAATCCTGATCTGTACGGAAAAAGTCGGACTGCATGGACAGCAGCTGGCAGAACTTTTGACAGAGCGGTATCATCTGGAAATGGAAATGGTTTCCGGGCATTATGTGACGGCGCTGACAACGCTTATGGATACTACAGAAGGCTTTAACCGTCTGTTTGCAGCACTGCAGGAAATTGATCATAGAGATGATGTTGGTCTGAACCAGGGAATATTTACTACGGATGAGATTTATCACAGGACAGAAAAAGTATTGGAGATCGCCGAGGCAATGGATGCGCCAAAGCAGACCGTATCTTTGATGGAATCCGCAGGATCTGTGTCTGGAGAATTTGTTTATCTGTATCCGCCGGGAATCCCGATCCTTGCACCGGGAGAACGTGTGACAGAGGAAATTCTGAAAACACTGCGTATTTGCCAGACGCGGAATATGGAAGTGGAAGGAATGAAAGATTACAGTGGACAAAGGATTGAAGTGTGTACTATACTATAAAGATATGAGAGACGAAAGTAGGACGTGATCATGGGAAAAATCTATTGTCTGATGGGAAAAAGTGCATCTGGAAAAGACACCATTTATAACCGCCTTCTGGCAATGGAAGACCTGAAGGTAAAACGTGTGGTTCCGTATACGACCCGACCAATCCGATCCGGAGAAGTAGAAGGGGAATCTTACTTTTTCTGTTCGGAAGATCAGGTGAAGGAATTCGAAGATGCCGGAAAAATCATTGAACTGCGTGCATACAATACGGTGTATGGTGTGTGGAAATATTTTACTGCGGATGACGGGCAGATATCTCTGGCGGAAAGAGATTATCTGATGATCGGGACACTGGAAGCCTATGAGCAGATCCGCGATTATTTTGGAGCGGAGCATGTCTGCCCGATTTACGTGGAAGTGGACGATGGACTGCGTCTGCAGCGGGCGCTGGATCGGGAACGTTCCCAGGAAAAGCCGAAATACGCGGAAATGTGTCGGAGATTTCTGGCGGATGAGCAGGATTTTTCCGAGGAAAATCTGAAAAAAGCAGGGATTACAAGGCGTTTTCTGAATAAAGATCTGGGTCAGGTCACTCAGGAGATTGCTTCTTATATTCGATAAATTTTTAGTGAGGAACAGTAATGGCAGGATTTCATGAGATTATCGGACATGAACAACTGATTGCGCATGTGCAGAGTGCGATCGTGATGGATAAAGTATCTCATGCGTATATTATCAACGGTCCGAAGGACAGCGGAAAAATGATGCTGGCGCAGGCATTTGCCATGGCCTTGCAGTGTGAGACATCGATTCAAAAGCGTGAGCAGATGGCCGGACTTCCGAAAGCAGAACTGCACCCGGAGATCATTGCGGAGCCTTGCATGGAGTGCCATTCCTGCAAGCAGGCATTAGGCAACAATCAGCCTGACATTATTTATCTGACGCATGAAAAACCAAATACGATCTCAGTAGCGGATATCCGTGAGCAGATCAATCATGACATAGAGATTAAGCCTTACAGCAGTAAATATAAAGTATACATTGTGGATGAAGCGGAGAAAATGAACCAGCAGGCGCAGAATGCCCTGTTAAAAACAATTGAGGAGCCACCGGCTTATGTGGTGATCCTGCTTCTGACTACGAACGCGGATGCGTTTTTACAGACCATCCGTTCCCGTTGTGTGATGCTTGACATCAAACCGGTGAGTGATGAAAAAATCAGGAAATTTTTGATGAAAAAACGTCAGGTGCCGGATTACAAAGCGGAAGTCTGTGCGGCGTTTGCCCGCGGAAATGTGGGGCGGGCTGTGGCGCTGGCTTCCTCAGAACGATTCAATGAACTGAAGGACGTTACCGTCTCGCTCTTGCGCAGACTGGGAGATGTCCGCAAATACGATTTATTACAGGAGATAAAACCACTGAACGATTTCAAGGACGATATCAGAGAATTTTTTGATTTGGTTTTGTTTTGGTATCGGGATGTGTTATTATATAAAGCAGCAGGCTCAGAGGAGCAGTTGATATTCCGCGAACAGTCGTTGGAAATACGGCATCAGGCGGAAAAATGCTCATATCGCGGACTGCAGCAGATATTAGAAGCAATTGAGACAGCGGACCGTCGGATCCGGGCAAACGTAAATTTTGACCTGACCATGGAAATGCTGGCATTGACGATCAAGGAGAACATTAGATGATAAAAGTAACTGGAGTAAGATTCCGTCAGGCGGGAAAAGTGTATTATTTTGATCCGAAAAACCTGAAATTGGAGCGCGGCAGCCATGTTATCGTGGAGACTGCCCGTGGTATCGAGTACGGTACCGTAATTGTTCCGCCCAAGGGTATTACAGATGATGAAGTGGTTCAGCCGCTGAAAGCGGTCATCCGTGTGGCAACACCAGAAGATGATCGTATCGAAGAAAAAAACCATGAGAAAGAAAAAGATGCATACAAGATCTGTCTGGAAAAGATCGAAAAACACGGTCTTGCCATGAAACTGGTGCAGGCAGAGTATACCTTTGACAACAACAAACTGCTATTTTACTTTACTGCAGATGGCCGCATCGATTTCCGTGAGCTGGTAAAGGATCTGGCAAGTGTATTCCGTACGAGAATCGAGCTGCGCCAGATCGGTGTCCGTGATGAGACCAAAATTCTTGGCGGCATCGGTATCTGTGGACGCCCACTGTGCTGTCATACATTCCTGACAGAGTTTGCGCCGGTGTCTATCAAGATGGCGAAAGAGCAGAATCTGTCCCTGAACCCGACCAAGATTTCCGGTGTGTGCGGACGATTGATGTGTTGTCTGAAAAACGAAGAAGAAACTTATGAATATTTAAACAGCCGTCTGCCAAATGTGGGTGACCGTGTGACAACCGTGGACGGCCTGAAAGGTGAAGTACAGAGTGTCAGCGTGCTGCGCCAGCTGGTGAAAGTTATTGTGGATATGGGGGATGAGAAAGAAATTCGCGAATATCAGGTAAAACAGCTGAAATTCCGTTCCAAACGCCGCAGAGACCATGGCGAGCGTCTGAGCAAAGAGGAAATGCGCAAACTTGCTGAGTTAGAGGACAAGGGAGGTCATTCCAAGTTAAATGAGTAATTTATTGCCGGGAGAACGAATCGACGAATTACAGCGAAACGGCTACCGTATTATCCAGAATCCGGAAAAATTCTGTTTCGGTATGGATGCGGTGCTGCTGTCCGGCTTTGCCCGGGCAAAAAAACACGAAAACTGTCTGGATCTGGGTTGCGGAAACGGAATCATCCCAATTCTGATGGAGGCCAAGACCGCTGGAAACCATTTTACCGGTCTGGAGATTCAGCCGGAGAGTGCGGATATGGCGCGGCGCAGTGTGGCGTTGAATGCTCTGCAGGATCGGATCGACATCGTAGAAGGTGATATTAAGGATGCTTCAAAAATTTTTGGAGCATCTTCTTTTCATGTCGTGACGACAAATCCACCTTATATGACCGCGCAGCACGGACTGACGAATCTGCATGAGGCAAAAACCATTGCCAGACATGAAGTATTATGCAATCTGGAAGATATTATTCGGGAGAGTGCACGCCTTCTGGTGCCGGGAGGACGTTTTTATATGGTACACCGTCCTTTCCGTCTGGCAGAGATCATCTCTTTGATGGTACAGTATCGCATCGAGCCGAAACGGATGCGCCTCGTATATCCTTATGTGGACCGGGAGCCGAATATGGTGCTGATCGAGGGACTGCGGGGCGGAAGAAGCCGCATGACAGTGGAAAAACCATTGATCGTATACAAAGAACCGGGAAAATATACGGATGAGATATACAATGTGTATGGGTATTGATTGTGAGGTGAAATAGGAATATGGCAGGAAAATTGTATTTATGTGCGACTCCGATCGGAAATCTGGAGGATATTACGCTCCGTGTACTGCGTACATTAAAAGAAGTAGATTTAATTGCGGCGGAGGATACCAGAAATTCCATTCATCTGCTGAATCATTTTGACATCAAAACACCGCTGACCAGCTACCATGAGTACAACAAAGTGGATAAAGCATATCAGCTGGTAGAAAAAATGCAGCAGGGAACAAATATCGCACTGATCACCGATGCAGGCACACCGGGTATTTCCGATCCGGGCGAGGATCTGGTGCGCATTTGCTACGAGCAGGGCATTGAAGTGACTTCCCTTCCGGGAGCAGCAGCCTGTATTACGGCTTTGACGCTGTCCGGTCTGCCGACGCGTCGTTTTTCTTTTGAAGCATTTTTGCCAAAGGAGAAAAAAGAGCGTGTAGCTGTGCTGGAAGAACTGAAAAATGACACAAGAACGCTGATCGTGTACGAGGCGCCGCATCATCTGCTTGGCACGTTAAAAGAACTGCAGAATGCATTAGGTGACCGCAGACTGACGGTTTGTCGGGAGCTGACAAAGAAATTTGAAACCGCATTTCAGACTACATTTTCTGAGGCGATCAATTATTATGAAGAGCAGGGCGTTCGCGGAGAGTGTGTGTTAGTCATCGAGGGCAGAAGCCGGGAAGAACTGGTGCAGGAGCAACAGCAGTCTTGGGAAGCAATTTCCGTAGAAGAACATATGGAGCGATATTTAAGCACAGGTATGGATCGAAAAAGCGCCATGAAACAGGTGGCAAAAGACCGTGGCGTAGGAAAACGTGAAATTTATCAGATGCTGTTGGACGCAGAGAACGAATAATTTAGGAAGGAGTAGTTATGACAAAAGATTTAACTGTTGGAAGTCCAATGAAGTTAATCTGGCAGTTTTCCATACCGCTGGTACTGGGAAATCTGTTTCAGCAGATGTATAATATGGTAGATACCGTAATCGTAGGTCGCTATCTGGGGCTGGATGCCCTGACAAGCGTAAGTTCCACGACATCTATTACATTTTTGATTATTGGTTTCTGCCTTGGCACCTGTACGGGACTGGCTGTACCCGTGGCGCAGAAATTTGGTGCAAAAAGTTACAGTGAAATGCGTAAATTTGTGATGAATGCGGCATATTTGGCAATTTTTCTTGCTGTGATCATGACGATCGTAACCTGCGTGCTGTGTGGTCCCATTCTGACCTGGATGAAGACACCGGATCAGTTTTATCAGGGCGCATATGATTACCTCTTCGTCATTTTCCTTGGAATCCCATTTACATTTTTATACAATGTAGTGGCTGGAATTATCCGGTCGCTGGGAGATTCCAAAACGCCGTTTTATTTTCTGGTCATGTCTGCAGTGATGAATATTTTTCTGGACATGCTGTTTATTATTGGATTTAAATTGGGAACTGCCGGAGCAGGATGGGCAACAATTTTGTCCCAGGCAATTTCCGGAGCGCTATGCTTTGTATACATGAAGAAAAAATATGATATTTTGAAAACAGAGCATCAGGAGAGAAAGTTAGATTTTCATTACATAAAGACATTGTTTACCATGGCAGTACCGATGGGACTGCAGTTCTCTATCACAGCAATCGGAAGTATTCTGCTCCAGAGCGCAGTAAATGCGCTGGATGCAGTGTATGTATCTGCATTTGCGGCAGCTACAAAGGTAAAACAGCTGGCAATGTGTCCGTATGACGGATTTGCCACAGCAAGTGCTACTTTTGGCAGCCAGAACCTAGGTGCTGGCAATTTGAAACGAATCCGGGAAGGACTGAAATCCGGAATTGTCATTTCTGTGATTTACAGTATTGCCATTGGAATTGTCTTAATATTTGCCGGTTCCAAAATTGCTCTGATCTTTGTGTCAGGCAGTGAGACAGAAGTACTTGGTTATGCGCAGCAGCTGCTGACATGTGCAGGATTTTTCTATTTCTTCCTGGCATTCTTAAACTGTACACGACTGACGATTCAGGGACTTGGTTACAGTGCGATCGCCATGTTTGCCGGTTTGAGTGAACTGCTGGCCAGAGGTTTGATGGCAATATTTGTTATTCCGAAATTTGGTTTTATGGCAGTATGCTTTACGGATCAAACTGCATGGATCGCGGCGACGGCGGTGGTAATGCCGGTGTTTTTGGCGATTATGAAACGTTTGGAAAAACGGCAGGCGGAAGAGGCCAAAACGGTGCCGGTGCAAAACGGGTGACGTGCCGTTCAGAATTAAACATGTGATATAATGAGCGCAAGAGAGCCATAGGGAGCTTGCTCACTATTGGCGAACGGCGAATGTTGATCATAAGAGCTGCATAAGCAGCGACAAGCACCGTAGGTGCGACTTATGATATAATGGAACTTTAGTGAAGCGGAATCAGTGAATTTTATCCAGCGGCTAACAATCGTTTGCCAGGAAAAATTCACTGATTCCGTTTTTCTTTAGTTCAAGTCGAACGCACGTGAGACTTGGTGCGTGATTCTGGTCAGCGAAAGCTGACATATTCTTATCAGAATCACTGCACATCTACACTTCGT
>CAKRKO010000103.1 GCA_934358495.1 uncultured Eubacterium sp. | reverse complement strand
GTACATTATGATTCCAGAAAAAATCGGCTTTATCGGCCTTGGACATATCGGCGGTTCTGTTGCAAAGACGGTGCATCGCATCTATCCGGATATTCAGATCGTCGCTTATGATACCTGTCGTGCCACTCTTGATGCCGCATTATCCGAAGGCATTATCTCAGAAGCACTGGATCAGGTTGGCAAAGGATTTTCCGATTGTAATTATATCTATCTGTGTGCCCCTGTTCTCAACAATGCAGACTATGTCCGGGAATTATCCGGCATCCTGCATGATGATATGCTGTTGACGGATGTGGGAAGTGTCAAAACCGGCATCCATGAGCAGATTCAGAAATACCCGGATCTGGAACGACATTTTATCGGTGGTCATCCTATGTGCGGAACGGAACACGTAGGCTACGAATATTCCACTGCTTACATGCTTGAAAATGCGTACTATATTCTAACCCCAACCCAGACAGTTTCTCAAAAAAAAATAGAGGAATTTGAGCAGTTTGTGTCATCCATCGGTGCAGTTCCACTGATCCTGGATTATAAAAAACATGATTTTTCCGTAGGTTCCATCAGTCATCTACCGACAGTCATTGCATCCACACTGGTCAATTTGGTGAAAAATCTGGATGACTCTGACGAAACACTGCGCACGATTGCTGCCGGCGGTTTCAAAGATATCACCCGTGTCGCATCTTCAGATCCTACCATGTGGGAAAATATCTGTATAGCAAACCGAAGCCAGATTTTAGAACTGATCGATACTTACGTCAGTGCATTGCAGCAGACACGAAATACCATTGCAGAAAGCCATCCGGATGAGATCAAAGAATTTTTCAGTTCTGCCAAGGAATATCGTGATTCCTTCAACATCTCCCACCGCGGTCCGATCCGTCCGGTTTACCAGCTGTTCTGCGACCTGATCGATGAGGCCGGAGGAATCGCTACCATCGCTACGATCCTGGCTTCCAACAACATCAGCATCAAAAATATCGGTATTATTCACAACCGTGAATTCCAGCAGGGTGTTTTACAGGTGGAATTTTATGAGGCAGATGCTTATGCTCATGCTGTTGAACTGTTGCGGAAATATCATTACACCGTATATGAGAAATAAAAAGAGTAAAACTATTATTTCAGGTTATCTGATAGTAACATTTACATAATGCAAAAAAGATGAAACAGTCATTTGAATAAACTTTTCAAATAATTGTTCCATCTTTTTCTATTTACTCTGTGGTCTGAATAGAAGCAATGACATTTTCACATTCAGTCTGTCCCGTATCGGAAGGTCCTGTGATGATCATAGTGATCATGCATCCTCCGTTTTCTGCAATCGCATAACACTGATAAATGTTATTGGACTGATAATCAGCAGTTCCATCAAAAGATACGAACTCTGTTTTTCCAATTGTCTTTGTGCTGATTGGATTCAGGCTGTATGTGATGCCCTGATCCTGATAGCTCAACAGCTGCTCCGAAAGTGTCTCAGCATACTGCTGCGCTGTCACATCTCCAAATACAGCCAGATTTTCTGTCATCATTGCGATTGCTGATCCGGTATTCGGATTGTAAATATAAAGTTCATAGTTACTTACATCACTGGAAGAATCCGTGTTGCCAGTCACCTGCTGGCCCGCATTTTCTACCGCATCAATTTCTTCCTGCGTACCGATCTGCCATCCTTCCGGTAATGTCAGGCTCATTCCAAGAGATGTATTTGTGTATACTTCGCCATCCCACTGTCCTGGCACATAAGCTGCTTCTTCTTTCTCTGCATCTGCTGAAGTGCTTCCTGCCTCCTGCAGAGCGGATGCCTCATCTGCAGCAGATGTATCTGTATTGGCCCCCATCTGGTTCTTTCCTCCACAGGCTGCCAGAGAACAGATCATCACTGTCATTAATAACCCCACAATAAATTTTTTCATTCTTATTAGTCTGCCTTTCTTTTAAAGTAACCTTTCTATGTTAATCAAAATTTCTACTACATTTTAATAGTAAAAAGAAAAAAAGTCAAGAAATGCTGTTTTCCTGACTTTTTATGCACGTTTTTTGTTTCCATCTCAATAATATCTGATGTTATTTGCCCTCGTCTTCCATCTTTGTGATCAGTGCACGCACTTCATCACGCTCTTCCTTGGAAGATCCGCGAATTTCCAGATAATTCTTCATCATTTCAGCCGGTGTCATGCCCCAGAATTCTACGAAATTCTGCACGTCATACTTCATGTACTCTGATGCCTCTACGATTGGATGGTAGCTGTAAATCTTACCATTACGATCCATACGTAAAAACTCTTTCTGAACCAGATGGCTCAAGTAAGTACTTACTGTCTGAGGTTTCCAGTTTTTTCCATACGCTGCATTGCAGGCTTTTACTACTTCACTTAAAACCATATCGTGATCTGCGAGCCAGATAGCACGCATCACGAGCATTTCCGCTGTTGTCAAATAATATCTGTTAGTTCTGTCAATCATGCTTTCGCCCCCTTGCGTTCGATGCCTTTCTTTAAGTTCTTAGTTCCTCAATAATATAAATTTCCTTATCGAAAATTCCATTACATTTTTTCAAATATCGGATATTTTATATTCTCTGTTAATATTTTTCTGTATTTTTAAAAAACAGGAAAGCATTCACCTTCCTGTTTTCTAATCAAAATGCCGCTGGCCGGACTCGAACCGGCACGGAGTTACCCGCTTGATTTTGAGTCAAGTGCGTCTGCCAATTCCGCCACAGCGGCATAGTGTCCAGTTTTTACCGAACACATTAATCATATCATACAGATATGCAAATTGCAAGAAAAATTTTATCTTTTTTTGTTACCTTTTTATACCAGTCCTTTGATAATGTCAAAACAGTCAAACGTTGCAAAATAATCCTTCGGTGTCTCGGCACGACGGATCAGCTGCGCGCTGCCATCTTCTTTCAGCAGTATTTCTGCCGAGCGGAGACGTCCGTTGTAATTATATCCCATAGAATAACCATGCGCTCCTGTGTCATGGATCACCAGATAATCACCCATGTCAATCTTCGGAAGCATACGGTCTACTGCGAATTTATCACAGTTCTCGCAAAGAGAACCTACCACATCATATTTGTGATTGCAAGGTGCATCTTCTTTACCTGCCACGGTGATGTGATGATATGCTCCATAGATTGCCGGACGCATCAGGTTTGCAGCGCAGGCATCCACACCAATATACTCTTTGTATGTGTGTTTCTCATGGATAGCTTTTGTCACGAGACAGCCATACGGTCCCATCATAAATCTTCCCATCTCTGTATAGATTGCCACATCGCCCATATCAGCCGGAACGAGCACTTCTTCGTATACTTTCTGTACACCTGCACCAATCACGCGGATATCATTCGGAACCTGATCCGGTTTGTATGCAATTCCCACACCACCGGACAGATTGATAAAACTGATCTTGATGCCCAGTTTCTCTTTGATTTCAACACACAGCTCAAATAATGTGCGTGCCAGTGTTGGATAATAGTCATTGGTAACCGTATTGCTTACGAGGAATGCATGGATACCGAAACGCTCCACTCCTTTTTCTTTCAAAAGTTTATATCCCTCAAAAAGCTGCTCTTTTGTAAATCCATATTTTGCATCACCAGGGTTATCCATGATACCATTGCTCAATGTATACACTCCGCCCGGATTATAACGCAAACTCATGGTCTTTGGAAATGCACCGATCGTTTTCTCCAGAAAATCAATATGGGTAAAATCATCCAGATTGATCGTCGCACCAATCTCATTTGCATATACAAACTCTTCTGCCGGTGTATCATTGGAGGAAAACATGATCTCCTCACCGGACATGCCAAGTTCATGGGCAAGCATCAGCTCTGTCATCGAAGAACAGTCCGCACCACATCCGTACTCTCTTAAAATATTTAACAGAAATGGGTTCGGTGTGGCTTTTACAGCAAAATACTCACGAAACCCCGGATTCCATGCAAATGCCTCTTTCACAGCCTTTGCATTTTCACGGATTCCTTTTTCATCATATAAATGAAAAGGAGTCGGATAAGATTTTACCATCTCTTCGATCTGCTCTTTGGTAACAAATGGTTCTTTTTTCATTTTAATTTCTCCTTGTCGTATCACTTTTTTCTCTCGTTCTACATCATACACAAAAGAACGCAAAAAAACAACCCGTCGTCAGGATTTTCTCCTGACAATGGGCTGTTTTTTTGTCTTAATGTCTAGCTTTCAGCATTTCTTAATTGTCTGCCGCTCCGGTTCTCTTTAATACATAGAAACCATCATCGAAGCAGGTTACATAGATATATCCTCTGTCATCTACGCAGCAATCTTCTGTCATTGCATTACGCGGACCCGGTAATCCCGGGAAGAAGGAGTCTTCCGGTTTTTTATTCGGATTTGGCGGAATAAAGTATGCAAGCTCTTTGATGTAATAAGGATCGGATACATCATAGATACGCAATCCTGCTGCGAAGTAACAGCAGTATACTCTGTCGCCTCTCTGCTCCAGCCATGGCTTGTTGCTCATCGGCTCATGCAGGTTGTGCGGTCCGAACGGTCCCTGGCATCCAAGGTTCATTACATTGAAGTTTGGATACGGGAAGTCTTCCGGTACTTCCGGATATGGGAACTCTGCAACCAGAGTCGGATGTGTCGGATCGCTGACATCAACCATATGAAGATTATTCATAGCCTGTGCCTCTTTGATAGATCCTTCCGGGAAAAACTGGAATCTCTCACCCTCGTTTGTAACTACGCAGAAATCACGTCCCGGCAGCGGTAA
Organism: uncultured Eubacterium sp.; assembly: GCA_934358495.1. Classification (GTDB taxonomy): domain Bacteria; phylum Bacillota; class Clostridia; order Lachnospirales; family Lachnospiraceae; genus Eubacterium_I. Next base: position 2,554 of record CAKRKO010000103.1, on the reverse strand, counting down.
TGCTGTATGAGTACGTGCTCCTGCCAGATGGCTTGAGAATGCCGGCATAAATTTCAACTGTCCTAACAGATGCGGACGTGTCACGTCTTTTGCATCCAGAACATACAGACCATCTCCACCGTAACCACAGAACATAATTCCATCATCACGTCTGAATGGCGGTCCATGCATCCATCCTTTGTCCATGAAGGACGGAACATGTCCTGCATGATGATCAACAGTTCTGCAAGGATATCCGTCTACAAACTGATGAGGAGCCCACCAGTTACCAACCTCATGCGGATTTGTCGGATCAGAGATATCTACGATACGCATGATCATACCTTCGAAACGCTCGGATTCGCAGGAAAGATATACGTAAGGACCTCCATTATACATGAAACGATGAACACCAATGGAGTGAGGTACTCCGCAATCCCAGTATCCTAAATATTTCGGATTCTCCGGATCTTCTTTCAGACTCCAGATCTGGATACCAGCCTGGCATTTCATATTCATAAGTTCGCTCTGCTCTACTAATGCACCCGGTCCTGAACCAGCGGTCATTGCACAGATCAGAAGATCATCTGCTACCTGAATCTTTGGTGTAGATGTAGTCGGATATTCTTCCGGATCTAACAACTGCAGATGCTTTACAAATCTGGTATGCTCCGGATCTGTAATATCAGCGATCAGCACACCATTCTGTGTACCGCCAAAACAGGAACCATACAGATAGTATTTTCCTTCTGCGGTTTTGTAAACCTGCATCTGGAAAACGCCACTTTTACCATTCCAAGGGTTGAAATCGAGGACTTCCAGGTTTTTAATATAACCGTTGTTTCCCGGTCCCTTGGCATAAAATTTGTCTGCCATAATTCTGCCTCCTTTTTTTGATATTTTTATTCTAATCCAATCTTTTTCATACGTCAAATACAAAAAAAGAGGCTCTGTTATAACTATCTTGTTATGCCTGATTCCATTTATACATACGGATTACTTTTTTCAAAAGTGATACAAAACGATTAATAGCAGGATCCTGATTTTCATTGATCCATACCACACTAAGCGGATGGGTGGATTCCAGATACAGATATGCAAATCCCGGATTATCCAATGCACGGCTCCAACTATCTGTAACTGCTACGCCAAGTCCACATTGCACGCCCATGATCATTGCATCTGTACTGTGGACTGGTTGGATCTTCGGTGTGAAACCGTATGGTTTACATACGCTTCGGATCAGATCCGTCACATAATCATTATCCTCTCCGGCAACTGCCAGAAATTCTTCCTCACGAAAATCGTAAGGAGTAAGCACACGCTCATATTTGGGTGTATTGGCAGTACTGTAAATCAAAACTCTCGGCAAGTCTGCTACTTTTGCATGCATGATTCCCTGGATATTTAAAATTTTTGGTTCAATGGTAATGATCACATCCTCTTTTCCGCTTTGCAGAGCTTCCTGAGAACTGCGTGGCTCGTAGCTGTTTACTTCTACCTTTACATTTGGATACTCTTTGGAAAAATCCTGTAATACCGGCAAAAGAATTTCAGAAATATCCCAGTTATTTAAAACGCCAAAATGTAATACCTGTTTTTTATTTTCCAGAGATAATTTTGCTCTCAGTTTCAGGTCAAATAATTCGCCACGATACCGTTCAAAAAAATCATAAAACATCTCACCATTTGCCGTCAGCACGATTCCGCGGTTCAATCGTTCAAACAGTGGGCAGCCAAGTTCCTGCTCCAATGCCAAAATCTGTCGACTAATAGCCGGCTGTGACACAAATAACTCCTGGGCCGCCTTTGAAAAACTCATATTTCTGGCTGCTGCCAGAAAGTATTCTATCTGCAGATCATTCATGGCTTATCTCAAATGGGTTATATATAAAGCAACAATGATCACAAGAGCTATGCCTGCCACAATACGCGGCAGAAGCATTTTACTTCCTTTTCCTGCCATCTCTGTCTGCGGATCTTCCGTTGCTTTTTCCCTCTCCTCTTTTTTATCATTTCTCCACTGCTCGATCACGACACGGGCTGCTTCCTCATCCTCCGGATTCACATAAATTTCTTCCCCAAAATTATTCATTGCCAGTAAAAAATTTCCATGCTTTCCAGAACCTATTTTCTTTCTGGCACACATGATTTTTTGCATACGAAAACGTACTTCTATTTCATCTGCTTCTTCCGTGCTATAAACTACCAGTACTTTCACCATCTCATCAATATTTGCTGCCATTATTTCTCTCTCCTCATCCTATCCTACATTAAGATTCAAGTCGAACGCACGTGAGACTTGGTGCGTGATTCTGGTCAGCGTAAACTGACATATTCTTCTCAGAATCACTGCACATCCTCGCGGAGCGTTTATCTCAGTCGGAAATTGTACTCCCACTGAGAAAGGCTTTTTATTACTCACCACTTGCAGAAGTGGGAGTCTTCTCGACTGAGATAAAAAATGCCGGAAACTGATGAACTCCAGTTTCCGGCTCAAAGCTACCGACGGGAATCGAACCCGTGACCTCCTCACTACCAATGAGGTGCGCTACCTACTGTGCCACGGCAGCCT
>CAKRKO010000102.1 GCA_934358495.1 uncultured Eubacterium sp. | reverse complement strand
CGACCTTTTCTTACTAACTGGTTAAATGTTGGCATTCTATTCACCTCCTGTATATTTTGTAAAAAGTTCCTTGTGCGTTTTTATGCACACTAAAATAGTATAGTGATTGTGTCCGCTATTGTCAAGCGTATTTTCTGATTTTTCCCATTTTTTCTGTTTTTATACATATACATAGAAGGCGATGTCCTGTGACACCGCCTTCTATATTATATAAACATTTATTTACTGTTTTTATTCCTCTGTTACAGTTTCTTCTGTTTCTGCAGCTTCTTCTGTCTCAGGTGTAACAGCATTTTCTTCCGTTTCTGCAGTTTCAACATCTGTGCCATCAGCTAACAGATCTTCACCGAGCAGATCCTCTACATCGATCTCAGCATTCTCATCAATATCAGAATCCAGGTGAATAGAACGATATCTCTTCATACCTGTTCCTGCCGGAATCAGTTTACCGATGATTACGTTCTCTTTCAGACCGATCAACGGATCAATCTTACCTTTGATTGCTGCCTCTGTCAGAACTTTTGTTGTCTCCTGGAAGGATGCAGCTGACAAGAATGAGTTGGTAGCCAGAGATGCTTTGGTAATACCAAGCAGTACCTGTTTTCCTTCTGCCGGCTCTTTTCCTTCTGCAGCCAGTCTCTCATTTTCTTCCTCATAATCAAGGAAGTCAACCATGGTTCCTGGCAGGAAATCAGAATCTCCGTTGTTCTCGATACGGATTTTCTTCAACATCTGACGAACAATAACCTCAACGTGCTTATCATTGATTTCTACACCCTGCAGACGGTATACACGCTGAACTTCCTGAAGCATGTAATCCTGAACCGCACGAACACCTTTAATCTTCAGGATATCATGCGGGTTTACACTACCTTCGGTAAGCTCATCACCAGCTTCAAGGAATGCACCATCTGTGATCTTGATTCTGGAACCATAAGGAATGAGGTAAGCTTTTGTCTCACCTGTCTCCTGACTTGTAACGATGATCTCACGTTTTTTCTTTGTATCTTTAATTGTAGCAATACCAGCAAACTCTGTGATGATAGCAAGTCCTTTCGGTTTTCTTGCCTCAAAAAGCTCCTCGACACGAGGAAGACCCTGTGTAATATCATCACCGGCAACACCACCGGAGTGGAAAGTACGCATTGTAAGCTGTGTACCAGGCTCACCGATAGACTGAGCAGCGATAATACCAACTGCCTCACCAACCTGTACTGCCTGACCAGTTGCCATGTTTGCACCGTAACATTTTGCACAAACACCGACTTTGGAACGGCAGGTAAGAATTGTACGGATTTTTACTTTCTCAAGCGGCTCTCCGTTCTCATCTACACCTTTGCTCATAACCAGAGCTGCACGCTTCGGTGTGATCATATGATTTGCTGCAACAAGTACGTTTCCATCTGCATCATGAATATCTTCACATGCGAAACGTCCTGTGATACGCTCCTGAAGGCTTTCGATTTCCTCTTTGCCATCCATAAATGCACTTACGTACATACCAGCGATCTCACCTCTGTCTTTGCAACAGTCTGTCTCGCGGATGATCAAATCCTGAGATACATCAACCAGACGTCTTGTCAGGTATCCGGAATCGGCGGTACGAAGCGCCGTATCGGACATACCTTTACGAGCTCCATGTGCAGACATGAAGTACTCCAGTACGTCAAGTCCCTCACGGAAGTTTGATTTGATTGGTAACTCGATTGTTTTACCGGTTGTATCAGCCATCAAACCACGCATACCAGCCAGCTGTTTAATCTGCTTATCAGAACCACGGGCTCCGGAGTCAGCCATCATAAAGATGTTGTTGTATTTATCAAGTCCGGATAACAGCTCATGTGTAAGCTCATCATCAGTCTCTTTCCAAGTCTCAACAACCTCTTTGTAACGTTCTTCCTCTGTGATAAGACCACGTTTGTAGTTCTTTGTAATAAGATCTACAGTATCCTGTGCCTGTTTGATCAGTGCCGGTTTTTTCTCCGGTACTGTCATATCAGAAATAGATACGGTCATAGCAGCTCTTGTAGAGTACTTATAACCCATTGCTTTAATATCATCCAGAACTTCTGCTGTAGTTGTAGCTCCGTGAATGTTGATAACTTTCTCAAGAATCTGTTTCAGACCTTTTTTACCGACGTGGAAATCTACTTCCAGCAGCAAATCATTTTCCGGTTTGCTTCTATCTACAAATCCAAGATCCTGTGGAAGAATTTCATTGAAGATGAAACGGCCCAGTGTTGACTCAACGGTTCCTGTCTTCTCTGTGCCATCCGGCATTTTCTTTGTCACACGTACATGGATTCTGGAATGTAATTTTACATATCCGTTCTCGTACGCAAGAATTGCCTCGTTCAGGTTCTTGAAGTAGTGACCTTCACCGATGCTTCCCGGTCTTTCCTGTGTCAGATAGTAAATACCAAGAACCATATCCTGAGAAGGAACAGCTACCGGACCACCATCAGATGGTTTTAACAGGTTGTTCGGAGACAGTAACATGAAACGGCACTCTGCCTGAGCTTCCACGGAAAGTGGAAGATGGACAGCCATCTGGTCACCATCGAAATCGGCATTGTATGCAGTACAAACAAGCGGATGAAGTTTGATTGCTTTACCTTCTACAAGGATCGGTTCAAATGCCTGGATACCAAGTCTGTGCAGTGTAGGAGCACGGTTCAGCATAACCGGATGCTCTTTGATAACTTCTTCCAGAACATCCCATACCTCTGTCTGAAGTTTTTCTACCATTTTCTTTGCACTTTTAATATTGTGTGCTGTTCCGTTTGCAACCAGTTCTTTCATAACGAACGGTTTGAACAGCTCGATGGCCATTTCTTTCGGAAGACCACACTGATAAATCTTTAATTCCGGTCCTACTACGATTACGGAACGTCCTGAGTAGTCAACACGTTTACCAAGCAGGTTCTGACGGAAACGTCCACCTTTACCTTTCAGCATATCGGAAAGAGATTTTAATGCTCTATTACCAGGGCCTGTAACCGGTCTGCCACGACGTCCGTTATCGATCAGGGCATCTACAGCTTCCTGAAGCATACGTTTCTCGTTACGAACGATGATATCCGGCGCTCCAAGTTCTAACAGTCTTCTCAGACGGTTGTTACGGTTGATAATTCGACGATACAGATCATTCAGATCGGATGTTGCGAAACGACCACCATCCAGCTGTACCATCGGACGTAAATCAGGTGGAATAACCGGGATAACAGTCATGATCATCCACTCCGGTCTGTTACCAGACTCACGGAATGCTTCTACAACTTCCAGTCTCTTGATGATTCTTGCACGCTTCTGACCTGTAGCTGTCTTTAATGCAGCTTTCAGCTCTGCAGAATCTTTCTCAAGGTCAATGGATTCCAGAAGTTCTTTGATGGACTCTGCTCCCATACCAACACGGAACGTATTTCCATATTTTTCATAAGCTTCCTGATATTCTGCCTCGGACAGAACCTGCTTATACTGCAGGTCTGTCTCGCCTTTATCAAGTACGATGTAAGAAGCAAAATACAGAACTTTCTCCAGTGTACGAGGAGAAATATCAAGGATTAATCCCATACGGCTTGGAATACCTTTGAAGTACCAGATATGAGATACCGGAGCTGCCAGCTCAATATGTCCCATACGTTCTCTACGTACGTTAGATTTTGTAATTTCAACGCCACATCGGTCGCAGACAACGCCTTTATAACGGATTTTTTTATATTTTCCGCAGTGGCATTCCCAGTCCTTGCTCGGTCCGAAAATACGCTCACAGAACAAACCATCTTTTTCTGGTTTTAAAGTTCTATAGTTAATGGTTTCCGGTTTTTTTACTTCGCCCCGGGACCATTCCAATATTTTTTCCGGTGAAGCCAGTCCGATGCGGATACCATCGAACGCTATGTTTGTGCCGACTTCTTTACTGTTTGTTTCTGGCATTTACAACGCTCCTTCCTCTTATTCTTCATCAAGAATGCTATCATCAAACTCTTCCATAAAATCATCTGCGTCAGAGTTCTCCTGCTCTTCTTCTACATCTACCAGTTCTTCGTTTTCATTGAATTCCTGTTTTGAGAATCCCATTGCTCCGAAGGACTCTTTCTCTTCGTAGTTGAAGTTTCTGTCTCCGGAAATGATCGCATTCAGGTCTGTATTTCCATATTCGCTTGTTTCAAGCAGTTTTACTTCCTCGCCATTCTCGTCTTCCAGCGTTACATCCAGACCCAATGACTGTAACTCTTTTAACAGTACCTTGAATGACTCAGGAATACCTGGTTCAGGAATATTATCACCTTTGATGATTGCTTCGTAGGTTTTTACACGTCCGATCACATCATCAGATTTTACTGTCAGAATCTCCTGCAGTGTGTATGCTGCACCATAAGCCTCAAGTGCCCATACCTCCATCTCACCGAAACGCTGTCCACCGAACTGAGCTTTACCACCCAGAGGCTGCTGTGTAACCAGAGAGTAAGGACCGGTAGAACGTGCATGGATCTTGTCGTCTACCAGATGATGCAGTTTCAGGTAATGCATGTGTCCGATTGTTACCGGGCTGTCAAAGTACTCACCGGTACGTCCATCACGCAGTCTTACTTTACCATCACGGGAAATTGGAACACCTTTCCACAGTTCACGGTGATCTCTGTTTTCATACAGGTAATCAAGAACTTCTGGAAGCAATTCTTCCTCATGTTTCTCTTTGAACTCTTCCCATGTTAAGTTTACATAATCATTTGCCAGATCCAGAGTATCCATGATATCGGTCTCTTTTGCACCGGCAAAAATTGGTGTTGCAACATTAAATCCAAGTGCTTTTGCAGCAAGACTCAGATGAATCTCCAGCACCTGTCCGATATTCATTCGGGAAGGTACACCCAGCGGATTTAATACGATATCCAGCGGACGGCCATTTGGAAGGAACGGCATATCCTCTACCGGAAGTACACGGGAAACGACACCCTTGTTACCATGACGTCCGGCCATCTTATCACCAACAGAGATTTTTCTCTTCTGAGCGATATAGATACGAACTGCCTGATTTACACCCGGTGATAATTCATCACCATTTTCACGTGTAAATACTTTTGCATCTACAACGATACCGTACTCACCATGCGGTACTTTTAAGGAAGTATCACGTACTTCTCTTGCTTTCTCACCGAAGATCGCACGAAGCAGTCTCTCTTCTGCTGTCAGCTCTGTCTCTCCCTTCGGAGTCACTTTGCCAACCAGAATATCACCGGCACGAACCTCAGCACCGATACGGATGATACCTCTCTCATCCAGATCTTTCAGTGCATCATCGCCGACTCCCGGAACATCTCTTGTGATTTCTTCCGGTCCAAGCTTTGTATCACGCGCTTCTGCTTCATATTCTTCAATATGGATCGATGTGTAAACATCATCCTGAACCAGACGCTCACTTAACAGTACAGCATCCTCGTAGTTATAACCTTCCCAGGTCATGAATCCGATCAACGGGTTCTTACCAAGACCAAGCTCACCGTTTGCAGTAGAAGGACCATCAGCGATAACCTGTCCTGCCTGTACATGGTCACCTTTGAATACAATTGGTCTCTGGTTATAACAGTTAGACTGGTTGCTTCGAGAGAACTTTGTCAGTTTAATTGTCTCTCTGCTTCCGTCATCGTCGTATTTAATTGTAATTTCGTTGGAGCAGGAACGCTCAATTACACCTGCACGTTTTGCAACAACACAAACACCAGAGTCAACTGCGGCCTTCGGCTCCATACCTGTACCAACAACCGGTGCCTCTGTCGTCAGAAGCGGCACGGCCTGACGCTGCATGTTTGCTCCCATCAGCGCACGGTTCGCATCATCATTCTCAAGGAACGGGATCAATGCGGTAGCAACTGAGAATACCATTTGCGGAGATACATCCATATAATCAAATAATGTCTTGTCGTACTCCTGTGTCTCTTCTCTAAATCGACCAGATACGGAATTACGAACGAAGTATCCGTTTTCATCCAGTTTCTCATTCGCCTGTGCTACATGATAATTATCCTCTTCATCCGCTGTCATGTATACAACTTCATCTGTTACACGCGGGTTCTTAGGATCTGATTTATCAATTTTACGGTATGGTGCCTCTACGAAACCATACTCATTTATTCTCGCATAAGATGCAAGGGAGTTAATCAGACCGATGTTCGGTCCCTCAGGAGTCTCTACCGGACACATTCTTCCATAATGAGAGTAATGAATATCTCGCACCTCGAATCCTGCACGATCTCTGGACAGACCACCTGGTCCTAATGCAGACAGTCGACGTTTATGAGTCAGCTCACCCAGTGGGTTGTTCTGATCCATGAACTGTGACAACTGGGAAGAGCCAAAGAACTCTTTGACTGCAGCTGTAACAGGTTTGATGTTGATCAGACTCTGTGGTGTGATCGTATCAAGATCCTGTGTTGTCATTCTCTCACGAACTACTCTCTCCAGACGGGAAAGGCCAATTCTGTACTGGTTCTGAAGCAGTTCACCTACCGCACGGATACGACGGTTTCCAAGGTGATCGATATCGTCATCGTTTCCGATACCGTACTCCAGATGCATATTATAGTTAATAGAAGCAAGAATATCTTCTTTTGTAATATGTTTCGGAATCAAATCGTGGATATTTCTGCGAATTGCTTCTTTGATATCCTCGATATCTGTATTGTCTTCCAGAATCTGCGCCAGAACCGGATAGTAAACCAGCTCATGAACACCCAGTTCTTCCGGATCTACGTCTACATAATGGCGAAGATCTACCATCATGCTTGACAGAACTTTTACATTTCTCTCCTCTGTCTGAATCCATACATAAGGAACTGCCGCATTCTGGATGGTATCTGCCAGCTCACGGTTAACTTTCTGACCTGCCTCTGCCAGAACTTCACCTGTACTCGGATCAACAACATCCTCTGCCAGAATCTGTCCATTGATGCGGTTTTTCAGCATTAATTTCTTATTAAATTTATATCTTCCGACCTTGGCCAGATCATATCTTCTAGGATCGAAGAACATTGCCATGATAAGACTCTCTGCGCTTTCCACAGACAGTGGCTCACCCGGACGAATTTTTTTATATAACTCTAAAAGACCTTCCTGATAGTTTGTAGAAACGTCTTTACCAAAACTTGCAATAATCTTTGGCTCTTCACCAAACAGATCGATGATCTCCTGATTTGTACCAATACCAAGTGCACGGATCAATACTGTAATCGGCACTTTACGTGTACGGTCTACACGAACGTAGAAGACATCATTGGAGTCTGTCTCATATTCCAACCATGCACCACGGTTTGGAATAACAGTACAGGAATACAGTTCTTTTCCAATCTTATCATGAGCAATTCCATAATAAATACCCGGGGAACGAACAAGCTGACTTACAATTACACGTTCAGCACCGTTAATTACAAATGTACCAGTCTCTGTCATCAGCGGCAGATCACCCATGAAGATTTCATGCTCATTGATCTCGTCTGCTTCTTTATTATAAAGTCTTACCTTTACTTTTAAAGGAGCTGCATATGTCGCATCACGCTCTTT
>CAKRKO010000101.1 GCA_934358495.1 uncultured Eubacterium sp. | reverse complement strand
AATCATGTAGCAGCACAGGTGCGCGATATTATTGTAAGCAGGATTGAAAGCCATGAATATCTTCCCGGAGAAATGATCCCTAGTGAACGAGTCCTTGCAGAAATGTATGGTGTAAGCCGACCTACCATCCGCACAGCCATCGATGAACTTGTAAATGAGCATTATCTCGTGCGTCGACAGGGAAAAGGTACCTTTGTCAAGAAACCGGAATATAACAAAGTCGCTTTCGGTGTATTAAATGAATCCGAAAATGCCAGTTTCACTTCCCTTGTCCGCAATTTTGGAATCGAGATATCCAACAAATTACTGTGCACCGGCACCATCCAGGGGCGTTATTATTATGCTGATAAACTTGGTCTTGCATTTGAAGAACCAATTTATGGAATCCACCGTATCCGCCAGGGTAACAAAGAGCCACTGGCTATTGAATACACTTACGTTCCACTGAAATTTTTCCCGGATATCGATAACTATAACTTTGAGCAGATTTCTCTGTATGACTACATGGCCACCAGAGATCACCTGCCAGTTATTTTTCAGGAATCTCTGACTATGGTAGAAGCCGGAGATAAAATCCGTTCCTATCTGCATCTGGAAGATGAAATGATCGTCAATCACCTGGAACTGATTGGCTATGACCATCACGGTAACCTTGTAGAGTATACAGAAAGTTATTCCCGCCCAGACAAACTGGAAGTACGTTTTGTATCAAATAATCCCGAACGCAAACGCTGTCTGTAAAAAAATAAGTCGAGCGCACATGAAATTTGTGCGTTCGACTTGTTTTTTCTTTCGTAAACTGACATAAGCATCTCCCTACCCACCGCTTAATGTTCTACGCACTTGAAGCGGGGGAATGCTTATTTTGCGTTCACTTTACCAGGTAGTTTTATGTTCATCAACAACCTGCAGGGTATCCGGATCAACAAGGTAAAAATCTACCAGTTCCGTACTGTAGCTTCCACCCGGATAAAATTTTTCCAGTACGATTTCTGTACAGGTTTTTCCTTCATCGTTTGTTTTTTCCCCATTAAAATTAATGTACAGACGATATTCCACATCCACCATGCGGGTTCCTGCCTGCTCCTGACCGGCACTGATAAGTCCGTAGGTTTCTCCCTTTGCATTTGCATCGAAGCTCAATTCTGCGTCTGTAAACTGTCCTTCGTTTTGCAAATACTCAAACACTGCTGTTATCTCGTTTTCAAGCAGCTGATACTGTTCGAGTTCACTCGAATAAGAGTCAGAATCAGAAACGCCGTTATCTGTTGCGGATTCTCCGGCAGTTTCATCTGACGCGCTATTGGATGCGCCATTTGTTGAATTGTCTGTTATATCCTGATTGAAATCGGATGAATCAGTACTATCCTCTGACCAGTTTGAATCTGCTGACGGCAGGCAGTTATTTATTCTTTGCATAACAAACGGATTATTTGTCCGATACAGTGTCGTTGTCACGTTATATGCGCTCTCAGAATACGCCTTCAGATAGGTATACTTTTCATCCTGCGATATCACTTCTTCCTTCCATTCCAGTCCCAAATAGATTATGACACTGTTTCCTGCCATGCAAAGCAGAAAGATTGCACATATAATAACAAAGCAGACCTTGTTAACGGAGCTTCTTCTCGAGAATGTTTCATTGCCAAACAGCCGGATATTCAGCCAGATGACCAGAACCAGCAGTCCAAGGAATGTCACCAGGATAGAGATCGTTGCAAACATATAACGAAGCACATATCCGCTGTCTGTATTGATTCCAAGTGCTGCCGCATAAAACAAAATGCAGTACGCAAGGAAAATGCTGATACATCCAATACGAAGCGGATGCTCCTTTTTCACCACAACACTCTGCTTCATGACTTCTGTTAAAGTTTCTGCATCTCTGTGATCCACACATTCTCTGACAATATCAGTAGCTGGAAATCCTTTTGATCTGACTTCAATGCCATTGTAACAAATGAATGTTTCCTGCATTTTCTCCTCATCATCAATGGCAAGCGCAATGATCAATCGCAGCAGCCAGATCTGTTTCAGCTGATCTGCCTTACATTTTTCCATGACAATCTGATCCAGCGCCTGTTCCGCCAGTTCGTATTTTCGCTGACAAACATCTGCCTGCGCGCATATCACCAGATAAAAGTTACCAAGCACAGCATTCTTTCTTCCATGTCTGTGATAAAAATACAGCGCATAATCGTGCTTTTCATCCGATGACATTTTTCGTGTCTGTTTTCTGCTACCTGCATTCAATGCCAGACGAAGCCCGAATGCCAAAATAACCATTGCCGCTCCATAGCCCCACAATGTCTGCGTAACAAAAGCATGTGTGACGAACAGAAAATACCCTAATAATCCATACAGAGCAAATATAAGTGCCACACCAACGCCAAGTTTTATAAAATAATTCCTTGCCCGCCTTTTTTCCACAGGATTCCATGAGTATTCATTTTTTTGAAACTGGTCAATATTATATATATTCATAAATGCTCCATTAGATGTTGTGGGCAAAAGATGCCTTACGAATTGTTCCGTACTTCGTACTCCCACAATTCTACCCAATATTCGCATATCGTGAAGCTGACGCTCCACTTTTATGCTCATATCGGGGCGGGTCATTAAGCCATAAAACCACTCCTGTGCAAGCACATCGTGGTTTCAGGCTTTTGACCCTGGCATCTCCATTATATTGCCATTAAAATTTTCTGAGTCCAATACTTCCGTCATCTTCGGTGTTTTCAATGGCACGGATTTCTACATAATAACCGGCATTTGCATTGATCTTCACGTAGACACGGTCTCCAACTTTGTGACCAAGAATGGCTTTTCCGATTGGAGATTCCGTAGAAATCCATCCTTTCAGGGAGTTTCCGCGCACGGTTGTCACCAGTGTATACACTTCTTCTTCGTCATCATCTTCAAAATATAAAGTAACTTTATTGTTGATTCCAACTTCATCGGATTTTGACTCATCGGATACAACTACCGCTGTTTTGATCATGCGCTCCAGATAACGGATACGACTTTCGTTGGCATTTTTATCTTTTTTTGCTGCGTGGTACTCAAAATTTTCACTGAGATCGCCATGCGCTCTTGCCTCTTTTACCGCTTCCAATGCTTCTTTACGAACTACCAGTTTCCGATATTCGATTTCCTCTTTCATTCGTTCAATATCTTTTTCTGTGACTTCATCATGCATAATCTATTCCTTCTTTCCTAAAACAAAGCAGATTTTGTATTACATAGTGAAGAATCCGAACTGTGCCATTGAATAAGTGATCAGGATGATCACCAGCATTACCGGTGCAATATATTTTATCATCACATTGTACAGTTTTTCACGATTCATTTTTTCACCATTTCGTTTTACTTCATCTGTAACAGTCTTTGCTCCTGCTGCCCATCCGATCAGAATACAGGTGCACAGTGCTACGATCGGCATCAGTACACTATTACTGATATAATCAAAGAAAGTTAAAAAGTCCATCCCAAGAATCTTGATATGTGCCCATGCACCATTGCCCAGAGAGGATGGAATTCCCATTATAATACTGATAATGATACAGATCACAACGCTTTTCTTACGGCTGATGCCGAATCGATCCATAAAGGAAGATACGATAGCTTCCATAATGGAAATGGAGCTGGTCAACGCAGCTAAGAATACAAGCACAAAGAACAAAATTCCGATGATCGTGCCACCTCTCATCTGCTCAAATACTTTCGGAAGTGTTACAAACATCAATCCTGCTCCGCTTGCTTTTGTTCCTGCTTCACCGCTGAATACATAGACTGCCGGAACAACCATAAATCCGGCCAGCAGAGCAACGACTGTATCAAAAATCTCAATCTGATTTACAGATTTTGTCAGGCTTGTCTCGTTTTTTGTATAAGAGCCATAAGTGACCATAATTCCCATAGCCAGACTCATAGAATAAAACATCTGTCCCATAGCTGCACACACTGTTTTCAGTGAAAACTTCGTAAAATCAGGCAGGAGATAGTACTTAATACCGGCACTTGCTCCCGGTAATGTAAAAATATAAATGGAAATGATCACAGAAATGATCAGCAATAACGGCATCAGGAATTTACTGATTTTTTCAATTCCTTTATTGACACCAAGCAGGATAACTGCTGCGGTCAGCCCCAGATAAACAGCGAAATAAATCATCGGTGAGATCGAATTTCCGACAAAATTTCCAAAAAAACTATCTGCTGCCGCATCCAGTCCATGACCGGACACAAATGTCACCATATATTTAACAACCCAACCGCCGATCACACAATAATACGGCAGAATGATCACCGGAACGATCGGTGCCAGCACGCCTAAAAATCCATATTTTTTATTGATGGCTTTGTATGCAGTACCCGGACTCTGTTTTGTCTTGCGTCCGATTGCAATCTCGGTAGTCATCAATGTGAAACCAAATGTCAGTGCCAGAATGATATATACCAGAATAAAAATACCTCCGCCATACTGCGCGGCAAGGTAAGGAAAACGCCACAGATTACCAAGTCCCACTGCGCTTCCTGCAGCTGCAAGCACAAAACCGATTCCGCCAGAGAAACTACTGCGCTCCTTTTTGTTATGTTCCATATTAAATCCTCTTTCTACAATTATTTTATACTAATTTTTTTACGTCTGATTGACGTACCCACCATTATAGCATTGATACCCATACATTTCAACAAATACACTGGTAAAATCACTTTGAAGCTTTATACATATTTTTATGATCCGAGGAAATAACCAAGATACCTTCATCTGCATTGTGATTCAAAAATATTGGAGAACATACAAAAGCGGTGCAGAAAACGCAGAATCCTGTCATGACAGGATTCTGCGTTTTCATATCAAAAATATTAAATTTTAAAATCAATATTAAACCGGATAAGCTCCATTTTTGTGGTCAGCCGCCTCCGGATCTACCTTTGTCTGCTGTGCCTCACGATATTTGAAGAAATCCAGTGCCTGCTGCGGGAAGAGTGCATAAGAAAGTACATCCTCGTCCTGCTGTTTCCAGCGTGACATTTCATTCTCAATCTTGGCAAGTTCCGGCTCGATCAGATCTGCCGGTCGACAAGTAATTGCTTTATCTTTATCCGCGCCGAGAACTTTTTCCACTACTTCCGGATTGAATGGTTTTACTGTCTGACCATATTCACCAAGTAAAATGCTCTTGGTTTCTTTGGTAGCAACTTTATAACGCTCACCCATCAGAACATTTAATACAGCCTGTGTACCTACGATCTGGCTGGAAGGTGTTACGAGAGGCGGCTCACCAAGGTCTTTTCTTACACGCGGGATTTCTTTTAATACTTCCTCATATTTGTCCTCTGCGTTCTGCTCTTTCAGCTGAGAAATCATGTTTGAAAGCATTCCGCCCGGAACCTGATAACGTAAAGTATTGATATTTACGCCAAGTACCTTCGGATTTAACAGGCCGCTTGCCATTGCCTCCTCACGGATCTTGCCAAAGTACTCATTGATTTCAGCAAGAATATCCTGATTCAGACCGGTATCATACGGTGTACCTTTGAAGGTTTCAACCATAACTTCTGTTGCCGGCTGGGATGTGCCCAGTGCCAGTGGAGAAATTGCAGTATCAATGATATCGCATCCGGCTTCTACTGCTTTCAGACAACTCATGGAAGCCACACCACTTGTATAGTGGGTATGAAGCTCGATTGGAAGGCTTACATTTTCTTTTAATGCTTTTACAAGACGTTCTGCCTCATATGGAACCAGAAGACCTGCCATATCTTTGATACAGATGGAATCTGCACCCATATCCTCGATACGTTTTGCAGTATCTACCCAATAATCCAGCGTATATGCCTCACCTAAGGTATAGGAAAGTGCAATCTGGGAATGACCTTTTTCCTTTTTGCAGGCATCTACGGCTGTCTTTAAGTTTCTCAGATCATTTAAACAGTCAAAAATACGAATGATATCGATTCCGTTTGCAATAGATTTCTGTACAAAATATTCTACTACATCGTCTGCATAATGACGGTATCCCAAAATATTCTGTCCACGGAATAACATCTGCAGTTTTGTATTTTTGAAGCCGTCACGGAATTTTCTGAGGCGCTCCCATGGATCTTCTTTCAGAAAACGCAGGGATGCATCGAAGGTTGCACCGCCCCAGCATTCTACTGCATGATAGCCGACTTTATCCATTTTATCGATGATCGGAAGCATCTGCTCTGTGGTCAGTCTGGTGGCCATCAGAGACTGATGCGCATCACGCAGAACAGTTTCTGTTATTTTCAATGGTTTTTTCTCCATGATAAATTATCTCCTTTTTTATAATCATTGCCTTTGTTTACGAATTGTTCCGCTGTTTCAGCTTCCACAATCCTCCCTCCATTCGAAAATCGCATGACTCTGTCCTGCTTTTTTTCTCATTGGAGGGGCGTGTCGCTAATCCTGTAAAGCATTTACATGCAAGCATGACATGCTTTTAGGATTTCGACACTGTAAACAAAGTTATACACCGAATATTGCCATGAATACTCCGGCTGCGATCGCAGTTCCGATAACTCCGGCAACATTTGGTCCCATGGCGTGCATCAGCAGGAAATTGGTCGGATCTTCTTCTGCACCGACTTTCTGGGATACACGGGCTGCCATAGGTACGGCAGATACACCGGCGGAACCGATCAGCGGGTTGATCTTGCCTTTTGTTACCACACATAAAATCTTACCGAAGATAACACCTGCTGCAGTACCGAATGCAAAGGCTACCAGACCAAGTACTACGATCTGAAGTGTTGTCACTTTCAGGAATGCTTCTGCGCTTGTGGATGCACCAACGGATGTACCAAGCAGGATAACTACGATGTACATCAGCGCATTAGAAGCAGTCTCTGACAGCTGTTTTACCACGCCACACTCGCGGAACAGGTTACCAAGCATCAGCATACCTACCAATGGAGCTGTGGTCGGAAGTACAAGACACACAATGATGGTAACAATGATCGGGAAAAGGATCGCTTCCAGTTTGGAAACTTCACGAAGCTGTCCCATACGGATGGAACGCTCTTTTTTGGTTGTTAAAAGTTTCATGATCGGTGGCTGGATGATCGGTACTAATGACATATAGGAGTATGCCGCGACGGCGATCGGTCCCATTAAATCATTTTGATGTAGTTTTCCGGCCAGGAAGATAGACGTCGGTCCATCTGCTCCACCGATGATGGATACTGCAGCTGCGGCTGCATCGGAAAATCCGAATACGATAGCCAGCAGATATGCGGCAAAAATACCGAACTGTGCGGCTGCTCCTAAAAGGAAACTGATCGGGTTTGCGATCAGCGGACGGAAATCCGTCAGTGCGCCGACACCAAGGAAAATCAGGGACGGAAGGATGGACCACTCATCCAGTTTGAAGAAGTAGTGCAACAAACCTCCGACACCGTTGCTTGCATTTTCCGGAGAAATCATGATATCCGGATAAATATTTACCAGAAGCATACCAAACGCAATCGGTACCAGCAGTAACGGCTCATATCCCTTTTTGATTGCTAAATATAAGAACACACAGGCAACGGCGATCATCAG
>CAKRKO010000100.1 GCA_934358495.1 uncultured Eubacterium sp. | reverse complement strand
ACATTTGACTGTTAAAAACAGAAAATAATAGTAACAGATTAGTGAAGAAATGGGGGAGGTTGATCATGAACCATATAAAAAGAATCTGTTCTGTTTATTTCAGTCCCTGCGGAAGTGTAAAGCAGATTGTTTCAACTATGGCACAATATGCCGGAGAACAGTTAAATCTGCCAGTTGTGGAGATGGATTTTACGCTGCCGGAACAGCGAGAGGGGAAATATATATTTGAGGCGGATGAGCTTGTCTTTTTTGGAACACCGGTTTATGCGGGACGTGTGCCAAATAAGATCATGCCATATGTCGGCGATGGCTTTACGGGAAATGGGGCATATGCAGTTCCAATTGTCGTGTTCGGTAATCGAAACTTTGATGATGCGCTGGTGGAACTAAGTCTGCTTCTGGAACAGAATGGTTTCCAGACAGTAGCAGGGGCAGCGGTGGTATCGAGACATGTTTTTTCGAAAGTGATTGCTTCAGATCGTCCAAGTGAGCAGGATAAAGAAGAATGGAAAAGATTTGTAGGGAACGTGTTGTGGAAGCTGGAACAGAAATCGAATTATATATTTAAAATTTCTGATCTGATTCCGGGAACCAATCCGCCAGAAAAATATTATACACCCCTTGGTATCGATGGGCAGCCGGCAAAATTCCTGAAGGCACATCCAAAGACAGATTCTGCGTTATGTAAAAAATGTGGAATCTGTGCGGCAAACTGTCCAATGGGAACGATTCACCTGGAAAATCCGTCCGTGACAGAGGGGGTCTGTATTAAATGTCAGTCCTGTATCCAAAAATGTCCGATGCAGGCAAAATATTTTGATGATCTGGCATTTTTATCTCATAAGCAGATGTTGGAGCAGAACTTTGCCAGACCAGCAGCGTCAGTGTTTATCAGCTAATAGAAACACAGAAAAATAAATGAAGAAAACAGGAGGAAACTAAGATGAAATTTTTTATTGACACCGCAAACGTAGAAGATATTAAAAAAGCAAATGATATGGGGGTAATTTGTGGTGTTACAACAAACCCGTCGCTGATCGCAAAAGAGGGACGTGATTTTAACGAAGTAATCAAAGAAATCACCGCTATTGTTGACGGACCAATTTCCGGTGAAGTAAAAGCAACTACTGTAGATGCAGAGGGTATGATCAAAGAAGGACGTGAGATTGCAGCCATTCATCCGAACATGGTTGTAAAGATTCCGATGACTGTAGAAGGTCTGAAAGCAGTAAAAGTATTGTCCGCAGAGGGAATTAAAACAAACGTAACACTGATTTTTACCGCAAATCAGGCACTTCTGGCAGCAGAGGCAGGTGCTACCTATGTATCTCCGTTCCTGGGCAGACTGGATGATATCAGCCAACCGGGTATTGACCTGATCAACACAATTTCAGAGATTTTTTCCATTTATGGTTATGAGACAGAGATCATCGCTGCTTCTGTAAGAAATCCGATCCATGTAACAGACTGTGCACTGGCAGGTGCGGATATTGCAACGGTTCCGTATAAAGTTATTGAGCAGATGACAAAGCATCCGCTGACAGATCAGGGAATCGAGAAATTTCAGGCAGATTACAAAGCTGTATTCGGAGAATAAGAAAAATAAAAACAGAAACATCAATCATCAAATACGTTGTTTGAGTAAGAAGAATCGGAAGTCTGGTCGCTTCCGGTTCTTTTTTTGACAGAAAAATTTTTCAATAGAAAACACCACATTTTATCATAGAAAAAGACAGACACAGGAAAAGCCTGCCTGACATAGAATAATAGAAAGGCCGCACATGGAGGTGCCGATTTGAAATCATTTCAATCGCCGCTGAGTACGTTGGAAGAAAAGCAGTATCTGGAGCAGCTGAAAAACGGAAGCGAGCAGGCAAAATCGGTATTAATCGAGCGAAATCTGCGGCTTGTGGCACACATTGCACGGAAATATCAGGGAGCGCAGGAGGATATGGAAGATCTGATTTCCATTGGAACCATCGGACTGATCAAAGCTGTGTCAACCTACAATCTGGAAAAAGGAAGTCGTCTGGGAACCTATGCCGCCCGCTGTATTGAAAATGAACTGCTGATGTATTTTCGCAGTAAAAAGAAAACAGCCAGAGATGTATCGCTTTATGAGCCTATCGGAACGGACAAAGAAGGCAATCAGATCAAATTGCTGGATATTGTGGAGAGTGGAGAACCGGAATTATGGGAACGGGTGGTGGAAAAGAAAAATATTTTGCGCTTATATGAATTATTACCGAAGGTGCTGGATGAACGGGAAAGCTGGATCATCCGGAGGCGGTATGGTTTGTACAACACAAAACCTGCCACACAACGGGAGATTGCCAAAAGTCTGGGAATTTCCAGATCTTATGTGAGCCGGATTGAAAAGAAGGCATTGGAAAAACTGCGACAGGAGTTTGTAAAATAATGAAAAATATCGTTTGAATGTAGACAGATCATGCTAGATATGCTACAGTAAACCTGTCTTTTATCTTACTTTTTACTTTTTTCGGCAATCGCCGGATTTTTCCGTATACGAAAAGAGGAAAAATGAATATATGTATAGTGTAATTAAAACAGCGGTAGTCTGTGGTTTTGAGTCACTTCCGGTACAGGTAGAAACAGATGTCAGTGACGGCATGCCTTCCTTTGATATGGTGGGATTTTTGACCTCTGAAGTAAAAGAAGCCAGAGAAAGGGTGCGTACTGCCCTGAAAAATGCAGGATTTCGTCTGCCTGCAAAGAAGATTACCATTAATCTGACACCTGCAGATGTGCGAAAATCCGGTACCGGGTGTGATCTGCCGATGGCAGCTTCCGTGCTGGCAGCATTTGGCTTCCTGGATGAGCATATTTTAAGTAATTATCTGTTGCTTGGAGAGGTTGGGTTAAATGGCGGTATTTTGCCGACCAAAGGTGTCTTGTCGGCAGCAGTTTTAGCACAGAAAGAAGGTATGCAGGGGATTGTGGTGCCGTGGGAAAATGCCCGGGAAGCCGCGATTTTGGATACTGTGAAAGTAATCCCGGTGAAAAATCTGAAAGAGTTTGTAAAGATTTGTCAGCAGGAACTTCCAGAGACCTGTTTTTACCGGGAGCAGCAGGAAATCTGGAAAACGGAATACTGCGTAGATTTTTCAGAATTGCGGGGACAGCCGATGCTGCGCCGCGCCTGTGAGATTGCCGTCAGCGGCATGCATAATTTACTGATGATGGGACCTCCGGGATCTGGAAAGACTATGGCGGCAAAACGGATTCCAACGATTTTACCGGAGCTCAGCCGGGAGGAAAAACTGGAGCTGTCCCAGATTTATTCTTTGTGTGGTCTGCTGGATCAGGAACGCATCATTCAGAATGAGCGCCCTTTCCGCAGTCCGCACCATACGGTGACGGCACAGGCACTGGTGGGCGGTGGCAAACAGCCGCATCCCGGAGAAATCAGTCTGGCGCATCATGGAATTTTGTTTCTGGACGAACTGGCAGAGTTTAAGCCAGGGATTTTGGATGTATTGCGGGAACCGCTGGAGGAAAAGAAAGTCCACATCTCCAGAGTGGGTGGCAGTTTTGTTTATCCGGCGGATTTTATGCTGGTAGCATCAACGAATCCCTGCCCCTGTGGATTTTTTCCGAATTTAGATCGCTGTAATTGCAGACCTCAGGCTATTAAAAATTATATCAACCGTATTTCCCAGGCTTTTTTAAATCGTATTGATCTGTGTGTGGAAACAGAAGAAGTCCGTTACACAACTATGGTGGATATGCGAGAGGAAGAAAGTAGTGCGGTGATCCGTGCCCGGGTAGAACGGGTGCATGAGATTCAGCGGGAGCGGTTCAAAGACAGAAAGTATCAATTTAACAGTCAAATGAATATGGAAGATTTGGAAACATTTTGCGTACTGGATGAGAAGTCCACGGAACGGATGCAGGACAAGTATGAGGAATATCATTTAAGTGCCCGCACTTATGGAAAAATCCTGAAAACTGCCCGTACCATTGCAGATATGGATGGAGCGGAAAATATTGAGTGGGGACATCTGGAAGAAGCATTCTTTTTCCGAAATCCGGACAAGAATTACTGGAGGAGGGATTAAGTATGTGTGATTTAAAGTATGACTTCTGGCTAGCCTCTCTGATAAATATCAACAGTGGCAAGCGAATCCAAGTCCGTGAATTATGCGGAAGTGCGCAAGTTGTCTATGGTCTTCGGGAAGAAACATTGAAAAATATGCACCTCTTCACTGACAATGAACTTCAGCATTTACTGGAAAGTCGAAAAAATGACCTGAACCGTGCCTGGGAACGCTTTCTGGGACAAAA
Source organism: uncultured Eubacterium sp. (assembly GCA_934358495.1). Classification (GTDB taxonomy): domain Bacteria; phylum Bacillota; class Clostridia; order Lachnospirales; family Lachnospiraceae; genus Eubacterium_I. The sequence continues at coordinate 3,342 of CAKRKO010000100.1, read as the reverse complement.
CATTCAGATGATTCCCATTGGAAGCAGACAATATCCGCAGCGCTTAAAAGATATTTCACAGCCGCCCTATGCGATCTTCTGCAAAGGTTCCATGCCGGATGCAAGAAAAAGTGTTAGTATCGTAGGAGCCCGCATGTGCTCAGAGTACGGCAGAAGCATTGCTGCAAAACTTGGCAAAATGCTGGCAGAAAAAGATGTGCAGGTGATCAGCGGTATGGCGCTTGGCATCGACAGTGCCTCCCATGCCGGTGCCTTGCAGGGAAAGGGAAGCACCTTTGCCGTTCTTGGTTGTGGATGTGATATCTGTTATCCGAAAAATGCCCGGAATCTGTATGAAAATATCCAGACTTCCGGCGGAGGCGTTTTGTCGGAGTATCCGCCGGGAACGGAACCGCTGCCATATCGATTCCCAGAGCGCAACCGCATCATCAGTGCTCTGGCCGACTGTCTGGTGGTGGTAGAGGCAAAGAAAAAGAGTGGTTCTCTGATCACAGCAGACGCAGCATTGGAGCAGGGCAAAGATGTTTATGCAGTGCCGGGGCGTTTCGGAGATGCATTGAGTGAAGGATGCAATGCCCTGATCGGTCAGGGCGCTGGAATTATCTACAATCTGGATATTTTTTTGCAAAATCTGGGATATTTGCCCGAAAAAAATGCAGAAACGACAAAAATAAAAAATATTTCCCTTGATAAAAGCGAAAAGTTGGTGTATGGTTGTCTTGGTTTACACAGCCGATATATTAACTATATTATAGAAGAAACAGGTTTAGATCTGCTCACGGTGCTGCATAGTTTAGACAAACTCAAGCGGTACGGACTGGTGCAGGAAACCTTTCAAAATTATTTTTGTAAACGCATATAAAACAGTTCTGGATTGTATTTTTGAAAGAATGTTATGGTTATTTTTAGAAAATGCAGATGATAAAGTACAGTTTCTGAACATCTGATAAATAAGTAAGAACATAGAGGTTAAGAGGTAAGTATGGCGAAGTATTTAGTAATCGTGGAGTCTCCGGCAAAGGTTAAGACAATAAAAAAATTTCTTGGAAAAAATTACGAGGTAGCAGCATCAAACGGACATGTGCGTGATCTGCCGAAAAGTCAGCTTGGATTTGATGTGGAAAATGACTTTGAACCGAAATATATTACCATCCGTGGAAAAGGAGATATTCTGGCAAATCTGCGAAAAGAAGTGAAAAAAGCAGATAAAGTGTATCTCGCAACTGACCCGGACCGTGAGGGTGAGGCAATTTCCTGGCATCTGGCCGCTGCATTAAAATTGGGGGATAAAGATGCGAAACGTATTACTTTCAATGAGATTACAAAAAATGCGGTGAAAGCTTCCCTGAAGAATCCCCGGGAGATCGATATGAATCTGGTGGATGCACAGCAGGCGCGCCGTGTACTGGACCGTATGGTAGGCTACAAGATCAGTCCGGTACTCTGGGCGAAAGTAAAACGTGGTTTGAGTGCAGGTCGTGTACAGTCTGTGGCACTGCGTATCATCTGTGACCGTGAGGATGAGATCAATGCCTTCATCCCGGAAGAATACTGGACCATTGATGCGGTATTAAACGTAAAAGGTGAGAAAAAACCGCTGGTTGCGAAGTTTTATGGCGATGAAAATGGCAAGATCCAGATTCACAATCAGGCAGAATTAGATGCCATTTTAAAAGAAATCGAGTCTTCCGAATATAAAGTAATGGAAGTAAAAAAAGGTGAGCGTACGAAAAAGCCTCCACTTCCGTTCCGGACAAGTACGCTGCAGCAGGAAGCAAGCAAGCATTTGAATTTTTCTACTCAGAAAACCATGCGTCTGGCGCAGCAGTTATACGAAGGTGTGGACATCAAAGGCAGCGGAACCGTTGGTCTGATCACATACCTGCGTACCGATTCTACTCGTGTATCTGAGGAAGCAGAGGCAGCGGCAGCAGAGTATATTGGTACAAACTACGGTGCTGATTATGTGGGGGGGAGTGCTGATGTGAAGAAGAATACTGCGAAGATCCAGGACGCCCATGAGGCTATTCGTCCGACAGATCTAAACCGTTCTCCGGCGATGGTAAAAGAATCCTTAAGCCGTGATCTGTTCCGTTTGTATCAGCTGATCTGGAACCGTTTTGCAGCAAGCTGTATGACACCGGCAGTATATGAGACCACATCCGTTACTATAGGTGCCGGAAAATACCGTTTCCATGTATCCGCATCAAAGGTGAAATTTGACGGTTTCATGTCCGTTTATACATTAGATGAAGAAAAATCTGACCGCGTATTTTTGTCAAAATCATTGGATGAAACCTCAGAACTGACCAAAGAAGAAATCGAACCGAAGCAGCATTTTACACAGCCACCGGCACACTTTACTGAGGCTTCTCTGGTAAAGACACTGGAGGAACTTGGCATCGGTCGTCCGAGTACTTATGCCCCGACTATTACAACGATTCTTGGCAGACGATATATCGTAAAAGAAAACAAAAACCTCTATGTATCTGAACTTGGCGAGGTTGTCAATAATATTATGAAGGAAGCTTTCCCAGAGATCGTGGACGAACGCTTTACCGCAAATATGGAGTCCCTGTTGGATAAAGTTGAGGAGGGAACCGTAGACTGGAAGATGATCATCCGAAACTTCTATCCGGATCTGGATGCAGCGGTCAAAGCAGCAGAAGCAGAACTGGAGAAAGTAAAAATTGAGGATGAAGTGACTGACGTTGTCTGTGAACAGTGTGGACGTCACATGGTCATCAAATATGGACCACACGGCAGATTCCTTGCCTGCCCGGGCTTCCCGGAGTGCCGTAACACAAAACCATATTTTGAAAAAATCGGTGTAGCCTGCCCGAAATGCGGCAAAGATATCGTTTTGAAGAAAACAAAAAAAGGCAGAAAATATTATGGCTGCGAGAATAATCCGGAATGTGATTTCATGTCCTGGCAAAAACCGTCCAAGATCCTGTGTCCACAGTGTGGCGGTTACATGGTGGAAAAAGGAAACAAGCTGGTCTGTGCGGACGAGCAGTGTGGTTATGTGATGGAAAAACCGGAAACTTCTGAAGAATAACATGCCGAGCAGCAGTTCCTTACAAAATCAAATGTATAAAATGACTGAAAAAGTTGTATTTTTTAAAATTTCTTGTGAAATTTGAAAAAATCTGACAGATTTAAATGAAATTTATTGAATTTACTGAAAAATAGTGCTAAGATATGCCTGTTAATTATCTTGGTACTATTTTTTTGCCGAAAAATCGGCGTGATTGATAAAATGATATGGAGGAAGCTATGAGCAGCGTACAGTTATTAGACAAAACAAGAAAAATCGGAAAACTGCTTCATAATAACAAT
>CAKRKO010000099.1 GCA_934358495.1 uncultured Eubacterium sp. | reverse complement strand
GTGGAATCGTTTTACCGGAGTACCGGTATACAATGCGATTGTCTGGCCGTGTCGCAGAACGGCAGAACAGATTGATCGTCTGAAAGAGGAAAAATTTGATGAGCTGATCCGTGAGCGGACTGGACTGATCGCAGATGCATATTTTTCAGCAAGCAAGATTGCGTGGATTCTGAACAATGTCGAAGGAGCACGGGAACAGGCAGAGGAAGGGAACCTTTTGTTTGGAACAGTGGATACATGGCTGATATGGAATCTGACCGGAGGTGCTGTACATGTGACGGATTATTCCAATGCATCCAGAACAATGCTTTATGATATTCACAAATGCTGCTGGGATCAGGAAATTCTGGAAAAATTCAACATCCCGGAAAGTATGCTTCCGGAAGTAAAACCATCCAGTTATATCTATGGATATACAGATCCGTCCGTGACAGGCGGAGAAATTCCGGTCTGCGGAGCTGCCGGAGATCAGCAGGCAGCTTTGTTTGGGCAGAGTTGTTTTGGAAAAGGGGAAGGAAAAATCACATACGGAACCGGATGTTTTCTTCTTATGAATACTGGAAATGAACCGATCACATCAAAAAATGGATTGTTGACGACATTGGCGGCGAGTGTCAGCGATGAGGTGGAATATGCATTGGAAGGAAGCGTATTTGTGGCAGGTGCGGCGATCCAGTGGCTGCGGGATGAGATGCGCATGATCAAAAGTGCGCGCCAGTCAGAAGAGTACGCAGATGAAGTACCGGATTGCAAGGGAGTTTATGTCGTTCCTGCTTTTACCGGAATGGGTGCACCATATTGGGATTCCTATGCACGGGGCACCATTGTAGGTGTGACCAGAGGATGTAAAAAAGAGCATTTTATCCGTGCAACGTTGGAGTCCATCGCTTATCAGGCTTATGATGTCATTGCCGCAATGGAAGAAGATGCGGGAGTTAAAATGACACATTTAAAAGTGGACGGTGGAGCCAGTGCGAATAATATGCTGATGAAATTCCAGGCAGATATCGCAGGAATCCGTGCAGAGCGCCCGAAATGCATTGAGACAACAGCACTTGGTGCGGCGTATCTGGCAGGATTGGCTGTAGGCTATTGGAGCAGCAAGGATGAAATTCGCAAAAACTGGAATCTTGGCCGTACGTTTGAACCCACCATGGAGGAAACAGAGCGTGCGAAATTGCTGAAAGGCTGGCATCGCGCAGTGCGTTGTGCACTTGCATGGTCTCAGGATGAAGACTAAACGAGTGAAGCGCAAGGGGCATGTTTGGTACGAAGAACAAGAAAGAAAAATAGAATAAGCGATTAAGTAATTTAACTTCCGCTCTATAAGTGGGGAGTAATAACAAGTCCGTATATGTGTGAATGTTTTTGCCTAAGAAATAGCAGGTTGTGTGTTATATGATCAACTTTTACAGATAGTTTCATACTAATTAATAGATAGAGAATGAAAAGGGATGGAAAATGACCATGATGAACCTGCAAAGTAATCTGACGGGACAGGGATTAGCAGATTTCGCAGAAGGCAGAATCGGAACGCCATATTTTTACGGAGCGAAAATCTCTCATGGAATTTTGACAGAAGAATTTGTGCAGGAACTACACGAAAAACTCCCGGATCTGGTAACGGATGATTATGTGGAACGGGCAAGACAGCAGGGACAGGTTGGAAAAGTGAATACCGATTGTTCCGGACTGATCGGGGCTTATCTGGGCGTGGAGTTGAGCTCAGCGCAAATGTATGCGGTGGCAGATCAACGAATTGTGTATGAAACGTATGCATGGCTCCCTGTAGGAACCGTACTCTGGAAACCAGGGCATGTGGGTGTTTTTCTTGGTAAATGTGATGGCGCGTATCGTTGTGTGGAAGCAAAAGGAATCAATTATGGAACCATCTGCTCAAATGTAACCGACAATGACTGGCAATATGGTCTGCTTTTTCCGTGGGTAAGTTACGATATGGAGAATTGCAGGTCGGATACCATGACAGAAAAATTCAGTATTACACGAAAAGGTGAAAATCCATATTTACGTCCATATGTATGGATCATGCAGCCAGAAGAAATAGCACAGCATCCGGCTGTAAAAAAGATCACTCACGGAGAAGGCGTTCGCTGGCTGCAATGGGAGCTTTGTGAGGCAGGCTATCCCGTTTCTGTAGATGGCGTGTTTGGTTCAAAAACAAAAACTGCCCTGCAAAAATTTCAGATTTCCTGCGAACTGCGTCCGGATGGAATCGCAAAATTTGAAGAACTGGAAAAAATCTCTTTATCTCCCGGAAGTTTTCATGTATAATAACAAGGTTAAGTGATAATCCAAAATACAGGAGGAACTATACATATTATGAAAAAAGTAGAAGATTACGTTAGAAGTATCCCTGATTTTCCGGAACCGGGCATTATTTTTCGCGATATAACAACCGTTCTGCAGGATCCGGACGGACTGAAACTTGCCATTGACGGATTAAAAGAGCGTCTGGATGGCGTTGATTTTGACGTGGTAGTTGGAGCAGAATCCAGAGGATTTATCTTTGGCGCACCGCTGGCTTACGAATTTGGTAAAGGTTTTGTACCGGTTCGTAAAAAAGGAAAACTGCCGTGCGAGACTGTTTCTGCAAAATATGACCTTGAGTACGGTTCTGCTGAGATTGAGATGCACAAAGATTCCATCAAACCGGGTCAGAAAGTTGTCGTAGTAGACGACCTGATCGCAACAGGCGGAACCATCGAGGCTGCTATCAAACTGATCGAGAGCCTTGGTGGAGAAGTTGTCAAAGTATTATTCCTGATGGAGCTGGCTGGTTTAAACGGTCGTGAGAAACTGAAAGGTTACGATGTAGAGTCTGTCATTACTTATCCGGGTAACTAAGGACATCGAAGTTCTTTGAAAAAAAATTCACAGTCAAAGTGAAATAGGAAAAACAAATAGTTAAGAAAAAAGCTTTCTATATAGAAGTATCAGTTGAATCTGATCGTTTCTATATAGAAAGCTTTTTATACTGCATCTGCATATTTCTACTAATCTATAGTCAAGCAGATATATGCGATTGAAGCAGAGACTTTTTCTGATTTGGTAACATCACGCATCATAATATTTCTTCACAAATGTAATAAAATTCTGCATCTGCGTCGTCAGATAGCGTCCTTTTTTCCATACAATACCAATATCCGTTTTCATTGGCGGCTCCATAGGTATGGCCTTGTATTTCGGCAGCCCTGCGGTAATGCAGCTATAGAGAAAACATCCCACAGTCCCGGAACGGATAAAATTGATCATCGTGTAGAGCTGATTCCCCTGCATGACAATATTAGGCTGAACATTTCCCGAGTCAAAGCGGGTGCGTAAAATGGCATTCTGCACGGAATCTTTATTAAACAAAATGACATCCTGATGATCCAGATCAGCAGCTGTGATAGAGGTATGATCAGCCAGCGGGTGTTCCGGTGAAACACAAAATACGAGCTGGTCGTGAATGAGCACATGACTGTCGAGCTGGTCAATATTGTACATTTCCATGTTGACGAGAGCCAGATCCAGTTTATCCTCCTGAACCAGATCACAGGCGCGTACAGAACCATACTCCTCCAGTGAGACGAGGGCATCCGGATAGTTGGAACGATAGGCATCAATGAGTCCCGGAAAGAAAAAACTGCTGAGCACCGGTGGAATGCCGACATGGATTGGATTTTGCTGAATCTGGCTGCCGTTCAATTCAAACTGCATGTCTTTGCAATACTGCAGAATGTAGTCAGCTTTCTTATAAAACAGTGCGCCGTCTTCCGTCAGGGTGAGCCGGTTGTTGAATCGTGTAAAAAGTGTGATGCCAAATTCAGCCTCCAGTTCCCGGATAGCCAGTGAAATGGCCGGTTGCGTCACAAACAGCTGATTTGCAGCAGCGGTGATGCTGTGGCATCTGCATGTTTCACAAAAATATTTCAACTGATTTAAGGTCATAAAAATTCTCCTTTCGTCGAAGCTGCTTTCCGTCATAAATTTAAAATCGTCAAAAATATTTCTTTTTTCTACTTAAAATAAATTCACCACTGATGAATGATCAGATGAATTCAATAACTTCCTTTTGCTTAAAGTATACTATAAATTTTATTTATGGCAAGTTAAAATTCATTAAATAGACAAATGAATATACCTGATTTACAATACAGATATCAAATAAAGAGAACGGCCGATTCACAATTCTTTACAGGGAGGGTGAAAAATGTCAGCATCGACAATAACAATTTTATTTCTGATATTTGCGATTGTCAGCTTTATATTAGAAAAGATTCCACTGGGGCTTACCGCTACGATTGTAGCAATCGGATTAAATGTGACCGGGGTTCTGGACGCTTCCCAGACATTCAGCGGATATGTAAACAGCAACGTGATTCTGTGCGTTGGAATGTTTGTAGTAGGACAGGCACTTTTTGAAACCGGCATGGCAAACAAGATTGGTGGGGTGGTGATCAGATTTGCAAAAAATGAAAAAATTCTTATGGTTGCCATTATGGTGATCGTAGGAGTCATGTCAGGATTCCTGTCAAATACAGGGACCGCAGCAGTATTGATCCCAGTTGTCTGTGGAATTGCAGACGAATCCGGATATTCCAGAAGCCGCCTGCTCATGCCACTGGTATTTGCAGCAGCACTTGGCGGAAACCTCTCCATTATCGGAGCACCGGGAAATCTGATGGGTGTGGATGCCCTGCAGAATCTTGGTGAAGAAACCGGATTTTTTATGTATGCGCCGATCGGAATCCCAATGCTTCTGGCAGGTATCGTTTATTTTGTTTTCATCGGATACCGCCTGCTTCCGAAGACTTCTGCAAAAAGTGTGGCAGAAGTGGCAGAGACAAAACCGGATTTCAGTCATGTGCCAAAGTGGAAACAGATTACGTCTCTGGTAGTGCTGATCGCGGTTATTTTAGCAATGATCTTTGAAAAACAGATTGGTATTCCCATTCAGGTATCTGCCTGTATCGGAGCCTGTGTGGTTGTACTGACAGGCGTTATTTCCGGAAAAGCTGCATTGAAATCCATAGATTTAAAAGTAGTTCTCCTCTTCGGTGGTTCCCTGGCGCTTGCCAATGCGTTGGATACCTCAGGTGCCGGAACCATGATCGCGGACACGATCGTAGGATTCCTTGGAAAAAATCCAAGTCCGATGATATTACTGCTTGTCATATTTGTAGTGTCCTGTGTCCTGACAAACTTTATGTCAAACACAGCAACCACAGCGCTGATGGTTCCAATCGCGGTATCTATGTCAGATATCCTTGGGGCAGATCCAAGAGCAGTGGTTATTGCAACGGTAATTGCAGCATCCTGCGCTTACGCAACACCAATCGGAATGCCTGCAAATACCATGGTAGTCGGACTTGGCGGTTATACCTTTAAGGATTATGTGAAATCAGGTTTGCCGCTGATCCTTGTATCCTTTGCGTTATGTATGATTTTGTTACCAATTTTATTTCCATTTTATCATTAAAAAGCTGCTACATAAGCGGCAAAGCTAGTATTGAAATTTAGAGTAAAAATTGCTGGAGGTGCGATTCAATGAAAGAAAAAGAAATCAAGAGATTAACAGACATGGTAGCCGACTTTGTCGGACATATCGGAAAAAAGCTGCCGGATGATGTTGTGGCAAAATTAGAGGAGCTTGGCTCCAAAGAAGATGCGGCACTGCCGAAAGTATTATATGAAACCATGACAAAAAATCAGGGACTGGCAGTAGAACTTGACCGTCCGAGCTGTCAGGATACCGGTGTCCTTCAGTTCTGGCTCAAATGCGGAACAAATTTCCCGTACATCAATGAGCTGGAAGCTCTGCTGACAGATGCGGTTGTGCAGGCAACATTTGCCACACCACTTCGCCACAATTCCGTACAGACGTTTGACGAGTACAACACAAAGAAAAATGTCGGAAAAGGAACACCGACGGTATGGTGGGATATTGTCCCAAATAACGACCAGTGTGAGATTTATGCTTACATGGCAGGCGGCGGATGTACCCTTCCGGGTAAAGCAATGGTACTGATGCCGGGTGCAGGTTATGAGGGAATCACCGATTTTGTACTGGATCAGATGACCACTTACGGATTAAATGCCTGCCCACCGCTTCTGGTTGGTGTCGGTGTCGGAACTTCTGTAGAGACTGCGGCATTAAATTCCAAAAAGGCACTGATGAGACCGATCGGTTCTCATAATGACAATGCAAATGCAGCAAAAATGGAGCTGCTTTTAGAGGACGGAATCAATGCCATTGGTCTTGGACCGCAGGGCATGGGTGGAAAATATTCTGTTATGGGTGTAAATATTGAAAATACTGCCCGTCATCCGTCCACCATCGGCGTTGCTGTAAACGTAGGATGCTGGTCCCACCGTCGTGGTCACATTGTGATCGATAAAGACTTGAACGTAGTCTGTGATACACATTCTACCTGGAAATTTGAGTAAAAAGTAACGGCTTTCCTTTCCAGATGTATGATTGGCGAAAAGTGAAAGCTATGCAAATATTTCGTGAAAAAGGAGAATAAAAAGATGATTGAAATCAGAGGCGATAAAAAAGTATTGGTTACTCCTGTAAGCAAGGAGGATCTGGCAGATATTAAAATCGGTGACATTGTATGGCTGGACGGCGATCTGATGACCTGTCGAGACGTGGCACACCGCAGACTGGTGGAATACGGCAGAGAACTTCCATATGATATCAGAAACAAAGCAATTTTCCATGCAGGACCGATTGTGCGAAAAATTGAAGGAACCGAGGATGATTATGAGATGGTATCCGTTGGACCGACCACTTCCATGCGTATGGAAAAATTCGAGTACGAATTTACCGAGCAGACCGGTGTTCGAGTGATTGTTGGCAAAGGCGGTATGGGACCGAATACCGAGCGCGCATGTAAAGAATTTGGTGCCATCCACTGTGTATTCCCGGCAGGCTGTGCCGTTGTGGCAGCTACTGAAGTGCAGTACATTGCGGAGCATCACTGGGATGAACTTGGAATGCCGGAAACACTCTGGTGCTGTAAGGTCAAAGAATTTGGCCCGCTCATCGTATCCATTGATGCAAACGGACGCAATTTATTCGAAGAACAGAAAGTTATTTATAATGAAAGAAAAGAAGCTGCAAAGCAGAAGATTTATCCGGAAGTAAAATTCATCAAATAAAAATCCATGCATATAGAAGATTGTTTATGCTGAGCAGATCCATTCGGTTGCAAAACTGAGTACTCCATAGAATTACAGGATGCGCACCATGTATAGCAGGCATGGTGCGTATTCTTTTGACAGGAAATCACATTGAAAATCCTTTTAAATTTCTGATTCCGAAAAGGAATATCTTCATAACAAGAATGATTTTTACAAAATAGTGGAACCGGTGTTTTAATAGTAATAAAGAATAAGGCAGAATTAATAAAAAATTATATTTTTTGCAGTTAGAAAAGGAAATGCGAAGTATTTTGTATACTTTGCATAGAATACAAGTGAATATGCCAAGGAAATGCAAAAAAATGTATAGGCAAACAGGAACATTTTTCTTGAATTTTTGTAAAAAATGAAGTAGAATGAATCTGGTATGTTAATAAAATAACAATCTCAAGGAGGTATGAGGCAATATGGCAGAATGTTTAGCGTTAGAGCGAATCAAC
>CAKRKO010000098.1 GCA_934358495.1 uncultured Eubacterium sp. | reverse complement strand
AATTAATACAGTTTATAAAGACAAGTCCATCTGCTTTTCATGCAGTAGACACAATGAAAAAAGAGTTTCTGGCAAATGGATTTACCGCTCTGGCAGAAAATGAGCGCTGGAATCTGAAAGCCGGCGGACAGTATTTTGTCACACGCAATGACTCATCCATCATTGCTTTTTCTATCCCGGAAAATGGGTTTAACGTTATGCGCATCATGGCCAGCCACAGTGACTCTCCTTCCTTTAAGATCAAGGAAAATCCAGAAATGGAAGTTGAAAAGCACTATATCAAACTCAATGTGGAACGCTACGGCGGCATGATTTTTGCGCCTTGGTTTGACCGTCCGCTTTCCGTAGCCGGACGTCTGATCATCAAAAATCCATCTACCGGAACGCTCGAAAGCAGACTGGTCAATGTAGACCGTGATCTGGTCATGATTCCAAACCTGGCCATCCACATGAATCGTGAAGTAAACAGCGGCTACAAATATAATGCGCAAAAAGACATGCTTCCACTCTACGGCATGAGTACAGCAAAAGACACCTTTATGGAAACAGTTGCCGGTGCAGCTCATGTATCCACTGATGACATACTCGGACACGATCTCTTCTTATATAATAGAGAATCAGCCAGCATCTGGGGAGCTGACGAAGAATTCATCTCTGCTCCACAGCTTGATGATCTACAATGTGCATTTTCATCCATGAAAGGCTTCTTGTACGGAGAAAAAAACAATTATCTGGCTCTACATTGTGTATTTGATAACGAAGAAGTCGGAAGTGGTACCAAACAGGGCGCTGCATCTACTTTTTTACGTGATACCCTGCAGCGTATCCACGAAGTATTAGGCTACGACTGTGAGGATTATCGCATTCATCTGGCTAACAGCCTGATGCTCTCTGCAGATAATGCACATGCAGTCCATCCGAACCACACCGATATGGCAGACCCGACCAACCGACCTTATCTGAATGGCGGCATCGTCCTCAAATTCAATGCAAACCAGAAGTACTGTACCGATGCAGTATCCGCAGCTATGTTTCGTGATATTTGTAACCAGGCTGATATTCCGGTTCAGACCTTTACCAACCGTTCTGATATCGCCGGCGGCTCCACCCTGGGCAATATTTCCAATACACAGGTCGCATTAAACACCGTCGATATCGGACTTCCTCAGCTGGCCATGCACTCACCGTATGAGACAGCCGGTGTCAAAGATACCGAATATCTCGTACGGGCTGCACAGGAATTTTTCTGTTAGCAAAAGTATATTTTTTACATTACACAGCAAAAATACCGATTTCTCATCATCATCGAGAAATCGGTATTTTATTTACAACATGCTCGAATATAAAACACACACGTTTTTCTATTGTTGTATCGAATTCGCTATATGTTACTTCTTCACACCACGCGTATCACGGTTCGCGATTCTTAGCCGGTTCAGATGCACGGCTTTCTCTTTTACCATAATAATCTGTTCATTTTCATTGTTCAGCTGCCATACATCCGTCAGCATTTCTCCATCTCCCAGCCGCATACCACGCACACCGACTGCTCCTTTTTTCTTCTCCGGAATATCTTCGGTAGCAAAGCGCAGGAAATAGTTTTTCTGTGACTGGAGCACTAATGTTGTCTCTGGTTCTGCTACTGCCATATACAGAATTTTGTCTCCTTCCTGCAATTTTGTAGCTGCAGTGGTTCGCTTAGAAACGTCAAATTCACTGCCTGCCACCAGTTTGCACATAGACTGTTCTGTCACAAAAAGCAGCTTCTTGTCCATTATATTTTCCAGTGCAGTGATGTATACAATATTTTCTGTGCTGCTGTCATAATTACTGATATTGTCCACCGGAATACCCTTATCACGGAATTTTCCATATGGAATATCAGTTACTTTAACCAGATGCATCTGTCCGTTGTCCGTAAACAGGCAGATTTTTCCATCACTCATACAAGGAACAATCTGCTTATTTTCACTGTCTGCAGCTTCTTTGTTGCGCTCGTAAACGGAATTATCCACGGTCTTCACATAACCGAAACGATCCATCAGCAATACAACAGGCACAGCTTCTACTTCTTTTTCTTTGTATACAGCTGCTTTTCCGTTTTCTATTACAGTCAGGCGCTGATGTGCAAATTCTTTTTTCAATGACTTAAGCTCTTTGATAATGACTTTTGCCATTGCAGAACGACTGCCAAGAATTTCCTGATACAGTGCAATATTTTTCAGCGTTTCCTCATGCTCTGCCATCAATGCTTCGATTTCCAGTCCGATCAGTTTATACAGACGCATTTCCAGAATGGCTGTTGCCTGGCGCTCTGAAAAATGAAGCATGGAAGCTGTTTTTTCGGAAAGTTTGGACTTGAATTTGATTCCTTCTGTTTCTCCGGTGATCAGGCACTTTTTCGCCTGTTTGATATTTTTACTTCCACGCAGGATTTCGATAATCAGATCAATGACGTCACAGGCCTTGATCAAACCTTCCTGAATCTCACACTTGTCCTGTTCCTTTTTCAGCAGGGTTGTATACTTGCGGGTTGCAAGTTCATACTGGAATTGTACGTTGTGTCGAATTACAGATACTAATCCCATAGTCTCTGGTTTTCCATTGGCAACTGCCAGCATATTTACACCAAAAGTATCTTCCAGACGTGTCTTCTTATATAAGAGATTACACAGGTTCTGCGCATCGGCTCCTTTTTTCAGTTCAATAACAATACGGATACCTGCCTTAGAAGACTGGTTGGATATATCCACGATATCAGATGTTTTTTTCGTTTCAACCAGACTGTATACATCATTCAGGAATTTACCGATATTTGCTCCAATCATGGTGTATGGAATTTCCGTGATAACGATACGTTCTTTTCCACCTTTCACCGGCTCGATCTCCACTTTTCCACGCAGTTTGATCTTACCATTTCCAGATTCATAAATGGAAACGAGTTCATCTTTATTAATAACGATTCCACCTGTTGGAAAATCCGGTCCCGGAATGTACTCCATCATTTCTTCTGTGGTAATATCTGGATTTTTCATGTATGCAATCACACCATCAATGACTTCACCCAGGTTATGCGGTGGTATGCTGGTTGCCATACCAACCGCAATTCCTTCTGCACCATTGATCAGAATGTTCGGTACTTTTACCGGAAGTACGGAAGGTTCTTTCTCGGTCGCATCAAAGTTCGGGATAAAATCTACCACGTCTTTATCTAAATCTGCCAGATACGCCTGCTGTGTGATTTTCTGCAGACGCGCCTCGGTATAACGCATTGCTGCGGCACCGTCCCCCTCGATGGAGCCAAAGTTTCCATGCCCATCCACCAGCGGCATACCGTATTTGAAGTCCTGTGCCATCACGACCAGGGCTCCATAAATAGAACTGTCACCATGCGGATGATATTTACCCATCGTGTCGCCGACAATACGCGCACACTTACGATACGGGCGGTCATAACGGATGCCCAGCTCGTGCATATCGTACAGAGTTCTGCGCTGTACCGGCTTTAATCCGTCCCGCACATCCGGCAGGGCACGGGCAATGATAACACTCATTGCATAGTCAATATATGATTTCTGCATGATCTCCGAATACTCAGTCCGGATGATCTGCTCTCTGTTTTCTGCCATGTTTTTCTCCTACAATTACTATTCAGGATTCACCTGCAAATCCTGATCCGGATCAGACTAATACTCTTTTGTTTCTGATCCGGATTTTTCTACTCTATTCGTTTATCGGATCATTACATCATCCGCTTACATTACTTTATTAGATATCCGGTTCTACATCGTTCATTTTCAGACTAATTATCCTACTTATTTCATTTTCATTCATTAGATATCTAATTCTGCATCGTTAGCATGCTCATAAATAAATGCTTTTCGCGGCGGTACATCCGTACCCATCAGCATTTCGGTCACATCCGATGCCATACGTCCATCCTCGATCTCTACTTTTTTCAGCATACGTGTCTCCGGGTCCAGTGTGGTCTCCCAGAGCTGTTCTGCATCCATCTCACCCAGACCTTTGTAACGCTGCAATGTGAAACTTCCAGTGTGCGTCTTGCGGTAACGCTCCAGAGCTGCATCATCATAGAGATACTCTTCTTTTCCCTTTGACGGAATCACTTTATAAAGTGGCGGCATTGCAATGTATACATGCCCCTCAAAAATCAGTTCCGGCATAAAACGATAGAATAATGTCAGAAGCAGTGTGGAAATATGCGCACCATCCACATCGGCATCTGCCATAATAACAATCTTATCATAACGCAATTTGGAAATATCGAAATCGTTGCCGTATCCCTCGGAAAAACCGCATCCAAACGCATTGATCATGGTCTTAATCTCCGCATTGGCCAACACTTTATCAATACTTGCTTTCTCAACATTCAAAATTTTTCCACGGATTGGAAGAATCGCCTGGAAATTACGATCGCGGGCTGTTTTTGCCGAACCGCCGGCAGAATCTCCCTCGACGATGAAAATCTCACATTTGGAAGCATCCCTGCTCTCGCAGTTTGCCAGTTTTCCGTTGGAATCAAAAGAAAATTTCTGCTTTGTCAGCAGGTTTGTCTTTGCTTTTTCTTCTGTCTTACGAATTTTTGCTGCCTTTTCCGCACAGGATAATACTATTTTCAGTGTCTCCAGATTTTTATCAAAGAATAACTGAATTTCATCACCGGTTACCTTTGCTGTAATACGGGAGGCATCCTGATTATCCAGTTTTGTCTTGGTCTGTCCCTCAAAACGCGGATCCGGATGCTTGATGGAAATAACCGCGGTCATACCGTTACGCACATCTGCGCCGGTAAAATTTGCGTCCTTTTCCTTCAAGATTCCAAGCTGGCGGGCGTACTGATTCATTACCGTTGTAAAAATCGTCTTGAATCCAGTGATATGGGTACCGCCTTCCGCATTGTAAATATTGTTACAGAAGCCCAGAATATTTTCATGAAACTCATTTGTATACTGAAATGCAGCTTCCACGGTGATGCCTTCGCTCTCCCCCCTGAAATAAACCACGTCATGCAATACTTCTGCTTTTTTATTCAAATCACGGACAAATCCGATGATTCCTTCTTCTTCATGATAAACGATATGCTCCGGCTCCTCACCGCGCAGATCCTCATATACAATTGTCAGATTCGGATTCAGATATGCTGTCTCATGCAAGCGGCTTTTTACTTCATCCTCTTTGAATCTTGTCTTTTCAAAAATTTCCGGATCCGGGAGAAAATTAATCCTTGTACCGGTCTTTTTGGTCTTTCCGATCACTGGAAGCAAACCATCTACCAGTGGCTCCACAGCCACTCCACGCTCATAACGGTCATGGTGAATTGCACCATCCCGGCTGATCTGTACATCCAGATAGGTGGACAATGCGTTTACTACGGAAGATCCAACACCGTGCAAACCTCCGCTTGTCTTGTATACAGAATCATCAAACTTTCCTCCGGCATGCAGCGTTGAAAAAACAAGTCGTGCCGCCGGAACTCCTTTTTCATGCATTCCAACCGGGATACCTCGTCCATTATCCTCAACGGTACAGGAACCATCTGCTTCCAGTGTTACCCTGATTTCACTGCAGGCTCCTGCCAGATGCTCGTCCACCGCATTATCTACGATCTCATAGATCAGGTGGTTCAAACCCTTGCGGGACACACTTCCGATGTACATACCCGGACGCTTACGAACCGCTTCCAGGCCTTCCAGTACGGAAATACTTCCCGCGTCATATGTTACTTTATCTGCCATTTTTTCATCCTTTCAAGTCAGTGAACAAATGTTCACTAAAGTTTTTCTATTTTACCACAAAAACGGGAATCCCGCAAGGTGGATTCCCGTTACAGCCAACTACAGCTGTCGTTTCTTACTCTTCTGTTTTTTCCTGTCCGCCACTTTTTTTCTTTTTCCAAAATTTGCGAAGCACAACAATAACGGCCACACAAATGACAACGATCGGGAGCAATATTGGCAGTCCGCCCAATAATCCAACCATAAAGTTCTGAAATCCCTGTCCCATCTGATACAGATTATCGTTAAATTTTATTTTCACACGCTCACCAAAAGTTGTTCCAGCCGTGGAACTTTCCCGGTTTACCTCGTACAAATCCAGATATACGGTACTGTAAGTCACCTGATTATCGTAGACACGAAGCTGTGATTCATAATTTTCAATTTCATAACGAACCTCTGTAATCTGAGACTGGATAGCCAAAATATCTTTCATCGATGTGGCCTGCTCCATCATGGAAAACAGTGCATCTAATTCTTCCCGCAGTGCTTTGATATGAGTATCCAGATCTGTATACTGCAGCGTAACATCCTCCGTACTTTCGCCAAAGGATCGCACATTAGACGCATTTTTCACTTCGCCCACAAAATCATCCAGTTTATCTGCCGGTATACGAAGAACAAGATATGCATAACGTGTCATAGCTGCGCCATAATTTCCACCTATATCTGAATTTTCCACATAACCGCCGGCACTCTCCGTCTTTGCCCGCACATCCGCTACCAATGTATCAAACTCGGTAGTCTCCGCTGACATATTGACTGTTTTGATCAGTTTCTGCTCTGTGTTAGCCCCTTCCACCTGTTCAAATTCTGTTCCCTGTTCTTCAGAGTCCTGTGCACTTTGTTCCACGGCATCGTCTGTATTTACTGTTGCTTCTGTGGCACCATCCTCAGCCGTTGTTCCCTCACTGGCTGTTTTCTGACTATCTGCCTGAAAAGTTCCAAAACCACTTTCACTGTGATTTGTTCCGCTGCTGTCCGCACTTGACTGCGCACTTTTTCCACATCCGATTGTGGACAGCATACATCCAACTAACAGCATACAAAGTATCCATTTTCCCCAAACAAAACATTTTCCCGTTTTTTTCTTTCCTTTCATAATTCTTCTCCTCCTGCAATCACTGCTGTTATCTGACATCAAATTCTATCTGCATTGGCTATAGCTATTATCTGACATCAAATTCAATCTGAATCATCTGCACATACTGGTCGCCACCATCGATATTTCCAATGGAAATATTTTTCTGCAGGCGATAATGCCCTGCCCCAAGAGAACCATATACATTTGCCCAGTCTACGTACCAGTCAAACCAATTCTGTTTATCCCCTGGCTTCACAAAATGTAAAATATCCTTACATGCGATTTCATACTGCTTTTGACACTCTATCCATGTATCTGTCGCCTCATCATAAACTTCTATGCCTTCGTAATCATCTCCAAAACTAATATCTTCATCGCCGTTATTTGTCAATCTTACTTTCAGGGATGTTGGTGTCACTTCCAGCACTTTTATATCCACATTCTGTGCAAGCATCCCCGTAGATGCTGATGCGTCTTCCTCTGTGCCCGCCGAATCCTGACTGTTTTCTTTTTCTGCCTTTCCCATTTCAGCACTTTCCGCCTGACTTACAGTTTCTTTTTTGTCTGTCAGAGCAGACGTTTCATTCTGCGACATTTTAACATTTCCACGCAGCCCGATCCAGCTTCCGCCTGCCACAGCCACACATACAATACATGCGGCTGCCACACGGGTCCATCGCCGTCCACGTACTTTCTTTTTCTGCTGTTCTTCCGCCTGTTTTCCCTGCTTTAAAACAAACTGCATTTTTTCAATAAATGGTTTTGAAAATGCATGCTGTCCTTCTGATTCCAACTTTTTCTGCACCTGGTTCGCTTCTTCCTGCATGCAGTCTGCCAGCGCCCGTTTTAATACTTCATCTGCGCCCCGCACTTTTTTTCGTTTTTTATGAATATACTCGTTTTTCTCTGATTTTCCCTGATTTTGTCTGTTCACTGTGCCATCACTCCTCTCTCAGAAGATTTTGC
>CAKRKO010000097.1 GCA_934358495.1 uncultured Eubacterium sp. | reverse complement strand
GGTGGCTTTGCTCTTACCTCTGGCTCAAAATCTAAAAACAGTTTAAAAAACCTTATTGTACAGACTTATAATTGCTTGACATCTGTTTGTTATTCCAATGGACAGCCTATATCATCCTCTAAATTTTTCTTATATTTTGCCAATATTCCAACAACCGCTCCACACTGTAAGCCGCATTCGCCGGACTGGTAGATGGCAGCTGCACTGCTTCAATCCCCAACTCTTTTGCCAGATACTTGTCATACAACTGTTTTGATTTTGCCCCATTTGCATAAATCTTCGTAATCTGGCTTCTTCCTATTATATATGCCAGATCATTTGGCACCACGTTTCGAATACTGCTGTCGCTGGATCCCGCAATGTCACAGCTTGCGATCACATCCCACAGGGCGATATGATGCCGCAGCAGCATTTCTTTTTTCTCTGGAATAGTCTGCGGAACCTTCTCATTCAAAACCTGCGCCATGACTTTCCAGAAACGGTTCTGCGGATGTCCATAAAAGAATTGCATTTCTCTGGACTTCACCGACGGAAAACTACCCAGGATCAGTATTTCAGAATTTTCATCATACACTGGGGAAAATTCATGATTTTGTCGTTTTAACTCCATTATTTTTCCGCTTCTTTCTCTTCTTTTTTCGGCGGATCGATTCTCCAGCGATAGGACAATCCTGTCATATGCGCAATGTTACCAGCCAGATCATGTGTCAGCTGCTCCTTGCGCACACGCCACTCCCAGTTATGACCAAGGGTGGACGGAAAGTTCATCCGGGCTTCTTTTCCCAGACCCAGATAGTCCTGAATCGGAACAATACAGTATTTTCCAACGCTGGACATTGCCATCCAGATCAGATTTTCACCTAGTTCCCCATTTGAAGCATGCGGACGATTCATATATTCCCGGATGTGATTGCGCACATGATCCTGCGCACAGTCCAGATACTGCATCAGAGTCTCATTGTCATGAGTTCCTGGGTATACAACAGCATTCTGGGTATAGTTATGTGGCAGATATTCGTTGTCACTACCACCACCAAAGGCAAACTGTAATACCTTCATGCCAGGATAACCGGTTTCAGCCACCAGATCACGGACCGACTGTGTCATATAGCCAAGATCTTCTGCGATGATCTCGATGTTTTTCACATGTTTTTTTATTTCTTTAAAAAGTGCGATACCCGGTCCTTTTTTCCACTCCCCGATGCGGGCATTTGTCATGCCGTATGGAATCGTATAATATTCATCGAAACCACGGAAATGGTCGATTCGAACCACATCATACAATACTTCACAGTGTTTGATACGGCGGATCCACCATGCAAAGTTCTGCTTTTTGTGGTATTCCCAGTCATAGATTGGATTGCCCCAGAGCTGTCCGTCTGCAGTAAATCCGTCTGGCGGGCATCCTGCCACTTCGATTGGGTTCATATCTTCATCAAATTCAAATAATTCCGGATTCATCCATGCATCTGCACTGTCGAAAGCCACATAAATCGGAATATCACCAATAATCTTGATACCACGCTCATTGGCATATTTTTTCACTTTCAGCCACTGTTTTAAAAACCAGTACTGCAGATATTCATAATAACAGATTTCATCCGCAAGTTCTTCCCTATATTTTGCCAGAACATCCGGCTCCTTCTGAATCAGTTCTTTTTCCCAGGTACTCCACGCCTGCTTGTCATGCACATCCTTTAATGCCATAAACAGTGCATAATCCGGGAGCCATTCCTTCTGCTCTTCCTCAAATTTCAGGAACTCTGCGTCTTCCCGTTTTTTGCTGTTTGCATATGCTTTATGTAATAACGGATTTCTATTTTTATACTGCTTCCCATAATCCACATAGGACGGATTTGTGCCAAGCTGTGCAGACTCACATTCCTCTCTCGTTAAAAGACCTTCCTCAATCAGTTCTTCCAGAGAAATGAAATACGGATTCCCTGCAAAAGTAGAAAATGACTGATACGGAGAATCCCCATAACTGGTCGGCCCCAACGGCAGAATCTGCCAGAATGTCTGGCCGCTTTCCTGCAGAAAATCAATCCATTCAAATGCACTTTTTGAAAAACATCCGATTCCATATTTTGACGGTAAACTGCTTACCGGAAGTAAAATACCACTTGCTCTCATAATAAAAAACTCCTTCCCAAAATCTGCAAAAAATATTCCCGTAAGAAGGCTTTTTGCAGCGGGATTTTTCCCGAATCATGTGTTTTATTATACCTTTTTTTGCGGTTTTTCTCAACCTAAAATAGGGCTGCCAGGTAAACTCTATTAATTTTCTATGAATTCACATTTTTTTATAGAAACGAGGAGAATATTATAGTATACTAAACTCATAAGAATCATTCGATTCACATTTTAAGGAGGTAATTCATATGGCAGAAAATACTATTGGCGGATGTACAGGCAATTGCCACAGCTGTGGTTCTTCCTGTGACACACAGACAGGCGAAAGAAAGCCAAGCTTTTTTGATAGACTGGAATCCATTTCCGAACACTTCGAAAATGTAGGCGAGGACAATGTATTACAGATGTTAAATGACATTGTTGCAGAACTGGAAAAAGAAGATTAATTATCATAAAAAGTCGCATGAGCAGGTGAAGCATCACCTGCTCTTTTTCTCCCTTACCTTTGTATCTGTCTAATACATCATTTTTTTCTTTCCTGACAAATGTCTTTCTTTCGAAAGAATTAAGATTTTCTTTTGCGCTTCTTCCTTGTATGTCCCCCATATGCATGCTATATTAACTGTATTAACACGGTTAGTACGCCAAATGCCATCTGCGACGTTTTCTATATAAATTTATATAGATACTCCATCTGCTATTTAGCTGACACCGTTCGTCTATTTTTATTTAAAAGGAGACTTCTATGATACAGTTAAATTACCGCGATACGCGCCCCTTTTATCAGCAGATAAAAGATAACGTGCGGCAGCTTGTTGTCAGCGGTGCTTTGAAAAAAGATGAAAAACTGCCTTCCGTCCGGGAACTGGCAGCTTCGCTGGCGATCAACCCAAATACGATCCAGCGTGCCTACCGGGAACTCGAAAGCGAAGGTTACATCTATACGTTGTCCGGAAAAGGCACCTTTGTTGCAGAAGTGGACCAGACCAACCAGCTTCGTCAGCAGGAACTGCTGCCACAATTTGATAAGATCGTGTCTGAGCTTCTCTATCTGTCCATACCGGTAAACGAGCTCACGAACCGCATTCTTTCTTTATCAGGAAGGAGGATTCAAGCATGATCCAGGCAGAACATATTACCAAAACATTCCATGGATTTAAAGCGTTGGATGACATGAGTCTGCACGTCCCGAAAGGAACCATTTACGGTCTCGTTGGTCCAAATGGTGCCGGGAAATCCACTCTGATCCGTCATCTCACCGGAATTTACCGCCCAGACAGCGGCTCCATCCTCATTGACGGTCTGCCAGTATATGACAATCCGGAGGCCAAAATCAAATTCACATATATCCCGGATGACATGTTCTATTTTTTCCAGGCAAATACACTGGAAATGAAGCAGTTTTATCAGGGCATTTACAAAAAATTTGATTCCGGACTTTTTGAGCGCTTGCAGGAATTTTTCCCGAATATTGATACCAAACGTGCCATCCGCCGGCTTTCCAAAGGTATGCAAAAGCAGGTGGCCTTCTGGCTCTCTATCTGCGCCATGCCGGAGCTGATGATCCTGGATGAGCCTATGGATGGTCTTGATCCGGTGATGCGCCGCCAGATCTGGAGTATCATACTGTCTAAGGCAAGCGAAAGCCGCACTACAATCCTGATTTCTTCCCACAATCTGCGTGAGCTGGAAGATGTCTGCGACCATGTAGGCATCATGCATCAGGGCAAGATTATTGTGGAGCGCGCTCTCTCCGATCTGCAGGGAAATGTGTCCAAAATTCAGGTGGCATTTCAGGAAGGCATGCCAACGCTGCCGAAAGATTTTGAGATTTTACACATGTCCAACACCGGTCGTGTATACACATTGATCGTAAAAGGCAATCCGGAGCAGGCCAAAATGATACTGGAGCAGACACATCCGATGCTGATTGATATCCTTCCTCTTACATTGGAAGAAATTTTTATTTATGAAATGGGAGGAAAGAATTATGAAATCAAAGACATCCTGTTTTAATAAAACGATATTCCGTAAAAATATGACCCGGTTCTGGCCGGTCTGGGCGGTTTACCTTGCGTATCTGTTTTTTAACATGACCATACGGATGTTCCTGAACACCCGCAATTACATGAAATTTCAACAATTGGACTATTCTGCCCCTTCAGCCACAAATCGCCTGACAACCATGTTGGAATGCATCAGTGGAAATCTGGAACCATATGTCATCTTTTTTGCAGCACTGGTGGCTGCCGTTACGGTTTTTTCCTACCTTTTTTCCACCAGAAGCTGTCATATGATCCATGCACTTCCAGTAAAACGGAGTGAATTGTTTGCAACAAATTATATCAGCGGCTTTTTGTTCCTGCTGATCCCGCAGCTGATCACATTTTTGCTGAATCTGCTTGTATGTATTTTAAATAATATTACGTCCGTGGAATATCTGTTGTACTGGCTGCTTTACATAACAGGCATGAGTTTTCTGTTTTATACCCTCGCGGTATTCTGCTGTATGCTCACGGGACACGCAGTTGCCGCTGCAACTTATTATTTTGCAGGGAATTTTCTGTATATCAGCATCAAATCCATCGCCACACTGATCATTTCCTCCATGTGCTACGGCATGGGAATCCTTGGTGATCAGGTAAGCAGTGCATTGACCGAAACCAGAGATACGGTACTTTCCCCGTTTCTGTATCTGCTGGATCATGTATCCCTGACCTGGTCCATGAATGAAGATTTTACCGCACTGGAAACAATCAATATGCACGGTGGACTGCTGATTGGACTTTACGTTCTCGTAGCTGTGGCATTTTTAATTCTCGCCTATGTATTTTATCAGAAACGCCAGTTAGAATGCACCGGTGATGTGGTTGCCTTTGGCTGGCTGCATCCTTGTTTCCGCTGGATGCTGGCACTTGTTGGAGGTTTCGGACTTTCCTTCCTGCTCTCCAGTCTGCTTTTTGCCAATACTGCACATATGACAGTATCACTTTTTGTATTTCTGATCCCATGCACCTTTGCAAGTTTCTTTATTTCAGAAATGCTGTTAAAAAAACGCTTCCATGTATTTTCACGGAAGCGATGGATGGAATGGGCTGTCTGCATTGCGCTCTTCCTGCTTGGAACCGGTCTGGTCAAAAGTGATGCGTTCCACATGGAACGCAAAATTCCGGAAACGGATCAGATTGCAGCCATTTATATGTACGCGGATTACGAGCATGTATACACTGATCCGGCTGATTTCAAAGCGCTGGAAAAAATTCACAAAAATATTTTGAACCACAAACAGGAGTATCTGTCATACTCCTATCAGCAAAAATATACAGCCTACAATGATCCTGAAGAACGAAGTGCTGAATATGCAACTGCAACATCCTCCGGCACCACAAAATCCAGTACTTCCTCCTCTGTTGTTTACAGTGACGGGGATTATGTATCTTCCATTCAGATTACTTATTATCTGAAAAACGGCCATAAAATTATGCGACGCTATGAAATTCCGGTAACAAATGCGACACTGAAAGATGACACCACACCGGCTTATCAGATTTCCAAACTGGAAACAGGAAATGAAGACTTGCTTCGATATCTGCTCTGCTACAATTACGAAGACATCAGCTTTATAAATGGCACTTTAAACCATGCGGACGAATACGGACATGATAGAAACATAAACCTGAATCAGCAACAGACAGAAACACTGTATGAGGCACTCAAAGCAGATATCCTTGCCGGCAACTATCCGGCGGGACTTGGCATCCATGATACCAACGATAACCCGATTTACTATGACAGTTTTTACTTCTACGGACAGATTCCCGGAGATGTGAAATATCTGACAGATATGCTGCCATCCGGAAATTCGCCAAGTACTTCCCGGGATTATGAAAAATCCTCAGCAAATACAGTAAATGCTGACGTTCAGACTAATAAACCGGAAAATTATTATTCTTCCATAGAAGTATCATTTTCCTTATCTAAGTCCTGTACAAACACAATTCAGGCAATGATTGATCTGGGAATAATTGAAAGTGCTTCGGATCTGATGGCTGCGAATGAGTTTTATAATGTGATGGACATGAAAGCGAAAGGATAACTATGTAAATGAATAAGACAATTGAAATGAATGAAACACTGATCCAGAAAATGCTTGCCTACTATTCCGGCGACCCTGCCCGTATCCAGCATTATACAAAAGTATATACTTATGCATCCATGATCGGACACGCAGAGCATTTATCTGATGAATTACAGCACATTCTGGAAACCGCTGCGATTCTCCACGACATCGGCATCAAAATTGCTGAAGAAAAATATCACAGTTCTGCAGGACCGTTGCAGGAAAAAGAAGGGCCTGCTGCTGCCCGCCAGATGCTGACAGAATGTGGTTCTTATCCTGATGCGGTGATCGACCGTGTCTGCTACCTCATTGGACATCATCATACTTACAATAATATCGATGGGTTAGATTACCAGATTCTGGTAGAGGCAGATTTTCTCGTCAATCTTTATGAGGATCATGCAGACAGACCAGCAATTCAGACTGCTATTGACCGGATTTTCAAAACCAAAGCTGGTACAGAAATAGCGCATGTGATGTTTGGTTTATAATTTTTTTCATTTAAGAAAAAAGCACTGAATGCCTTTCATTGGTTTTCAGTGCTTTTCATATTTTTTCAATTATAATTTTTTCATTACTTCCGGTAACTGCTCCAGGCTCTCTATCTGCGGTACTTTAGCATCTACGTTTCCGAAACCATAAGCTGCAAACAGAAATGGAACTCCCGCTTTCTGACATGCATTATAATCCCCCTGGGTATCTCCAAGGTAATAATATTTTTCATAATGGTTACGCTCGATCAGTGCTTTCAGATTCACATCCTTCTGCTGCTGTGTGTTGCCATAACACTCGATGTCTGCCACCAGATCACCAAGCTGGTAATACTCCAGGAATACTTCAATGTACCCTGACTGACAGTTGCTGACAATACCAATCTCATATCCCATGTCACGCAGGGTTTCAAATACTTTACGGATATCACCATACAGCTTTGCTCCTACATGACTCAGATATTCATTTTCATCTCTCTCACAGGCATGAATGATTTCCATCGCCTGATCCATCTCATACTGAGGAAGCAGCTCCTTTGCGAAGCAGTCCATGGTTTTTCCCATGAGCCCGATGAGCTGTTCTCTGCGGATGTGCATTTCCGGACAGGTCTTGTTCCAGGATTCCACAATTTCATCTACAGAATCCCACAATGTACCGTCCATATCAAAAATAACTGCTTTTTTCATAAATTATGCCTCATCGATGGCTTTACCGATATCATGACGCATATATTTATTTGCAAAATCAATCCATTCTGTTGCTGCGTAAGCGTTTGCACGTGCTTCTTTTAATGTAGCACCTTTCGCAGTCACACCAAGGACACGGCCGCCGTTTGTCACGATCTTGCCTTCCTCATTTAACTTGCTACCTGCATGGAAACAGTAATAACCATCTTTGTTTTCAAACTCCTCCAGACCTTTGATTTCGAATCCTTTTTCATAAGAAACCGGATAACCGTCACTGGCCAGAACAACGCAGACTGCAGCGTTATCTTCAAACTGCAGATCAATCTGATCCAATGTACCATCGATGCAGGCTTCCATCACGTCAATTACATCATTTTTCATACGTGGAAGGACAACCTGTGCCTCCGGATCACCAAATCTGGCATTGTACTCCAGAACCTTCGGTCCGTCCTCTGTC
>CAKRKO010000096.1 GCA_934358495.1 uncultured Eubacterium sp. | reverse complement strand
CATCTTTTAACTGCATAAAGAAAAAACGAGACGACCGAAGTCGTCTCGTAAAAGTCTAACTTTGAGGGGTCACCTCATAAACTCCTGGTCCTTCTTTTTTAACGGTATTTACATACAATAGCATTCATTTCATCCCAACATGCTTCCATGTCGCGCACGAGTTTGAACTGTGTTCGTGCACGGTCAAGATTCTGTCCAGGGCGATGAACGGCAAAATAATGATCTCCTTCCAGATAATCTGTCAGGAATCGAATGCCACACTCTAATGTCATAAGCTTTGCACCCCATGGCAATGTCTCAACTTCCAATGGAGTCAGCGCATCACCGGCAATTTCCAGAAATCCTTTTGTATATGCTTCAAATAATTCCAGTGAGAAATTAACCTTTGACAGATCCGGCTCATCCTCGGCATTGTGATTGGCACCAAAACGAATGGAATCACCAAAATCATTGGCGGCAAGTCCAGGCATTACAGTGTCGAGATCAATGATACATAGTGCTTCACTGGTTTTGTCATCCAGTAGAATATTGTTTAATTTTGTGTCATTGTGTGTTACACGTAACGGTATTTTTCCGGCGGCCAGAAGGTCTGTCATATGAGAACAGTCTGCTTCATGAGCTTCGATAAAGGCAATTTCTTCAGCAACTTCTGCTGCACGATGCATAACATCAGCAGCCAGTGCTTCTTTGAATTTGCGGAAACGATCCGGGGTATTATGAAAATTCGGAATGGTTTCATGCAAGGTAGAAGCATCATAGCCGGACAGATTTTTCTGGAACTGTCCGAAAGCTTTTGCAGAGGTATAAAAATCGTTAGCATCTCTGCACTGTTGCAGGCAGATGGTATGCTCCACAAAAGGATATACACGCCATACGCCCTGCTCGGAATCTGTAAAATAAGGCAGTCCGTTTTTGGTGTAAACCACTGTCATAGTTTCGCGTTCGGTGTCGCCTCCACGTTTTTCAATGACATTTTTCAAATAAGAAGTAACGTTGCAGATATTTTCCATCAGTGCTTTTGGATCGGTAAAAATATCTGTGTTGATCCGTTGCAGGATAAAACGTTTGGTTTCTGATTCGGAAGAAACGGTTACAAGATTTGTAATGTTAATATGTCCTTCCCCATAGGCATTATAAGTCAGTGTGCCTTCTCCCCAGTCGTAGGCAGCGAGGACTTCATTAAATGCATCAGGTGAAAACTTTGTCATAAATATCTTCTCCTTTTTTATCAATATAGATTTTTGATACTTACATCAGATGATGTTATTGCCATAATGGTGACGGATATAAACCAGCATCTGCCATATCAGCAAGTGCTTTTACAATACCTGGTTTATCCTCACGGTAAGTAACACCATACCACTTGTCCGGGCTCTGCAGTACTTTTACTGTAGCTTTTTCTTCATCCAGAAGCTGGCTTACAACGGAAGGAAGAAAATATTCACCTTTCAGCGGATTGGATTTCATGGCATCATCCAGGAAAGCCGGGAAGCGTGCTTCAGCTTCTTTTATAAAGCTTTCACTGAATCCCCAGAGATTCATGGATACAATGGTATTTCCATCAATATCGTGCCAGGTCTCACCCTTATCCTCAGTGAAGCGGATGCCGTTTTCATACTGCTCAATCTGAGTGTGCTCCACAACGCGGATCAGGTTAGAGTCAGCATCGGCAGTGCAGACACCGCGGGCAACAGAACCATTTTCTGTAACAGTATTTTTTAACTGATAACCGACCATACAGTAACGATATTTATCATCATCGCTGTGAGTAGAAAGGTAATCATAAATGATTTTAAAGCAGGTTGTGCCATAATAATCATCGGCATTGATAACAGCAAACGGTGCATCGATGAGATAACGTGCTGCAAGAATTGCATGGCATGTTCCCCATGGTTTTTCGCGTCCTTCCGGAACGGAATAACCTTCTGGCAGATCATCCAAATCCTGGAATGCATAAGCTACGTCCATGTATTTGGACACACGATCTCCGATAACTTCTTTGAATTCTTTTTCGATGGAATGTTTGATGATAAAAATTACTTTCTCGAATCCGGCGCGGCGTGCATCAAAAAGAGAGTAATCCATGATTACTTCACCGTGTCCACCAACTGGATCCATCTGTTTTAATCCACCGTAACGGCTGCCCATGCCGGCTGCCATGACAACTAATACTGGTTTTTTCATATAGCAATGTCCTCCATATATTAATGAGTAGTAAGTAGTATAAACGGATTGCGAATATCGGGGCAGGTCATTAAGCTATAAAACCACTCCTGTGCAAGCAGATCATGGTTTCAGGCTTTTGCCCCTGTCATCATTAAAAAGTAAATTACTTAATTGTCGATTACTTTCATTATACGTTTTTCTGCCAGGAAAAACAACGATAAAAACAGAAGAAATATTGTGAAAACGTGTCTAATATGGAAGTAAAAAAAAAGCGCAGTTAAAAAGTGAAAATTCGTAAAAAAAGAGCTTGCATTTTGTAAAAAAAAGAGGCAAGATAGCGGTATGCAAAGGAGATGGAACGATGTATATAAAAAACGGAATGGTATTTTTGCCGGAAGGAAGATTTGAACAGAAAAATCTGAACTGCAACGAACGAATCCTTGCAGTGAAAGCAGCAGATGAGGAGATGGGAATTGATCTGGCTGCAGACGAGATGATAGTGGATGCTACAGGAAAGTATGTAATTCCGGGATTGGTGGATATCCATTCTCATGGGGCAGTCAATGCAGATGCAAGTGACGCAGATGTGGATGGTTTACGGAAAATGTCACGTTACTATGCACAGAAGGGGGTAACAAGCTGGTGCCCGACGACCATGACACTCTCGGAAGAGCAGCTGTTGAAGGCAATGCATGCGATCCGGGATTTTACTTCGGATGGTGCAAATTGCATAGGGGTACATCTGGAAGGCCCATTTGTTTCTTATGAAAAAAGAGGTGCACAGAATGCAGCTTATTTGCAGAAGCCAGATATAGAGGAACTGAAAAAATTAAACGAGGCCTGTGGTGGACAGGTTCGCATGATTACGGTTGCACCGGAGGAAGATAAAAATGATGCATTTATCCGGGAGGCAAGTAAAATATGTACTGTTTCGTTGGGACATTCTGTGGCAGATTACGAGCAGGCAAAGGCTGCATTTGAAGCAGGTGCGACACATGTTACACATATGTTTAATGGAATGAACGGTCTGCACCATCGTAATCCGGGGATTATCGGAGCAGCCTTTGATGCGGGAGCTACGGTGGAACTGATCTGTGATGGGTTTCATATTGATCCGTCTGTGATTCGTATGACAGCCGCATTATTTGGTAATAAATTGAATTTGATTTCCGATTCTATGCGTTGTGCGGGAATGCCGGAGGGAGAGTACTCCCTGGGCGGTCAGCCAGTGTGGATGAAAGCTGGAAAAGCAACGCTGGCAGATGGAACGCTGGCTGGCTCCTCTATCCATTTGATGGATGCGGTGCGAAATGTAGTTCGATTCGGAGTTCCTCTGGAGCAGGCGATACGGGTTGCAACTCTGACTCCGGCAGAGGCCATTGGATTGGAGTCAGAAATTGGATGCATCCAGGAAGGAGCCAGAGCAGATTTGCTGATTTTGAATCAGGATCTGGAACTGGAAACCGTAATCATCGGTGGAAATATCTGGAACTAACCGGATATTTATGTAATAAAGATATGGGTGTTTTGACACCCATGTCATATATTTATATAAAATAAACAGGTAAAATGAGGAGGTTTTTTACAATGAAAATTATCAGATCAAAAGATTATGATCAGATGAGCAGAAAGGCAGCAAATATTATTTCTGCGCAGGTGATCATGAAACCGGATTGTGTACTTGGACTTGCGACAGGAAGCAGTCCGCTTGGTATTTACCGTCAGTTAATCGAATGGTACAATAAGGGGGATGTAGATTTTTCTGAGTGTTATTCTGTTAATCTGGATGAATATGTGGGATTAGATATTACCAGTGATCAGAGTTATGTTTATTTCATGCACCATAATTTCTTTGATTCTATCAATATTTGTGAAGATCATACTTTTATTCCAAATGGAAAAAATACGGACATTGCAGCTGAGTGTGAGCGCTATGATAAAAAAATTGCATCTTTAGGAGGGATTGATCTGCAGCTTCTTGGTATCGGACGTAATGGACATATCGGATTTAATGAGCCGGATCATGTATTTACAAAAGGAACACATTGTGTCAGTCTGGCAGAATCTACCATCGAGGCTAATAAACGTTTCTTTGACAGTGTTGATGATGTACCACGGCAGGCACTGACCATGGGAATCTGTGATATCATTCAGGCAAAAAAAGTTGTTCTGGTGGCATCTGGTGAGGATAAAGCCGATGCTGTTCAAAAGGCATTTTTTGGACCGGTAACTCCGGAAGTACCTGCATCAATCCTGCAGCTGCATCCAAATTTCACACTGGTTGCAGATGAAGAGGCATTAAAAAAAGTGCTTGCATGAGCGTGAATAACGTGATATAGTAAATAGCGGAATGAGCATTTATAGCTTGTTTCGCAAATGGGTGGATTCCCGAGTGGCCAAAGGGGACAGACTGTAAATCTGCTGGCGATGCCTTCGAAGGTTCGAATCCTTCTCCGCCCATTACATATATTTAAAAAGAATTGATATGAGCAGAAGAAATCAGCTGTGAGAAACCAAAACGGTTCGAATCCTTCTCCGCCCATTATAATAACATTATAATAAAAGGACTTCTTGATGAAGTTCTTTTTTTTTGTGCAGAAAGATGGTAAAATAAAGATATTATAGGGATAGGAGTAACTGTGAATATGGGAATGATTAAAGGAATATGTATCAGTGAGAAAAGAGGTACGCAGAAGCATGAGGTGAATGAGGCAACGCTGGTTGCGGATTGGGGCATTGAAAATGATGCACACGCAGGTCACTGGCACCGTCAGGTGAGCTTGCTCTCTCTGGAAAAGATAGAAGCTTTCCGTGCCAGAGGGGTGGAAGTGGAATTTGGTGCATTTGGCGAAAATCTGATCGTGGATGGATATGATTTCCGAAATCTGCCGGTCGGAACAAGATTTCGCTGCAATGATGTATTGCTTGAGATGACACAGATTGGAAAGGAATGTCACAGTCATTGTGAAATTTATAAAGTTGTCGGAGACTGCATTATGCCGAGAGAAGGCGTATTTGCCAAAGTACTGAAAGGGGGAAGCATCAAAGTCGGAGATGAATTAGTTCTGGCAGAGTAGGGTAGAATAGAAAAGAACCAATAAATTTACATTGATTTTACAAAAAAATTATAAAATGCTGATAGCGGTCGAAACTAAAATGCAATAACATAGAAAGTACGCAGGAATTTTGCAGAACATGAGTGGAAGTACAAGAGGATAAGATAAAAAAATGAGTAGAATTTCAAATTTCATACGGAGATTATTTGAAAGAAACTCCGTAAATCAGCAGAAAATGAGCACTACACAGAAGGCCGGATGTGAAAAAAGAACGCAGCCGAAGCCTGAAAAAATGATTCAGAAGATACCTGTGGAAAAAAAAACGAAAGAGGTATCAAAAATGGAAATACAGAATACACAAGTGCAGACAGCTACAGCAAATACTATAAGGAGTGGGGAGCATATGGTACATTCATGTTATGATAATCGGGAACTTTCGTGGCTGAAATTTAATACGAGGGTACTGGAAGAAGCAGAAGATTTATCCAATCCATTTTGTGAGCGTCTGTCTTTTGCATCTATTTTCCAAAGCAATCTGGATGAGTTTTTTATGGTCCGTGTCGGATCGCTCTATGATCAGATGCTTGTATCAAAAGATATCCGGGATAACAAGACAAATATGACCTGTCAGGAGCAGCTATATGCAATTTTTGATCAGGTAAAACTGCTGACTCAGAGAAAAGACGCTGCGTATGCAGATCTGAAAGATGGTCTGGAATCTTATGACGTAGAAATCTGCAGTTATTCTGAATTGGAAAAACAAGATGTAGAATTTTTGGACACGTATTTTGAGCATGAACTGCGTCCGCTGTTGTCTCCACAGATTATCGGTAAAAAGCAGCCATTTCCGTTTCTGAAGAGTAAAGATATTTATGCGGTAGTTGTACTGGAAAAGAAAAACAGGGATAAACTCGGAATTGTACCATGCAATCTGGATGTTATTCCGCGCCTTGTGCGTATTCCGGGACATGAAAATCGTTTTATGTTGCGTGAAGAAGTGATTCTTCATTATATACCATTGATTTTTGACCGTTATAAAATCAAGAGTAAATCACTGATCCGGATTATTCGAAATGCGGATATTGATCCGGATGAGGAAATGTATGATGACGATACAGATTTCCGTCAGGTGATGGAGCAGCTTGTCAGCCGCAGAAGAAAGCTGTGTCCGATCAAACTGGAGTACACACGACTGATGGATGAGTCTGTACTTGATACGTTGTGTGGTTACCTGGATTTGAAGAAAAAACATATCTTCCACTCTGAGGCTCCATTGGATCTGTCCTTTTTCTCACGAATTCGGGATTTGCTGAGAAATAAGAAAGAATTATTTTATGACAAATATGTACCGCAGCTTCCGGCGGATATTGATATGTCCAAGAGTATCATGAAGCAGGTAGAGGAAAAGGATCGATTCCTGTTTTTCCCGTATGACAGCATGCAGCCGTTTCTTCGTATGTTGAATGAGGCTGCAGAGGATCCGGAGGTTGTTTCTATTAAAATGACGTTGTATCGAGTGGCGAATGACAGTAAGGTTGTCGAGGCTCTGATCAATGCAGCTGAAAATGGAAAAGAAGTTGTGGCCCTGGTGGAATTGCGTGCCCGTTTTGATGAGGAAAATAACATTGAATGGTCCAGAAGACTAGAGGATGCCGGTTGCCGTATTTTATATGGTCTGGACAGATTGAAAGTACATTCTAAACTGTGTCTGATCACGAAAAAGACAGAGGATCATATTTCCTATATCACACAGATCGGAACCGGAAATTATAATGAGAAGACGGCGAAACTGTATACAGATTTTTCATTGATGACGGCACATCAGGGCATTGGTGAGGAAGCAAATGAAGTATTTCAGAAGCTGTGCCTTGGTCAGGTTATGAAAGAGACAAAATATCTGATGGTGGCACCGAAATGCCTCCGAAATAAAATTCTGGACAAAATGGATGAACAGATTGCACTGGCAAAACGCGGAGAGCCGGGATATATCGGTGCAAAGATGAATTCTCTGACAGATAAACGCATTATTGAAAAACTGATGGAAGCATCTCAGGCTGGTGTGGATATTGAACTGATCGTGCGCGGAAGCTGCTGCCTGATCGCAGGGGTTCCTGGAATTACAGATCATATTAGCGTACGAAGTATCGTTGGACGTTATCTGGAACACTCCAGAATCTATATTTTCGGTAACGATGAAGTATATATTGCATCCGCAGACTTTATGACAAGAAATACCACACGCCGTGTGGAAGTTGCAACTCCGATTTATGATGAAGATATCAAAAAGCGTGTGCTTCACATTTTTGATGTTATCATGTCTGATAATGTCAAGGCAAGAGTGCAGATGGCAGATGGACAGTATGTTCATGCCGTACAGAACGGTGAGCCGGTAAATGCACAGAAGTATTTTGAGACAATGGAAAATCGATAAAAAGTTGTATTTCTTAACG
This sequence comes from uncultured Eubacterium sp., assembly GCA_934358495.1. Taxonomy (GTDB): domain Bacteria; phylum Bacillota; class Clostridia; order Lachnospirales; family Lachnospiraceae; genus Eubacterium_I. The sequence goes on along the minus strand of CAKRKO010000096.1, from coordinate 255 downwards.
CAAGATATAAGATATGAATGGATTCCTGCAACACTTGTGTTGCAGGAATTTCGCGTGATGAGTGAAAACAGTTGTGAAAGCGATCTCTTATGCGAATAGCGCGTGTGAACTGTAATGTTTTTGGTAGTATCGATAATTTATGTCTTGACAGGTACAGGAAATTAAGATAGAATTAGTTAATCAATTGCCCAGTTAGCTCAGTTGGTAGAGCAGAGGACTGAAAATCCTCGTGTCTCTGGTTCGATTCCGGAACTG
>CAKRKO010000095.1 GCA_934358495.1 uncultured Eubacterium sp. | reverse complement strand
TACTGTAGGATCAGGACGTGTTGCTACAATCATCGAGTAATCACGAATAAGCATAAATTAAGGACTTCCAGAAATGGGAGTCCTTTTTTTGATACGAAAATGATACTAATTTTTTACAATAAAATGCTTTAAACGTTCAGTAGTTTATTGACAGTTACTTGGGTAAAGAGCATAGATGCTTTGAAACATCAGTTATTAGAATAGAAATAATACATATTGTTACTGCTTAATAATAAGCGAGATAGCATTTTTAGAATGCGTATGTTAGAATATAAATGATGATAAGAAATAGGAAATTAAAAAGATAAAAAAACAGTGTATTGGGTTACAATATAGAGGGCAGGTATATTTCTGTGGAGGGGGGACAAAAATTTGAAAAAGAGAATGGTGGCAATTTTATTATGTGTAGCAATGGCTGTAGTTAGTCTGACAGCATGTGGAAATTCAGATAAAGCAAACGATAAAGATAATGTATCTGCGGGGTCAATTAGTGAAACAGATACTTCAAATAATACAAATAGTCCAAAGTCGGAACAAAAGGAAGATCAGATAGACTACATTCAGGCAGAGTATCGAATCATAGATGCAAAAGAATTGTATGTGACAGCAGACAACTTGGAAGCGATAATGGATTCCGATGGTAAGGAGACATATATTAATACAGAAAATTACATAAATCAGAATGTGTGTGACAATAGAGATAAAGAAACATTATTACAGCAATTGATGGATTCACTATGCGGTATTGCAGGTGCCATTGGTTTAGATACTGCCAGGAATGAAGAATTATTTGATAATATAACAGAAGATGGTACAATGGAGTCGGTAGCGTTTGTTGGCGTTCCGTGTACAGACGAGAATGGAACTACATTAGGTGATACAGCACCAATATTTCGAAAAGTATTTGAAGATGAAGTTTTGAATGAACTTTTTGCCTATAAGCCGGATTACGAGCTGGTAGAGGTAGACGGCGAGGATGAAAAATGGTATAAATTTACATGGAGTCCGGAGACAACTTATGAAGGCATCTATGCAGAATCTTATTTGCAGGAGCTTACTGGTAAAAAATCTGAGCTTCAAAATGCTGTGAAAGAAGCAAACAATGGCAGCGATACGATTGAATTAACAGTATCTCCTGAGACAGTAGCAAAGTGTCTGGATAAGTATAATCTGAATGAGGGCTACTGGTTTGTGTTTAATGATCTGGAAGATTATAATGCGAATTCCTGGAATTATGATGTGATTTACGATGGTGTTCGTTATACATCAACGGTGACAAATGATGATGTAAAAATTATGCTGGAGATAAATGGTGAACTACAGACAGTCATTATGCAGCAATGGTATTCAGATCTGCTGTTAGACAAAAATTCAGAGCTGACAACAAAGGAAGAAGCGTTCTTTGGCAGTGAAAAATACCAGAGCATTGCGTATTCTGAAGGAAGAATGTTGAAACTAGAACAGAATCAGAAATCGGCATTTGAAGCATGTGGATTTAGGATAGATGAGTATAGATAAAAAGGAAATATACTTTTTATGTATTGCTGATGCCAGCTAAAAGATAGAAATATTTGAAACCATAAATCATTATATGATGGAAAATATATAGAAATGTTGCGAGTCTGCGATAAAATCAAGATATATTTTGAAAAATTTATATAAACAAGGAGAACAAAATTATGACACGACAGGAGCTGATTGCCAGTATCGAACAATATCAGCCATATAACGAGCAGGAAGAAATGGATAAACCGCTTATTCTGGAGTGGATAAAAAATAATGACAATGCATTTTTGCGCGAAAATGTCGTGGCACATATGACAGCATCTGCCTGGGTGGTAAATAAGGACAGAAGCAAAGTGTTGATGGTATATCACAATATTTATAATTCCTGGTCTTGGTTAGGCGGTCATGCAGATGGCGAGACAGATCTGTTATCCGTGGCGGTTCGGGAAGTGAAAGAAGAAGCTGGTATCTCCAATGTGACTCCGGTGTCGAAGGATATTTTTTCAATGGAATCGCTTACCGTAGACGGGCATTGGAAAAATGGAAAATATGTTTCCAGTCATTTGCATTTTAATGCGACATATTTATTGGAAGCTGATTCAGAAGAAGCGGTTTCGATAAAGGTAGATGAAAATAGCGGTGTGGCATGGTTTACGCCAGAAGATGCACTGAAAAAATCAACGGAGCCGTGGTTTGTGGAACATGTATATGCGAAACTGATTGAGAAAGCAACACGTGCGAATTGAAATGTGTAAAAATATGCCCGTGATTTAAGGGTTGTGCTAATTACAAATAGAAGCAGAAAAATAAGTTTTTTTATAAATACTTATTGTAATAAATTTTGTAACAGACAGAAAAATAGTAATTTTTGTAAAAATATATAAATTTAGAAAAGAGGACAGCGCATGAACGAATTATATGAACTGATTGAGCAGAAAATAAAGGCATCGGGTTATCCGAGAGAGATTTCAGGTGAGGCAGTATACAATGATATTTGTGATCAGATTGATGGAAAAGAGAATGGCGTGTATATTCTGTTATCAAAATTTGAGGAAGATGTAGTGTTTGAGTATCACATTACCGTTCGGGATGAGGACTTCAATCTGGGAATTTTAACGATGCGTACACCGGAAGGCGTATTTGAAGCAGATTTTGACGCATAAAATGATCATGCAAACATTGGATTGCGAATGCTCACTTTATTAAAGAAAAATAACTTAAATGAGAAGTTTTGAGAACATTGGAGGAACTATGGATATCAAAAAACAAATTCATGCATTATCTGAGGAGATGATTACAAATTTAGGTAGACTGGTAGCGATTGATTCCAAGCTAGGAACACCTACAGAGAGCAAGCCATTTGGAGAAGGTCCGGCAAAAGCACTGAGTGAAGGCCTGAAAATCGCAGAAGAACTTGGTTTTCAGACTGTAAACCTGGATAACTATTGTGGTTATGCCCAGATGGGCGAAGGCGAGGAAATTGTAGGAATCGCTGGACATCTGGACATTGTGCCGGTTGGCGGTGACTGGAGTTATGATCCTTTCATTCTGACGCGCAAAGGGGATTATGCATATGGACGTGGATCGACAGATGACAAAGGTCCGGTGATCGAGGCTCTTTATGCGATGAAGCTGCTTCGTGATTTTGGCGTGAAGTTGAATAAACGGGTACGTTTGATCATGGGATGCAATGAGGAAACCGGTTCGAAATGTATGGAGCATTATAATGAGGTCGCTGAGGAGTTATCCTGCGGATTTACACCAGACGCAAATTTTCCGTGCATTCATGGCGAAAAAGGGCATATGTCTATGATGGCATATTCCAAACATACTAGAATTATTTCCATGAATGGCGGTTTTGTATCCAATGCGGTGTGTGACAGTTGTACGACTGTGATCCCGGCAGAAGCTGGATTAAAAGAAAAATTGGAAGCGTCTCTTGCAGACACAAAACTTCAGGAGTACAAAGTAACAGAGGAAAACGGTCAGATTGAGATTTATGCAAAAGGCGTTCCGGCGCATGCGAGTACACCGGCACTTGGCATTAATGCAGCTGGCGTAACATTTGAATGTTTGGAAAAAGCAGGTTTTGAGGATGATTTTGTAAAATTCTATAATACACACCTTGGAACATCCTGTGACGGAGCCGGAGTGGGCTTGAAGTGTGAGGATGCCTATGGTGATCTGACATTCTGTAACGGAATTGTAAAAACTGAGGATGGTGTGATTTCCTGTACGATTGACATTCGTGTGCCGGTTACTTTGAAAGAAGCAGATGTTCGAAAAATGTGTGAAGGCAGACTGGAAGATGAAAATGGACGGATCGAGATAGAAGAAATCGGTGATCCGCTGTTTTTCCCACGGGAGTCTCCTCTGGTCAAAGCACTGTATAAAGCATATGTGGATGTGACCGGGGATACCGAGCATGAACCGATGGTAATCGGCGGTGGAACATATGCGAAATCTTTGAAAAATATTATTGCGTTCGGTCCGGAAAAACTGGGCATGGATTATCATATTCACAGCGCAGATGAATTTATTCTGGTATCAGAAATGGAAGAAGCGGTTCTGATTTATATGGAAGCAATCAAGAATCTGCTGGCGATTTAGGGGAAAATAGAATCTAAAATTATAAAAGAGATTGCAAAGTTTGACCAATGTACTCAAATTAAATTTTGCAGTCTTTTTTTAGATGCTGTATAATAGCTTCATATGATGAAAAGCAGGAAATGTCACAACAGAAAAAAAGCGAATTCCTGAAAAACGAAATAGTAGAAGAAAAAATGACAGCAAAGGAGAAAAAATAAATGGATGATTTCTTATATATTTTAAAACTGCAGTTAGAAGGCCGTTTAAGTGATGACCAGATTACCGACCAGATGCATATTTATGAGGATTACATTCAGGAACAGGTGGCTGGTGGAAAGACTATGGAGCAGGTAATGCGCAAACTCGGTGATCCGGTAAAAGTTGCGGATATGATTGTAGAGCATTATGAAAAACTGGAAAAACAGCAACAGCTTGAAGCAATTGGAAATATGACGGCGGAGGAAATTAACGCAAACGTGCAGAATCCAGAGCATGGATTTCATGCGGAATTTATTGAAAACGAAGGATGGGATGTGCGTCTTGGAAAACTGAAACTGAACACTTGGTATGGAACATTGATCATTTTGGGGGCAGTTCTCGGAATTTCCGTACTGATTTCTGAGATTATGCACTGAACAACTGGAATTAAAAGTTTAGAAAAAAGGTAAGCTGTAGTCCGTAATGAAATCATGGGATTGACCATGTAAAAAGCTGTATTCCAAGTAAAAATCATAATTGTTAAATACGTAACAAATAAAAAATGAAAGCAAAATAAAACGACCAATGGGGAACATCGGTCGTTTTAAGGGGAGTATAAATAATTAATAAGGGGTATAATTGAAAAGAATATTGAAGGGAAGATTCTTTTCACTTTGAATTATATAGCATTTGTGTAGAAATTGCAAATAATTTAACAAACTTTTTCTTGCAAAATTCACTTAAATTTCAGGCAAATTTTTCCATGCATAGAATTTGAAAAAGTTAACATACTATACCTGTAAAAACGAAACAGGAGGAATCATAAAATGGCTAAAAATTATACGTCTGAAAATGATTACAAAAATGCTGATTACACAAATGGATATGCAAAAAATGCGGCAGATAAGGGACAGAACAAGTCTCAGAATAAATTCCAGAACAAGAGCAGTAGCAATTCTGAGAACTGCGGTAAAAACGCTTCCAATGCGGATAAAAACTGCCGTTAGTGTGAGACAAGGTACAAACTATCGGTGAATGCATATGTTATTATAGCCGAAAGCGGTAAGTGAGCAGAAAAAAGGGGTGGACTGCGTGGCGGTCTGCTCTTTTTTTAGTAAATAATATAGTTAAGCATAAATAAATTGAAACAGATTGGGGAAATGGATATGGGATTGTGTCTGATCAGCACGAAGGAGATTGGGGAATACCAGCGTAGGTGGAATGCCATAGTAATTGATCTGCGGGATTCAGAAGATTACCGGCAATGGCATATTCCCGGCGCACGAAATGTGCCGGTGGAGGAACTGGAGCTGTTTATGGAGCAGATGTCCAAAAACAAGCTGCTGATTTTTTACTGTCAGTATGGCAACACAAGTATTCAGGAAGGATGCAGATATGTGAAGCGGGGATATCGCATATGTTCTGTTGCTGGCGGAATTGAAGCGTATCGGAATTGACAGAGTCTGTTTTTTTATAAAATGCCGTGTGCTTTTATTTGATATAAGCTGTCATATTCTTCGCAGAATCATGATTGACAGTATAAATAAGAAACGATTATAATGATTACAAATAACAAAAGATAGCAGGAGAGAAGAGATGGAGTTACAGCAATTTATTTCGCCCTGTCATTTTGGTATGGAGGCAATTTTAAAACGGGAAATTTATGATCTCGGCTACGACATTGTCAAAGTAGAAGATGGCAGGATTACATATGAAGGTGACATGGAGACAATCTGTCGGGCAAATATTCATTTACGGACGACGGAGCGTGTGCTTTTGAAAGTCGGAGAGTTTCATGCAGAGACATTTGATGAATTATTTGAGGCAGTAAAGGCAATCCCGTGGGAGAATTATCTGCCGGTGGATGCAAAATTCTGGGTGACGAAGGCATCTTCCGTAAAAAGTAAGCTGTTTAGTCCATCTGATATTCAGTCTATTGTAAAAAAAGCGATTGTAGAGCGAATGAAACTGCATTATAATGTGAGCTGGTTTGAAGAGACAGGTTCTTCCTATCCGTTGCGTGTATTTTTGAATAAAGATGAGGTGACGATTGGTATCGATTCTTCTGGCGAATCACTGCACAAACGCGGGTATCGTGTGCTGAGCAGTAAGGCGCCGATTACGGAGACTCTGGCAGCAGCTATGATTATGCTGACCCCATGGAAAGCAGACCGTATTCTGGTGGATCCGTTTTGCGGAAGTGGAACCATTCCAATCGAGGCAGCCATGATCGCAGCCAATATCGCACCGGGGATGTCCCGTACGTTTTTGTCACAGACCTGGAACAATCTGATTCCGATGCAACTTTGGAACGACAGTTTTGATGAGGCAAAGGAACTGGTAAATACAGATATTGAGACAAATATTCAAGGCTACGATATTGATGGAGAGATTATACGTGCCGCCAGGGACAATGCGAAACGCGCAGGTGTGGATCAGCTGATCCATTTTCAGCAACGCCCGGTAAGCGAACTGAAAAACCCGAAAAAATATGGATTCGTTATTACCAATCCACCTTATGGCGAGCGTCTGGAAGAAAAAGCGGCACTGCCGAAGTTGTATCATGAAATTGGCGAAGCATTTGCAGGACTGGACAGCTGGTCAGAATATCTGATTACTTCTTATGAAGATACCGAGCGTTGTATCGGAAAGAAAGCGGATAAGAAGCGTAAAATTTACAATGGTATGCTGCGAACGAATCTGTATCAGTATATCGGTCCGAAACCGCCAAAAAGAAAAAGACCGGAAGCGTAAAAAATAATTGTTTTTGCGTGTGGGAAAATGTAAGAGCATGGTGGGATACAGAAGTTACGACAGAAAAGAAGGTCAGGAAGAATGAAACAGAGAATTATATTTGCAACAGGAAATAAAAATAAAATGCGGGAGATCCACGAAATCCTGGGAGATCTGGGCTGGGAGATCCTTTCCATGAAAGAAGCCGGAATCGATGTTGATATCGTGGAGGATGGCACTACTTTTGAGGAAAATGCGCTGATTAAGGCCAAAGCTGTGGCTGCGCAGTGCAATGATATTGTACTGGCAGATGATTCCGGACTGGAGATCGATTATCTGAACAAAGAACCGGGTATCTATTCTGCGCGTTATGCGGGTGAAGATACTCCCTATGAGATTAAAAACCAGATGCTGTTGGATCGTCTGCAGGGGGTACCGAAGGAAAAACGTACCGCACGTTTTGTATGTGCTATTGCAGCAGTTGTGCCAGGTCATGAGGCGATCGTGGTGCGCGGAACCATTGAAGGTTATATCGGCGATAAGCCGGCGGGAGAGAACGGTTTTGGCTATGATCCGATTTTCTATGTACCGGATCTGGATTGTTCTACCGCAGAATTATCTCCGGAAGACAAAAACGCAAGAAGCCATCGTGGAAATGCACTTCGGGCGATGCGTGAGGAATTAAAGCAGTATATCCAATAAGAAGTATTTCTGTTTTTATGAAAGAAATTAGATTTATCAAAAATTGTAGAATGGAGTACATATGAAAGTTTTGATCGTAAGTGATACGCATGGAAGACATGCAGGAATCGAGGAGGCTATCAATCGGGAATATCCATTCCAGAAGCTGATCCATCTGGGAGATGCGGAAGGATATGAAGATTATATTGCAGAACTGGCAGAATGTCCGATTGAGATCATTGCTGGAAATAATGATTTTTTCTCGGATCTTCCGAATGAAAAAATCGTATTTATCGATGATTTCCGTGCGCTGATCACACATGGTCATATGTATGGTGTCTCTATGGGATATCAGCGGATTCGTGAAGAAGGAATTTCCAGGGGAGTAGATGCTGTTATGTTTGGACATACCCATCGACCGCTCCTGGAAGAAGACGATGAGATTATATTATTAAATCCGGGCAGTTTGTCTTATCCACGGCAGAAAGGACGTCAGCGTTCTTACATTGTGATGGAAAAAGAAAAGGGAAAAAAGCCGACATTTGAGATTCGTTACTTGGATGAATAAGGAAGCGTAGTCTCAATGGAAAATAGTCAGGGCTAACTTTGGTTTCACAGAAACTTTTTTGAACGCTTTACAATATATAGAAATTCTGGTATATTAAGTACCAGCAAAGTCGCATAAATAAAGGATTTGCAGGAATTAGAAAAGTTTTTGAAAAAAGTTGAAAAAAGTTGTTGACAAAATACGCGGCTTGCCATATAATAATTCTTGCGTCGCGGGTAAGACAACAGCGATGCAACAGTAAAATACGGGGTGTGGCTCAGCTTGGCTAGAGCGCCTGGTTTGGGACCAGGAGGTCGCAGGTTCGAATCCTGTCACC